>NZ_CANLCN010000024.1:0-66379 GCF_947489045.1 Saccharicrinis aurantiacus
ATACGAGAGGTCGGCTACAACTGTGTAGATTGAATAACTAAGGTAAATTATTTTCACCCTGTCATCAATTCATTATGTCCATTTTTTTTGGGTGGTGGCTCGGAATGACGGGTGCTTTTGTGGTTTGAGAAGACAATAAGAATGCTTCTTGCTAAAGTAGAATAACTCCTTTCTACTGACTTTAGACTGATCACTACATTTCAATTATCTATAGAAAGAGTGCACTTGCATATGTTACCAACAGTTGGTAATTTTGAAGAAAAGAAGTGTTATGGGAAAAAATACATCGATATCATTAGGGAGTCACTTTGAAAGTTTTATACTTAGTGAGGTAGAATCTGGTAAATATAGTTCTGCAAGTGAAGTGGTACGTTCTGCTTTAAGGTTGTTAGAGTCAGAAGAGCTGAAAATAAAAGAACTAAGGACTGCCTTGATAGAGGGCGAAAGCAGTGGTATGGTTGAGGATTTTGACCCCAAAGCTCATTTAGCCAAATTACATAAGAAGCATTTGTAATGATGCATCCATATAGAATTAGTGAATTGGCAATAAGTGACCTTGAGAATATTTGGCTTTATACCTTAAAAAAAGTGGTATTTAGGGCAAGCTGATAGATATAACAATCTAATAATTAATGAGATCGAGTTTATTGCAGCGCACTTTAATTTAAGTAGAAATATTGATTATGTGCGTCCTGGTTATAGAATGTCGAGAATGAAATCTCATCTTATTTTTTATAGAATGGCTGATGATGATGTAGTAGAGATAGTCAGAATCTTGCATCAATGTATGGATATAGAAAATAGACTAAAATAATTTATTTAGTCAGATGTGTGAAGTTGACAGCCACTTGTGTTTTACAGCTTTTTTATAGTATCAAGTATCAAGACAAAAGTATTAAGATGTTTTACAGCTCGCCTTGAGATTCTTTCATTCCTACCAATGACAGAAAATTATATTTACCTGTTTAATAGTACTTTATGAAATTATCATTAACATCTATTAACAAGTGGCTTGATCCCTGTCATCAACTCATTATGGCTAATTTTTATTGGTTGGCGGCTCGGAATGACGAACAGCATTTAAGCTTATAAACGATCAATTACATTACACTACTTCCCCCTTGGTGAAGGGGGCTTATATAAAACTTATTCAAGATCAAGGTGAAAGATAGGGGGATTGATTTTTTTTAGTGTGAAGGCTGAGGGTAGCAGTGTTTTACAGCTCACCTTGAGATTCCTTCGTTCCTACCAATGACAGAAAATTATATTTACCTGTTTAATAGTGCTTTATGAAATTATCATTAACATCTATTAACAAGTGGCTTGATCCCTGTCATCAACTCATTATGGCTAATTTTTATTGGTTGGCGGCTCGGAATGACGAACAGCATTTAAGCTTATAAATGATCAATTACATTAAGCAACTTCCCCCTTGGCGAAGGGGGTTTATATAAAACTTATTCAAAATCAAGGTGAAAGATAGGGGGATTGATTTTTTTAGTGTGAAGCCTGAAGGCTGTAATGCTTTACATTTCTAAATAATCTCCTTTTACTGTGGGTGATTGGTTATTTCAACCTCAAACTTTTATCTTGATACTTGATACTTGATACTTGATACTTGATACTTGATACTTGATACTTGATACTTGATACTTGATACTTGATACTATTTTAAAAACTCTAACTTCTATAATTTACTATCTCTAGTCTAAAATAATATCTTTGCTGCATGACTACTAAGAAGAAAATCCTCATTTTTATTGATTGGTTTTTGCCCGGATACAAAGCGGGAGGGCCTGTTCGATCGATGGCTAATATGGTGGAGTACTTAAAGGATGAGTACGATTTTTATATTGTTACTCGTAATACAGATTATACAGAAACAACTCCTTACGCTGATGTGAAAAGTAATTGTTGGGAGCTATTTAGTGATAGTGTAAAAGTTTATTATGCAGATGCTAAGCATCAAAACAAAACTACATATCGGCACTTAGTAAGAGAAATAAATCCTGACAGTATTTATATTAATGGGATATATTCTCTTAAGTTTTCTATTACCCCTTTATTAGTTGCGCATAAATTAAATGCTAAAAAGGTAATAGTTGCTTCAAGAGGTATGTTGGCACAAAGTGCTATTGCTGTAAAAGGAGGGAAGAAACGTCTATTTTTGAGGTTGTGTAAACTAGCAGGTTTATATCGGAACGTTATTTTTCATGCTACTAATATTAAGGAAGAACAGGATATATACCGTTCAATTGGTACTAAAACAAAGGTATGTATCGCTGATAACTTACCTAAGAAGGAGTTACCAGTTCAGAAAAATATAGAGAAAGAAAAGGGAAGTCTTAAGCTGGTTAGCTTGGCCCGTATAGCGCCAGAGAAGAATACTTTATTTGCCATTGAAAGATTGGCAGAGTTACCTCAAGATATTGGTACGCTTAGTTTCGATTTATATGGTCAAATATATGATGCTGAATATTGGAAACAATGTGAGAAAGTAATTAGCCAATTACCATCAAATATAAAGGTGACTTATAAAGGAACCGTTGAAGCCTCATTAGTGGGTGAGACCATACAGCAATATCACGTGCTATATATGCCAACACGTGGGGAGAACTTTGGACATGTAATATTGGAGAGTTTAAGTACGGCTAGGCCTGTGCTAATCAGTGACCAAACTCCGTGGAGGAATTTAGAGCAGGAGAAGTGTGGTTATGACTTGGATTTAAATAATAAAAGTGCCTATACAAATGCCTTAAATTCTTTGCTCAATATGGAGCAAGATTCCTTTAATATTTGGTGCGATGGAGCAAGAAAAAGAGCAGTGCAATTTGTAGAGAATAAGGATTTAGTGGAGGGGTATAGGGAGTTGTTTTTTTAGGATGAGCAATATGAAGGGGACTTCTGCAGCAGCGATTGGAAGGTTGTTCCAATCGAATAATGTGATGTAAGCCTTAGGTTTGGAATTATGGTTAAATGTATCTATATTTGTACAACAATATGTACATATAAAAATAAGAAATCATGCTAACTACGACGTTATCGGACTTTAGGAAAGACATTAAGCACTACATGGATAGTGTTATAGAGAATGTTGAAACCTTGATTATTAATCGCGGTAAAGACAGTGGAATAGTTGTTATGTCGCTGGCAGAATATAATTCATTATGTGCAACTCAACATGAGATGTCATCAAAAACAAATAAAAAACGACTTGACTCAGCAATTGACAAGTTTAAAACTAAAGATTCCTATGAAAGAGAATTACTTGACTGATGAAGTATATTTTTGTAGATGAATCATGGGAAGACTATTTGTACTGGCAGAAAACAAATAAGAAATATGTACATAAAATAAATGAGTTGCTAAAATCTATTTCTCGAGAACCCTATACTGGTATTGGGAAACCAGAGCCCTTAAGACATAATTACCAAGGGTTTTGGTATAGAAGAATTGATGGAGAACATAGACTCATTTATCAAGTGAAAGAAGATGAAATACATATTGCAAAATGTAGATTTCATTATGATTAGGTTTATTAATGATACCTATTATAATTTTGGAGGTTGAATGATATAACTTATTACTTATTTTTTAAATATATCTATCCTGTTTATTAGCGTTCTGCCCAGTAAACTAGATAGGTATAAAAAATAAAAAAAGCTATATTTATAGGTAGATATTTATGCCTATGACCAATTATACCCAAAAACTACTACCCGGCAATTATTATCATATTTATAATAGGGGGATTCACCCTGACAAATATTTTTAAATCTGGCTAGGCTGAGTTTTGGAGGTTTGGCTTTTATTGAAAACGTTGTGCCTAATGCAAAAATAATCAAGGTTATTTCCTATCTAATGCAATTATATTTATCTTTATAAAAAGTATATAATTATGAACGCAGCAGAGATTAAAATAGACTTATTTCGGAAACTAGACTCTCTTAAAGGAAATAACCTAGAAGAAGCTTACGGAATGCTAATAAATTATATCAATGGTAAAAGTGAGATTGATGATTGGCAAAATTTAACATCAGAACAGCAAGCCGCAATAAGACTTGGTATAGACCAATTAAATAATGGCGAAGGAAGAAGTCATAATGATGTAATGACGAGTATTCGAAATCAATATGGTAAATAGTAGAAAGGTCATTTGGTCAACTGCAGCTGAAGAAGATTTAATATCTATACTTGATTATTTGCAGAATAAATGGAGCCAACGCGTGATTACTAAATTTATCAATAAGATTGATGATAATGTTCGTTTGATTCTTGAAGACCCAAAAATATTTCCAATAATTAATCTAGAATTGCATATCAGGAAAAGTGTTGTAACAAAACAAAATACTTTATACTACCGAGAGGTTTTTGAAGGTATTGAAATCGCTAGACTTTTTGATTCTCGTCAAGACCCCAGGAAATTAAAGTTCCAATAAAACACTAGGCAAACTTCGTGTAAAAAATAATACTGTAAACGTGCTAGTTTTGGCAGAAAGTTTAACTTGAAACATGGCTATTAGCTTCCTTCGAACTAATTAAATTTGCATTAATTAGTTCGAAGGATACAAATTTACAACGTGAGGCTGTTATTAAAATATTTGGGGATAAGGAGAACCTTAAGTATTGCCAAGATAATTATAGTTTCTCGGATGGCGACGATTTTATTGAGTAGTAAAAAAAATACTTTAGACCTGTCAGGTTTATTGCATAGCGCTAATAAACCTGACAGGTCTAAAGAGCTTTATATATAGCACCATATTGCCTAGCTATTTCTTTAATATCAAATCGTTTTACGTTTTCTAGTCCTTTTTGGATGAGTTGCTCTCGGAAAGTATCATCATTGATGATTTTTTGGATGCCAAAGTACTCGTAGAACGATTATTCAAGAGTATAATTACAAGATGCATCACTTCACTTCATTGAGTTGTGCACTCCACATGGCATGGTTAATATTTGTTGAGATACTGCCACTGTTTTTGGCCATTTGGGTAAGCGTATCTTTGGGTAATGTACTTATTTTATGCATGGCTTTGCATAAATCGGATACCGAATTATCGTTTATAGTATAGCCATTATAGCCATTTTGTAATAAATGACGTGCTGCTCCTACCGAGGCGCTACATATCATAGGCATGGCTGCTGCTGCTGCTTCCTGAACCACAACGCCCCAGGCCTCGTATCGGCTTGGTAACACAAAAACACCGCCTTTGTGTAATTCGGCAGGTAGGTCTTGTGGTTGTATAAAAGGGTAATGCACTACGCCTTCTATTTGCTTTAACTCATCAATGTAGTCGCCATTGCCAATTACATGCAGCTCCCAATCGCTATTGTGTTGCGCTTTTAATTTTTTAAATGCTTCCATTAAAAGATCTACACCTTTGTGGTGTACTAATCGTCCAATAAAAACGAAACGCTTGTTGTATGCAATAGTAGGGTTATTAAATTTATCCAAGTCGGCACAGTATAAGTTATTTAATATGTGCTGTGGTTTAAATTTTAACTGACGGGCAAATTCATATTGCAGCATACCTGCCACCCATATATGCGAAAAGTATTTTTTTACCTTCCAAGGCGCCAATAATGCACCTATGCGTTGTCTTAAATTACCCTTCCACTGGTTATCGAGACCTGTAATAGTTGGGATGCCCTTACTTTTGTAGCTTTTGGCAATAGCGAGATATTTTTTGTTTACCCAACCTGATATATAAATCATATCTGGGTTAAATTCTTTTATTTTTACTTGTAATGCAGCCAGCTCAAAATCACTTTGGTTATTTATCTCTATACCTTCTTCGGAGTTTAGCTGAAAAGGTGCATTAGGGTTGGGTGTTTGTCTAAAAACAAGGTATTTATTACCATTGATTTTATAATCGTATCGCATGCATGCCACCCAATAATCGGTTAAGCTTGTGTATAGTACTAATATGTTCATTTTATTTGTTTATGATTGTTTGGGTTAATAGGTAGTTAGATTATTAGGTCATTAGATGTTTAGGTTGTTAGGGGATTAGGTCATTAGGTGTTTAGGGTTTTAGATTTATAGGTTGTTAGAGGATTTGCCAAGTGCCACCTTTTTTAGCTCCTTTGCGCATAATCATATTGTTTTCTTTTAATTTGGCCAATTGTTTTTCTACTCCTCTTGTTGAAATATTTAATAGATTGGCTAACTCTTTGGTTGTTATGGAAGGATTTGCTTTAATGAAATGTAATATTTTATCCGAACTTTTATCCGAACTTTTATCCGAACTTTTATCCGAACTTTTATCCGAACTTTTATCCTTTAAAAGTGATGGCTTTAACTTTATTACAAAAGCTCCGGATTGCTCACTGTAATGCGGCGTTTGGTTGTTATTATCAATACATGCTCTATTGATTCGAGCAAAACCAGTACCCCAATTCTCAATTTCACCTGCTACATGAAATATATTAAGGATATTTCGATTACGCGGTATTGATCGACTATTTTTGTGTAGTGTGTTTATATTTAACTCTTTGGGTAATAATCCAGGACTCCAAATCTCTAGGCTATCATCATAAATACGCACTTGAATATTGCCACTGTCGCTATAGTCGCGATGCACCAAGGCATTTATTATTGCTTCACGAAGAGCAACTAGAGGATACTCCCATATTTCCTTACGTACTGCCTTTTCACTAATCTCGTAGCGAAACTTAATATTCTTTTTTATAAATGAAATAAGCTGATCGGTTATACTTAACAAGCCCCCATTAAAACTAATGTTATCAATAAATACTACAGGCTCATTGCCTTTAAATCGAGCTGCTTTAACAATAGCTTGAGGATAACGTTCGTTTTTAAGGCTGAGGCAAAGGTAGTCCGCTATGGTTACAGCAGAGCTTTCGGTATTTATATTAAATTTTTCCTTCCATGCAGAATCAATAGCGAAGTTCTTCGTTATCTGACTATCAAAGTCAATGTTTGCATACCTAAGCATAAACTCTCTTAGTTTTGCGTTAGATAGTTTAATATTGCTTTTACCAACTCTTATCCAAGCTTTTTCAAAAGTGAATACAGGCTTATAATCCGAAGGCTTAATTTCAATTTCTACTACTTCGCCCAAGGCAAAGGTTTTAATATTTATTGATGGGTATAAAATAGGATCGGTATTGTTCTTAAGTTTATTTACAAAGTCCTCGATACTAGTTTTACCAACCTGCATGTTAGCAGGGGAACCATCGTCATTAATACCTACAATAACTTTACCTCCTTTATTATTGGCAAATGCGCCCAATGAAATGATTATTTCTTTCCATTCTCCAAAGGATGCTTTTAACTCTAGTTTCTCTGATTCGTTATTATACATGGTACGAAGGTAGGGATTTTTAGATAAAAGGGGATTAGGTTCCTAGGTCATTAGGTAGTTAGGTCAATAGGTTGTTAGGAGTTTAGAGCACATTAGGTTCTTAGGTCATTAGGTAGTTAGGGAATTAGATCAATAGGAGTTTAGGTCGTTAGATTATTAGATCATTGGCTTGTTAGTCTAATATCCTATTGACCTAACGATCTCTTCATCTATTGACCTACAAACTTAATGATCTACAGACCTAATGACCTATTAAGCTCTTAACCTCACCTATTGATCTACTAAGCTCCTTGACCTACTGACCTAATAAGCTACCCACCCAATGACCTATCGATCTAGATATCTACCGGCCTAATGATCTAATCACCTCCTGACCTATCTACCTCTTGCCCCATTGCTCCCTCCATCGGCTGAGCCTGCACCGCCCAATACAAAAAGAACATAGGCGTAAAAGCGTTCATAGAAGCAGCCATCCACGATTCTGTTATGGCAGAAAATGCCGTCATTAGAATAAAGGCAAATGCCAAGTCTTTTAGCTGAGCAGCTTTAAACATTTCTTTAACGAAATAAGCATATGTAGCAACACCTACTATTCCCACATTTAGTAATAAGCTTAAGTATGAGTTCCATATACCCGACCAGGCACGTTCAGCATTAGGGCCAATAACAACTCTTCTATATTCGGCTATATAATGGTTATCGTACATCATACCATTGCCTAACCACGGCGAACGTTTTACCTCTTCCCAAGCCACTTCCCATACTTGGGTACGGCCACTACCATCCAATAGACTATCCACACGTAAATATTCACCTAAGTCGAGGTAATAAATAAGGGCAATAATATCGTTTACTGAAATGCTATAATATAGTAAGGAAAAAATAGCTAGACTAACAAATAACATACCCTTGTTCTTACTAAACTTCATTGCGGTTTCGTAAATTAATATGGATAATAGGGTATTTCTAGAGCCTGTTAATATGGCAATAAATAAAATACCTAATTTAATGGCTATAAATAGTTTTGGATGTATTTCTATTTCCTTACGGCGCCTAAATAAATCAGTAAAGGGGTAGCATAGTGTGGCCAATATACCTAAACCATTAGGGTTGGCCATTAAACCACTAAAACGACCTGCTACATATATTTTTAATGATGCAATAGGTACAAAGTATAAGAGAATATTTACTAAAAAATAAAGGGCAATAAAAAAGAGTATAATGTAGGATATTTGAGTAGCTGTTTTGTTAAAACTCACACTTGCAGCCTTAAATACAACCAAGGCCATAAGCCAGTAGGCTACAGCTCTTAAGACAGCTAACGTTCCAAGTGGCGAATACAATAAAGTAATACCAACTGCAATAATAGTGAAGGGTAATATCTTATTACCCAAGTTTTGGTCAAATATATTATAATGGCTAAAGTAGACTAAACTGAGCCCCAATGACACAAATCTAAGGTTATTGGCAAATCCCAAACGCCCACTGAAGTTATCTCCTAAAAAAAATACGCACAAGAATAGTACCAACAATAGTTCGTCTTTATACTGGCTTTGCTGTGTTGCTATATAAAATAGTAAAACGATACAGGCACCAGCAATACCGGCAAAAACACCACCCACTATCATTACAAATAGCGCAGTCCATATATTATTGTATTGCTTGAATAAATTTATTATCTCGGTCAAATTATGAAGGCTTTTATATTTAGGTGGATAAAGGTAGTATATAGATTTTAGGGTGCAAAAAGGTAATTGGGTTATGAGGTAAATAGATTGAAAGATTAATAGTTTGGACCGTTTTTTAACACCAATAGAGTTATGCTTTCTAGCAAGTAACAAGGTAATTGGGATGCATAAAGAAAGAGTAACTATAGAGGATAGCTATTGTAATAGACCGCATAAAGTATCCTTTAAGGCTTCACTAAACAAAATTGCACCATCGTAATTGAGGTGCGTGGTATTTAAAAATTTACTATCACCTAATTCGAAGTTCGAATAATCGAGCAATGTACTGTTTGCATGTTTAGTAAGTTCATTTACATCGTTATAGAATTCTTTTTTGTTTTCGAAAGACTGAATAGCACTTATATGATAAGGAGCTATAACAAAAATGAAGTGCCTATGAGGGTTATCTTTTATTGTAGCATTCAGTGTATTAAATTGATATACATTGCGATTATATTTGGTCTTACTATTTAGTCTTTTGTTTATTAGTTTGGCGAATTCAGCTTTACTTAATTTATTTGTTTCTAAACTAGCTCCATTATCAATAATCTTTGTTAACTGCATCCTTTCGTTAAGATAGTACCTTATATAATGTTCGTAATTTCCATAATATTTGATACTGGGGATACTAAAGTAAAACTTATATTTATCACCTAATAATTCTTTTACGACAGCTTGTGTAGCACAAGGAATATAATTATTTATATCACCTGTGCCATTGCCCCATATATTATAATCAAGGTTAAAAATAATGGGTGTTGTTTTATCTTTGTGTAGTTCCGCATTAAGTAGTTTTAAATGTACATTCATAGAAGTTCCATCTATACCATAGTTATGATATTGAGAACCTAATATTGATGGTATATACGAACTGTTCGCTCTTGAAGAACCTATTATTGCTATTTCGTGCTTTTTATTTTTATTTAGAATTGTGTTTACCTTAGCAGCCCCTGAAATACTACTATTTAGTACTAAAAATTTCTCAAATATAGTGCCTATTATAAAAACTAGAAACAAGGTAATTATAAATGGTAAAACTATTTTTTTATACATCATTTAGAATTGAAAATAGATAAAGGCAACTTCGTTATTTTTGCCTAAGAAGATGATTAATAATAATAAGGCAATAGTTAATATATTTTGATAACGCACATTTGATAGTGCAATCTTTATGGGTGGATACTTCAAATCTAATATAAAGAGTATGCCTATGACAAGAAGAGATAGAGCAAGATTCAGAGGACCCAAATACGCACACAATTGTGGTATGTTTAGTATAAGGCTAGGAGAGAACACTCTTTGTAAAATATCTGTTGCTACACACAAATTAGGGGCTCTAAAGAATACCCAAGTTAAGCATACCATTAAAAATATGGGTATAATTGCTAGCTTAGAATATAATCTGTTTTGTTTTATTTTTTTAGATAAATTGGTTTCTGTTATACTATTTTCTAATACTAGCATAAAACCATGAGTGGCTCCCCATATTATGAATGTCCAATTGGCACCATGCCATAAACCACTAACTAAAAATGTGATGAATAGATTTGTTTTGTGCCGAATAGTACTTACTCGGTTACCTCCCAATGGAATATATAAGTAGTCCTTAAACCAAGTAGATAGCGAAATGTGCCAACGCTTCCAGAAACTAGTAAAAGAGTTGGCAAAATACGGAGAGTGAAAATTTAGCATTAAATCAAAGCCAAACAAACGAGCTACACCAATGGCTATATCTGAATAACCGGAAAAGTCGCAGTATATTTGAATAGCAAAGAAGAATATACCAATAATAATAGTTAGCCATAATGTATCGGTATACGATGTAAATACATGATCCACATAGGGAGCTAATCGATCTGCCACTACCACTTTTTTAAATATCCCAATTAATATGAAGTTAAGACTAGTCTGTAATAGCTTTGGAGAAATATGTCTTTCTATTCTGAACTGTGGTAATAAGTGAACTGCCCGTTCTATGGGGCCTGCTACCAATTGTGGAAAAAAACTAACGTAAGAAGCGAATGCAATAAAATCTATAGTAGGTTCTAACTTTTTACGGTAAATATCGATGGAATAACTTAATGTTTGAAAGGTATAAAAGCTGATACCCACTGGTAATATGATGTTTAATGAATCTACGTTTAGCGGACTACCAAAAAATGTAAAAGCCTCTACTAAGTTATCAGCAAAAAAGTTATAGTATTTAAAAAAGCCCAAGAAACCCAAATTAACCAACAAGCTTACTTGTAACCATGCACGGCGATGTTTGTGTTTTTCGCTTTTATGAATTTGCAATCCTGCTACATAATCAACAAGGGTACTAAAGGCAATCAGTGATAAAAAGCGCCAATCCCACCATCCGTAAAAGAGGTAGCTAGCTAGTAAAATAAGGGTGTTTTGTGCCTTTATATTCGACTTAAGCAACCAGTATAAGGTAAATACAATAGGTAGGAAAATCGTAAATTCTATGGAATTAAAAAGCATGGTTTATTTTAAGGGTTATAATACTGTGTGAAGTTGATCTAGTACAACTATAGGATTGGGAATATGAAATTGAATACTAATAAGTATTTACATATAAATGTATACTTGTTATTTATAAAATGCGTTTTTTTTTATAATTATTGTATATCCTTACATGCTTATTAGCAAACTTATCGTGGTTAAAGCGCTCTGTAGCTGATTTTATTGCATTTAATGACATCTTATGGAATAATTTATTATCCTTGATTAATATCTTAATTTTATCAACAAACTCTTTTGGGTTTTCTGGATTTACAGTATAACCTGTTTTATTATTTAAAACCACTTCGTTTAAACCACCAATATTACTTGCTATAACGGGCACTCCTTTTATTGCTGCTTCTGCTGCAGTTAAGCCGAAACCTTCCCAACGAGATGGCATAATAAGTATACTAGCCTTTGAGTAAAATTTTGCAACGTTTTTTTGCATGCCTAACAGGGAAAAATGTTTTTCAAGCCCCTTGGAAGCAATCATGTTTTCAAATTTATGGCGGTCATCGCCATCACCAATAATTGTAATTTTTAGAGTTGGAAAATCTATGGCCAATAGTTCGGCTATTTCAACAAGGGTATCTAAACCTTTCTTAATTAAACTCAATCTACCCACAAATAAAATACTCTCAGCAGAGGCGTTTTTATCGTTAGTATTAGAATCTTGCTTAATTGAGATACTATTATATATTGTTGATACTTTATTGTGATTTAATTTACAGTGCTTAATGAGTCCATCTTTTACCGAATTACTAATGGCAATACTATGCAGTGCTTTATTCTTTACAAAATACTTTTCGGTGCTCAGGTTAATTCTAGATTTTATATCATTAGAATACCACCAAGGAGAATTATCATGTTGTGTATCTACTATTGGTGTGTTTTTTACATTTAGTAAAAAAAGTTTGGCCAATAGAAGGTGTGAATGTATAATATCGCCTTTCAGCGTTTTAATTAGTTGTGCTAAGCGATAAAAGCTATAAATACATTTAAATACATTGTGCTTTAAAGAAACCTGATTAATTAAGGTATATACACTTATTTCTTTAGGTATTTCTATTTGCTGTTTGGTAGTGTTTAGAATACTAATAATGCTAACCTTATGGCCTTGCGTAAGCAAGGACTTGGAAAGGTTTAGCATTATTAGTTGTGCGCCACCAAGCTCTAA
Source organism: Saccharicrinis aurantiacus (assembly GCF_947489045.1). Classification (NCBI taxonomy): domain Bacteria; kingdom Pseudomonadati; phylum Bacteroidota; class Bacteroidia; order Marinilabiliales; family Marinilabiliaceae; genus Saccharicrinis; species Saccharicrinis aurantiacus. Next base: position 12,738 of record NZ_CANLCN010000024.1, read on the forward strand.
ATTGCTTATAATCTGAATTATGTGCATGACCTTATTGTGAAAGTATGGAATTATACACGTTTATTAGTTTTTTCATATGGACTTCAGGAGAAAACTGTTCTAAGGCATATTGTCTTGCGTTAATACACATTTTAGCATATAACTTTTGGTCAACTATAAGTTCAGTAATTTTTTCACTAAACATGTCGGAATCTTTAACATGAACCAAATATCCTGTTATTCCTTCTTTTAGCCATGTGCTTACACCGCCAACATTAAATCCAACTACAGGTTTGCCATGCATCATGGCCTCAATACCAGATATGCCAAATGCTTCAGGGTAAATTGATGGAAACAAAAGTAAATAGGAATTAGCAAGGTGTTCATTAATTTGGTCTCTACTTTGCCAGCCATGAAATACAAAGTATTGTTTTAAATGATCAGGCACTAAACTCTTAAAATAATGAGCATCATGACCATCACCCACAATATCAATAATTATTTTATGGCCTTTGTCAAGCAATGATATCGCACTATTTATAAGATAGTGTACGCCTTTTGTTCTAGACAGTCGCCCTATATATAATAGGCGCTTATCCTCGGTATGTACAACATTTGTTATTTGTCGTGTATTTTCAGTAAAATAAGGATTTAACATTACCTTATTTTTATGAATACCTGCCTTAATTGCCTCGCCTTTCATAAAGTCTGACATGGCAATAATACATTTATATTTTTTACTAGCCTTATTTACTTCGTAGTAGGTGTTTTTGATAGCAGGTATTAATCGCTTTGGATGGCGGTTACAACAGCCTTCCTTATAAGAATGATATATACAATGTAAGCCAAACTTACGTGTACATATTTCTTCTGATTTGCGCAAGAGTTTACCATGCCCAGGGCAAACTATCCGCGGTTCGTGCATACTACGTACAACAGGAGCCAATTTAAAACAAGCATCTATTAGTTGCGGGTTGCTAATACTATGTATGTGTATGATATCTATGGAATATTTTGCAATAAATTGTTTTAGGTATGCAACAGTATCATTAAAGGATAATACCTCAAGGGTTACTGATGTTTGGCCATATTCTGAAATGGAATAGCTTTTATTATTTTTATGAATACCAAGCCAATGTGATTGTATGTTATATTGAGGCATATATTTCAAAAGTTGCTCAATATATACCTCGACACCACCTGATATGGTGATCTTATCGTTTAGATGTAGAATGTTCATAGAAGGGAATTGCTAATTACTTGTTTTTTATTCGCAAATATATTTTCCCAAGTATAATTAGTTTTTACAGTATCGTTAATAGCTTTCGCATACTGTTGCATTAGGGTTTTATTGTCCATTAATAGTTCAATTTTATTGGCCATATAGGTTGCACTTCCATTAAAAAAACAAAGTTCTTTATCGAAGCTTGTTTTTAGTACATCCACATTCGGTGCAACAATGGCACAGTTTGCCAATGCGTAATCGAATAACTTCATACACGATTGGTATTCAGGACTACCTGCAATTATGCCAATGTGAAACTTTTCTATTACCTTTTTTAGTTCTGTGCGCTTTATAAAACCGTGGTGAGTTACAGGTACATTATTGGCTAAAAGCTCCGCATGCAAGTTATCTAACTTGCTTCCAACAAGGTGTAAATGGTATTTACTGGGGTTTAAAAGGAGTAGGGCAGCTTTAAGTATATCGGGTCTGTGGTGTTGCATTAAGCTACCTACAAATACTAGGTGTATTTTACCATCGTTTAATTTTGAGGGTATAGTATCACTTATTAAATCCTTTTCAATACCATTTTCGCTATTAGTCCAATTATTGGCTTTTAATTGCCAATAATTACCATAACTCCCAATAAAGAATGTGTGTGTGCTGTATTTATATTGTAGTTTCTCAATATATCGGGCTATATGTGTGAACAAGGAGTTGTAATACTTTTTTTTACTTTGAAACTGCAAACCATTTGCCTCGTAAAAATGGGGTATGCCAAGGGCTTTAGCTGCCACTAAACCAGCAATATTTAAATACGAAGTGCGCTCGTAAATAAATTGTGCTTGTTTTTTTCTTAGCGCTTTTATTAATGGTATTATGGCATAAATGCCTTTACATAGGGCAAGTAGGTCTTTTACACTTCCTTTTAACCAATGGCTTTTTTTTGTAACATAGGTACTCTGTTTATTAGTAGTGCATTTTTGTGCTTTTATAGCAGCTATATCCAAGGTGTTTGTTCCTAAATAGGGTACTAGGTTATATGCTGTACCAAGGTGTTTTAAACCCATTTTTATGTGCTGAAAAGCACCTGATGTGGGATTTAAGCAGGCTGGTTCTTGTATGAGGTAGATGCCTTTATTTTTAGTTGGATTCAATTTGTCAGTTTCTTTATTTTTAGGGTAAAACTTATCGTCACACATTACGATACTTGTCTATGCAGATGCACTAATGACTATGCCTTTGCAATTATGTCTTCGGTAATTTTGTTTTTGCACTCTTGCCTAAGAACATTGGTAGGGAAGGTTGCTTTATTTTTTTCGAAAAGAATACGTTGTCTAAATTAATTACTATTATGATTTCAAATACTTTTTTGTAAATGAGTTGAATAAAAATAAAGTGAATGACGTTCTTTTTGTAAAAATATTATCATATATCATATTTATGATATATGATATAGGTTTTTTACGTAAAAACTCTAGTTTAGCCTTATTAATTTTAAGATTTATTAGTTCGGTTGAATTGTTTGGTTTAACCATATTGATGAAATCAATATATCTTTCAGTTGAAGTTTTTAATTTATCCTTTACAGGAATACTACTCCAAACCCCATAGCCGCTATCTCTATAAACAGCTGTAATGTTATCTAATCTTTTTAGAGGCCCTAAGGTAGAGCAAATATAACTAATAAGTCTATCTCCTGATGGACATTGATTATGTTTCCTTAAGAATGAGGGTATAATCTTATTATTTCGTAAGAGTATTGTTTGCGTCCAAGGTATAAATCCCTTAAGTATATCATCCTTTGTATACGTATCTATTGTACCAATGCTGTTTGACAATATCCCAGAAGGATTGAGAATGTGTCTATTAGTGAATACTAGGCTATATTCTTCATTCTCTTCCAAAAAATCAACTTGCATTTGCAGTTTATTTTCATCTATCCAATAATCATCGCCTTCGCAAAGGGCAATGTATTTGCCTTTGCAGACTTTAAGTGTTTTTATAAAATTAGGCATCATACCTAAGTTGATTTCTTCTTTTGGTAATAATTCTATTACATCGGGGTGTTTAGCAGCATATTTTTCGCAAATAGCCCTGGTATTATCGGTACTATGATCTTCCCCTATTATTAGTTTAAAGGGGAAGTTTGCTTTTTGCATTAACACTCCTTCAATGGCTTCGCCAATATAGGCTTCGTGGTTATAGGTAATCATACATACCGATACCATAGGTGTATTTGTAGTGTTGTTCATATTATTCTTTATTACACCTGACAGGTTTTAATAACCTGTCAGGTGTTTTAACAAGTCTTTTTTTCTTGTTTTTATAAATTTACAAGGTGTTCCACCATGTATTTCCCATTCGGGTATATTGCTTTTTACTAGACTCAAGGCTCCAGTAACGGCCCCCTGATGTAAAGTAACATTGGGTAATATAACTGTATTTGCACCTGCTTGCGCAAATTGTTGTAAGGTAATAGTTCCGCCTTGTACATTAGTATACTGGGTAGGTACCATTGGACTAATCATGTATTCACCAGAGAAATCGTCGCTAGCACTAAAAATAGTACAACGTGGCGATAGGCCTGTATAGTCTTCCATTATAATACCCATTTTACCATATAGTGCAGAGTAAGCAGAAATATGGATGTAGTTACCTAATGTAATATTACCCGAGAGTATGCAAAAGTCATCGATACGCACATGGTTACCTATGCTAATTGTTTCAGGGCTGTATATGGAAGCTTTATCGGAGATGAGAACATTTTCCCCATAGCATTTAAAGCCAATTTGCGACAATTGTTTTTCTGTTAAAAAGGGCATAAGTAATTATTATTTATACACCTGACAGGTTTTTAAAACCTGTCAGGTGTCGTGTATTGTATCCTGTATTATATTCCTAAATAATTATTTATTTCTTCAATATCAATTGAATTATTATGGCAATATTCAAAGTTATTTATATCGTTAAAACAGCTTATTACCTTGTTTCGTTTTAATTTAGTTTCCTTTTCTGATACACATGTTTGATAGCTGCTCCATCCATATTCGATGGGATGATTGGTAAAGCCGTGGTGTACAGGATTATTATGGATGTATAAAATGAGCTGCCTTAAATAATCTTCTGAATCAATTAACTTGCGCCTAAACGGACGTTCAAATAGTGCTCCATGTCTGTTATGATATTTATTAAAAGCTTTGGTATAAGCGTTAAATAAGTTTGAAAAATATTGGTGTGGCGGTTTTGTTAGTTTCTCTTCTACACCCGACAGGTTTCGAAAACCTGTCGGGTGTTTAATGCGCACCAAAAGATGAAAGTGGTTTGGCATTAACACCCAAGCGTAAGTATCCGCAATATTATTAATATATTTTTCGTATAGTTTCAGAAAATAGGTGTAGTTATTTTCATCCTCAAAAAGATTACAACTGTTTATACCTCTGTTGTATATGTGATAGTAATAATTTGCTTGAAGATTGTCCATAGTTGTTAGTTGGTTTTTATTTCTTACACCTTACAGGTTTTTAAAACCTGTAAGGTGTAAGAATAAAAAATTAGTACTTCAAGGTTCTTATAATTAACCTACAAATCATATCAATTTCAGCTTGTGATAGTCTGTAATACAAAGGTAGGCACAATACCCTAGGTGCTATGTTATCACAAACTGGGGTGCTTTGTTTATCCACGTAATCCAATTCAGTTAAAGAAGGGTAGAAGTAACGGCGGGCAAATATTTCGTTTGCACTTAGTTTATTGAATACTTTTATACAATCGTCCTCGTTTTGGAATACAATAGGGTAGTAGCTGTAGTTATAATCTGTATCGTTTGGTATGCTAGGCCTAGTTATGCCCTTATCGAGTAGCCAAGAATCGTATAATAAGCTATCGGCTTTTCTCTTTTCGATAATTGTATTGATATGTGGTAAGTTAGCCAATCCCATGGCAGCATGGAATTCGGAGTTTTTACCATTAATACCCACACCATTAAACTTATCGGTACCATCGTGGCCAAAGTTTCGCATGTAAGCCAAGCGTTTTAAAAGTTCAGGGCTCTTGGTGATTACTGCTCCACCTTCAATAGTATGGAATAATTTGGTAGAATGGGTACTTAGTGTGCAGATATCGCCATAGGCTAACAAGGATTTTCCTTTGTAATTAACCCCAAAGGCATGTGCAGCATCGTATATTACTTTTAGTTGGTGTTTTTGTGCAATGGCTTCAATTTCCTCAATATGGCAAGGTATACCATAAACATGGGTAGCCAATATTGCTGTGGTTTTATCTGTAATTAAAGCTTCAATTTTATAAGGGTCAATGGTTAGTCTGTGGGCATCAATATCGGCATATATGGGTGTGCAATTTTCCCAAACAATGGAACTACTGGTTGCCACATAGGAGAAGGGTGTGGTGATTATTTCCCCTGTAAGGTTTAATGCCTTAATGGCTATTTGTAGCGCCACAGTTCCGTTTGTGGTAAATAATAAATGCTCTAAGCCCAAATGTTGTTTTAGCTTTAGCTCCAAGTCGTTTACCAATGGCCCATTGTTGGTGAGCCAATTGCGTTGCCACACTTGTTCTATTAGTGCATCGTATTCGTGCTTGGGTGGTAAAAAGGGCTTTGTAACGGGTATCATATGCGTTTATATATTTAATATATTCGTAGTATTTATTAGTATTTTTACTTTATAAGTATCATAGCAGAATAATATTAGCTTTCTTTGAGAATACAATAATTTCATGTTTTGACAAATAGTTAAATAAAAGAGACTGAAAGAATATGAAACATTACATGGGTTGTTTAGCATCCAAAGAGCTTTTTATATCCTTACCCCTATTTAGTTTATAACAATATTTTTCATCGTTATATGTTAAGTATAAATTGTAAATCACTTCTAGTGTGTTTTTTTAAAAATTTTAGTTGTACTGTAGGTATTCTCTAATTGTGATATTATTACTTCTTCAGAATAATTCTGCTTACAATCTTTTCGTAATTCCTCAGGATTGAAGTCATCAATATTGTTTATAACATCTATCATCGCTTTACAAAAAGAAGTAGCATTATTTTCCTTTACTAATACTCCATTATTGATATTAACTATATCTCTTGGTCCACCTGAATCCAGAACAACAATAGGTATACCCATTGCCAAAGCTTCGATTAGTACTACACCAAAAGTTTCGTATAAGCTAGTGTGTATGAATAAGCTCGCTTTTTTTAGCTCTTTTAATAATTGAACTCTATTTAAAGAACCCAATAGTACAACATTATCATTAAGGCCCAATTCTTTTATTTTAATTTTAATACTTTCGATTTCAGGTCCGTCTCCTGCGATCTTTAATATTGCAGCAGGATTGCTTCTAAGTAGTAATTTAAATGAGTTTAATTGTAAGGTATGATTTTTGCGTTTTATTAAAAATCCAGTTGAAAATATTATAAGTTTTTTTTTTGAATGTAATTTTTCATTAAGAAAAATCTTATTAACCATATTATAAAGGACTTCAAATAAATCTTCTGCTAGTTGTAATTTCGCAACAATTTGCTTTTTGTAGTAGTTTGATACAACAAAGCATTTTAATGCGTTAACATATACAGTCTTTGCATAGTTTAAATCAACTTTATGAGTAATGCCATCATCAACAGTGAGTTGTGTGAAGTGCTCAGTTATTACATAATTTATCTTTACTTCCTGTTTAATTTTTAAAGCTACTATACCTGCAAATCTAAATGTATGGGCGTGTACAATATCTATTTGGGATAATATACCCAAATGTTGAAGCGTTTTATAGGCATTTTTTGCTAAGTGCTTATAGTTAAACTTTCTTGAACGTGGTATCAAAGCCTTGATACTTTGGCTTATTGTACGTATACCATTATCGTTATAATCGGTTAAAACTTCTTTTTCTTTTGATGTATATGGTATAAAACTTGGGCAATATATGGTAACTGTATTTCCAATTCTAGCTAAGGCTCGTGCTTGTTCTTCAAAAAAAGTACCTGAAATAGGGTTTTCTTTGGTTTTGTACCAGGAAACTATGAGGAGGATATGCATTTATGGGATTATTTTATGTTTTCTATTAGATAGTTTAAATATTTCTCACTATCAAACTGAATTGGCTCGTAAGTAGAAGTAATCTTATCCACTGATTTGAAGAAGTTATGTATGCTTAAATCTTTAGCATTAAGTAAAGGACGTTTAATATTGACAGAACTAAAGTAGTCATGAAATTTAAATCCATTACCTTCTACATTATCAGAAAATTCGCACCATACATTAGGTGTGTTATAGGCATCGGAAACAATTATTCCATGCAAAGAACTAGAAACAATTATGTCGCATTCATGAATGTCATTTATGAACTTCTTGTAATTTTTACCGCATAAAATGTCAATTATTTTTATATCACTAACCATAGATAGTTCCTTTATTAAAGGCAGATTAGCATCTTTAAAGTGTGGTATTATACCTATTTTATATTTAGAAATTCGCGGAGTAGAGTAGAATAAAGGAAGTAATAGAGCGGGATCACCATAAACTTCAGGGCACTCTATTTTATTTTTCAGTAAGATATTTCGAGAAAGTTTTCCTCTTACAGATATGACTTTTTTCGGTTTATAATTTAATATTTCATCTTCCTTAATAATTCCAGCTCCTAGTATAATGCTTTTATTGTTCCCTCTTTCAATAATGCTACCAATGAAAATATAGTTTGAAAAGTATCGTTTTAAAAAAGGATTGCTTTCTGCATTCCATCCAAAACATAATTTAAATAGAGGTATGTTTAAGGCATCACCAAAGTTAGGGCCTGTAACATAGCCAACAACGGGTTTGTGTTTGTGAAATATATACTTAATAAGGGGGGCTAAGTATTTTCTTGTTATATTCATGTGATAATATGATTTGTTTGCTTTTTGAAATGTAACTATTTTAATTTCATAACTATATTCAACGTGATAGTGCTAAAGCCATTTTTGACATAGATGTTATTAATTATTGATTTCAACATATACTCTATCAATATAGTCTAGTAATATTGGACTCTATTGTTTATGAAAATTTATTCTATAAGTCACAGAGATGGGTGAAGTACAATTAAATATTGTGAATTTTTATAACATTCATAATTTCATAGTTTTTCTTGCTTTTTCAATTATTAAGAATAAACCCTCAGTTTTTAATAGGTAATTAATACCTATAAAAGATAGGGTGTAAACTATTATATTAGCCACTATGTTTAAATAGTTATTGGTAAAGACTAATATATTGCTTAGTGAGAATATTAAACAGAAACTCGTAGATGCGGTTATTAGTAGCGGTTTAAGAAAAATATGGATGGATATTTTTAATTCTTTTACGGCATAATAATAGTTAATTATCATACCAATATATAGGCAAAGCACAAATACATATAAGTATTCTTTTAGACTATAATAAAAAAGAAAGGGGAATGCGCATAATAAGATTATTTTTTTTAGTATATCCACTCTTAAATAGTCTTTGGAATTTCCACGGCTACTTAAAATGTTTGAAAGTAAACTGTTTATAGGACTAATAAAGCCTCTGCCTACAATAAGGATTTTGAAAAAAATAACAGATGGTAACCATTTTTCAGTAAAAAGTATAACAATAATATCTTTAGCAGTTAGAAAGAATATACCCGAAATAGCAAAGGTTGTGAATACCAACATGTGATGTATATTCTTTACTGTTTTAATATATTCTTTATCATTGTTTTGTAATAGTGAAAGCATTGGGAATAACACAGAAATTAAGCTTCCTGAGGTATAATTTGTGATCATATTATTTAAACCCTTAGCACGTTGAAAGAATCCTAATTGGTTAGGAGAGTAGGCTTTACCGATTATTAAAACATCTATTTGTAAAAACAAAGTATGAATTACTGTAGATAAAAACATTCTAAACCCAAAGGACCAAAGTTGCTTAAGTGCTTTAAATGAGAAGGTAAAGTTGGGTTTCCATTTGGCTACTATCCATATTAGTATAAGGTAAATGCTATTGGCCGTGAGGGTTTGTGCAACAAGCGCCCATACACCATAACCGCTGTAGGCTAAATATATACCCAATATTCCACTTGCCACCGCACCTATAATGCGGAATTGCACAAAGTACTTAAATATAAGTTGTTTTTTGAGATAAGTGTTTTGTATGGTGGCTAGTCCGTTAATAATAAAGGACAAGGACATTACCCTGGTTATATTGAGTAACTCGGGACGCTCGTAAAAGCGTGCTACAAATGGTGCTGCTAGGTAAAGACTAATGCTTAGGGTAGCAGCAATGCAGGTGTTAAACCAAAATACACTGTTGTAATGTACGGCATGCAGTCGCTTACGTTGTATTAAGCTGCCGCCTAGTCCCATATCGGCAAATACAGCCGACATACCTATAATAACGTTTATCATCGCCATTAAGCCGTATTCTTCTGGCTCCAATAGGCGTGCTAAAAATATAGAAACTATAAAACCGACTCCTTGGTTACCTATGCGACCAATAAAGTCCCATATAAAGGCAGTGGTGGTTTTCTTTTTTAAATTCTCCAAGTGTTGTTATTTGTGTTTGGTTAAGAGATGTTAGATTGGTTTATAGTGATTCGTTTGTAGTAACTTGATGAACACGGAGGCGCTGAAATTGTTTGTTTTTGATTATTATTTGGTAGTAATTACATTAAGGATTGAATTCCAATCCCCCTATAATTTACCTTGATCTAGGATAAGTTTTATATAAGCCCCCTTCGCCAAGGGGGAATCGTTTAAAATAGACCATTTATAAGCTTAAATGCTGTTCGTCATTCCGAGCCGCCAACCAATAAAAATTAGCCATAATGAGTTGATGACAGGGATCAAGCCACTTGTTAATAGATGTTAATGATAATTTCATAAAGCACTATTAAACAGGTAAATATAATTTTCTGTCATTGGTAGGAACGAAGGAATCTCAAGGCGAGCTGTAAAACACTGCTGCCTTCATTCTTCACACTTCTGGCTAAATAAAATCAATCCCCCTATTTTTACCTTGATCTAGGATAAGTTTTATATAAGCCCCCTTCACCAAGGGGGAATTGTTTACAATTGATTATTTATAAGCTTAAATGCTGTTCGTCATTCCAAGCCGCCAACCAATAAAAATTAGCCATAATGAGTTGATGACAGGGATCAAGCCACTTGTTAATAGATGTTAATGATAATTTCATAAAGCACTATTAAACAGGTAAATATAATTTTCTGTCATTGGTAGGAACGAAGGAATCTCAAGGCGAGCTGTAAATTGCTGCTGCCTTCATTCTTCTGGCTAAAAAAACCAATCCCCCTATTTTTACCTTGATCTTGAATAAGTTTTATATAAACCCCCTTCGCCAAGGGGGAATCGTTTAAGATTGATGCTTTAGTAGCTTAAATGCTGTAAAGCTCATTAATAATTATTAGTCGTCTTTAGACTGCTTCCTTCGTCGCAGTGACGCAATATCGTGGTATAGATGTATAATTATAAACTATTTGAAAACACTACTGCCATCAGTCTTCATATACTGGCTATTTTGCTTACTCACGATATTATTTCTCCATTATATAAATCGGAAATTGGGAATATTAAATCGTAATCGTTCCAGTTTAGATTACCATCTAAGATTGAAAACTGAGCAAAGTTACTCTCATCTAAATATTTTTTCATAGATGGGTGCAGTGCCTTGATTAGAAAAGGTTTGAAATCAACAACTCTTCTTGTGCCATCGTTAAAACTTATTCGAATAACATAGTCTGCTAAATACTTTGCTGAATTAATCCTTAATTCGCTAAATTGACTTTGGGGCTTACTATATTCAACACTTATTCTCATCTTAGTTATTAGCTTCTAGTTATTAGGGCTTAGGTATGTTTTATAGTTTGCCTAGTGGCTAAAGCGAAGTGTCCTAGTACCTAATAGCTACTCCCTAACCCCTAAAGCGCAGCGTCCTAACCCCTAAAGCTCTCACAGTAACCATTAATTACACCAATTCAGGCGCATATTTCTCAATGCAGTAGTTTAGCTTGTGTAAGTCTAACAGCATACTTTTTTGTTTGAATACCTCTTCTGCCTCGGGATATACTTCCATGCTTGTAAATAGGAAGGTATCTGTTGAAAGTAGGTCCTCCTTTGAGGCTACAAATTCAAAGAGGGCGGCGTGTGCTATGTATAACTCTAGTGGATGCATATGTTGGCGTCCGTTCATTAGCTTGCTCATGCTGCCTTGCTCTAATGTTGCTTCGTTAAGCAATACCGCTTCTTTATCTTGAATAATCAGATATTGGTCTTGCAGTAGCGCTAATAATATGTTCTGTGGATATACCGAACACGCCTCTTTAACCTTCTTGAGTATTTTATTAGGCTCTTTACCCTGAAGTTCCATAGCTACAATATTCATCAAAGTGTAGAATGGTATTTCGGGGTGTTGATCCGCTAACTTATTTAGATTGAATGACTTTAAGTCTTCGCCAAACTCCAGGGCATCAATAATTTCATCTATACGATCTAGATGTGTCTTATCTGATGTACCACTTAATTCAATGGGTATTATACCAGAGTTATCCATTTCAATATCCCAGAAATCAAAGAACTGTGTGCGTGCCACTTCAATATCTTGACTTTCATAATCATTTAAGAATAGTCGATTACTGAGCTCCAATAAGTCTTGCTTGCTTTCTTCAGAGGGCTCTTCAATTAGCGCCAGTTGTTTTAGTGCTTCAATATCGGCATGGCGTTCCTTTAAAGGTTCTGTATATTGGTATTCTTCTGTCATTTTTTTTTGTTGAAATAGTTGTTAGGATTTAGCTATTAGTTTTTAGGTGTTGGTTTTTAGCTCTTGTTGGTGAGCTCTTAGTTATTAGCTTTTAGTTGCTAGGCTTTGCAGCTTGGTTAGTTAGTTCCTAGGTTTTACAGTTCGCCTAGTAGCTACAGCGTAACGCCCTAGCACCTAATCCCTACCACCTAAAGCGCAGCGTCCTAATATCTAATATTTAATTGAATTGATTAATCCGTTTAGCATCTTTCCAATTTCGTTTGCTTCTTGTTCAAAGGTTTCTAATTCAGAGTTTGTTATCCACTTGCGCATTGCAAATAAGTGGAGTAGCGTAATGGTTTCGTACAATGAACCTCTTGCATAGAATAAGAATTGACGAAATTCTTTAGGGTGGAAACGTCCCTTGCCTTCTGCAATATTTTGCGGTACAGAGGCCGAGGCAGCTTCAATTTGTTCAATTAACCTATAATGTTTCGCGCTAGTATCTAAAGTTTCAGTTCTCGCTATTACCTTATCTGCAAATTGTAAGGACTTTTGCCAAACAAGTAGGTCTTTAAAAGAGGAGTTCATTTTACTTCGTAGTTTTTAGCTCTTAGTATTCAGCTCTTAGGTGTTAGTTATTAGGGTCTACGGCTTGGTTAGTTGGTTTTTAGCTCTTAGTTGCTAGTTGTTAGGCTTTGCAGCTTTGTTAGTCGGTTTTTAGCTCTTAGTTGTTAGGCTTTGCAGCTTGCATGAGTTGTCGGATTTTACAGTTCACCTAGTAACTATAGAACTAAGTCTCAATTGCTAACCCCTAAAGCGCAGCGTCCTAGCACCTAACCACTACCACCTAAAGCGCAGCGTCCTAACCCCTAATCCCTAACTAAAGACGGCCATCAATAACTGCTTTATCCCATATGGCTTTTACATCGTATACTACTGTGATGTTTGATGCTTTTAGGCTTTCTATATCCAGTTTTTTGAATTCGTCGTGCGCTACTGTGAGTACGATGGCATCGTATTTCTGATTTTTATAGGTGTCAATTAAGTTGATACCATATTCTTTTTGTACTTCTTCTTTACCTGCCCAAGGGTCGTAAACATCCACTTGGCAACCATACTCCTTAAGTTCATCAATGAGATCGATTGCTTTAGTGTTGCGTATATCCGGACAGTTTTCTTTAAAGGTAATCCCTAGATTTAGTATACGGCTATCTTTTATTGTGGCTCCTTTTTTAATCATCAGTTTAATGATTTCAGAAGCTACCCAATTGCCCATGCCATCATTAAGTTTACGTGCCGACATAATCATGTCAGGCGTATAACCCATCTCTTGTGCTTTTTGAGCTAAGTAATAGGGGTCAACACCTATACAGTGTCCTCCCACTAAACCCGGTTGGAATTTAAGGAAATTCCATTTTGTGCCTGCCGCTTCTAATACCTCTTGTGTATCAATCCCTAATCGGTTAAATATTTGCGATAGCTCATTTACAAAGGCTATGTTCACATCGCGTTGGCTATTTTCAATTACTTTAGCAGCCTCAGCCACACGTATACTGGGTGCTTTATGTGTACCTGCGGTAATAATTGTATTGTATAATGCGTCTACTTTATCTGCAACTTCGGGTGTAGAGCCTGAGGTAATTTTTAATATTTTGGTTAGGGTGCGTACTTTATCACCTGGGTTGATACGTTCAGGGGAATATCCTGCAAAGAAATCTTCGTTAAACTTTAGTCCTGAGTACTTCTCAATAACAGGGATACATTCGTCTTCAGTTACTCCAGGGTATACTGTTGATTCGTATATAACAATGGCACCCTTAGTAATTACCTTTGCAATAGTCTCACTAGCTTTAATGAGCGGCGTTAATATGGGGCGGTGGTTTTTATCGGTGGGTGTAGGAACAGTTACTATATATATATTGTATCCTTTCAGATCATCAATATTGCAAGTAAATGACAAGCCACTATTCTCGTTTTTGGTATTTAAAACCGATTTCAGGTCTTTGTCTTCTACCTCTAGGGTATGATCGTGTCCTTTTTGTAATTCGTTTACACGTTCTTGATTAATATCGAAGCCAATGGTCTGATTCTTTTTTCCAAATTCAACAGCCAAAGGAAGACCTACATAACCAAGGCCAATTATTGCAATTTTATTATTCATGTATTTGATTTTAGTAGTTAGGTCTTAGTTCTTGTTTTGCAGCTTGGTATTTAGTTGTTGCTTTTAGCTATTAGGCTCTAGAGTTTGATGTTTTAGATATGCGCTAAGAGCTAGCAGTTAAATACAGCTTCGCCACGCTCAGTCACATTGTGTGTGTCTAAGTGATTGGTTTGTAGGTTGCTTCTGTTTGTGATTGAAATGTGCATCTAGTATGCCAAGCATTTACCAAACAGAACCCAACAAGCGTACGGATTTTAACCTTATTGGTTACCATCTTTTGATGGAAATGCGAAAATAGTTTATTTGTTGCAAATAAAGAAAATCATTTGGGTTTGTTTGCTGTTTTAAGTCAGTATTACTTTGTTTTTCCTTATTTTAAGTAAAGGCTTTCGAATATTGCCATAAAGGCATATTGCTTTTAAGGTGCTTTTTAGCCTATATTAGAAAGTGGCCTCGTAGAAATACGGATTATTTGGTAGTGTTGTTAATTATATGCTTTTATAAGCCGTTTTTAGCCAATTTAGGCCCTTTAAATACTTTTAAAAAGGGGCTGTTTGACCATTGAGGATAGTCTGTTTTTGTTATATTTGTATGGCTTTTTTTATAGGTGTGATGTGAGGCTCAGGCTCCAATAATCCACTTGTCTCAGAAGTTTTAAATAGGTTTATTTTTATTAAGATATTTTTCACTTTAGCTGTTTTTTTAGATGAGCGAAGAAAATAAAGAACAAGAAGGCTATTCAGCCAGTAGTATTACCGTATTAGAAGGATTAGAAGCGGTACGTAAGCGCCCTGCCATGTATATTGGTGATGTTGGTGTTAAGGGTTTGCATCACCTGGTTTATGAGGTGGTAGATAACTCTATTGATGAGGCCTTAGCGGGTCATTGTGATACCATTGATGTAATTATTCATGAGGATAATTCTATCTCTGTAAAAGATAATGGTAGGGGTATTCCTGTAGATCATCACGAGAAAGAAGGCAAGTCGGCCCTAGAGGTTGTAATGACTGTATTGCACGCTGGTGGTAAATTTGATAAGGATTCCTATAAAGTATCTGGTGGATTACACGGGGTAGGTGTATCTTGTGTGAATGCATTGTCAACTCACTTAAAAGCAGAAGTACACCGTGGTGGAAAATGTTATGAGCAAGAGTATTCAATAGGTATCCCGCAAGGTGAATTAAAAGAACTAGGGACTACAGATATTACTGGTACCATTGTTACTTTTACGCCTGATGCTTCTATTTTTACTACTACAGAGTATAAGTTTTCAATTCTTCAGAATCGTATGCGCGAGTTGTCATTCCTAAATGCAGGAATTACAATTACATTAACTGATGAGCGCGATAAGAACGAAGAAGGTGAATTTCATACTGAGAAGTATTTTTCAGAAAGAGGCTTAGAAGAATTTGTTTCTTTTATTGATGAGACTCGTGAAAACTTAATTGATAAAGTAATTCACATAGAAACGGATAAAGGTGAAGTTCCTGTAGAACTAGCCATTCAGTACAATACTTCTTTTAGCGAGAATGTATATTCGTATGTAAATAATATCAATACCATTGAAGGTGGTACGCACCTTACTGGTTTCCGTAGAGGATTAACACGTACTTTAAAAAACTACGCTGAGAAATCGGGTATGTTGGCCAAGTTAAAGTTTGATATTAGTGGTGATGACTTCCGTGAAGGTTTAACGGCTGTGATTTCTGTTAAGGTGCAGGAGCCTCAGTTTGAGGGTCAAACTAAAACGAAGTTGGGTAACTCAGAGGTGAGCTTATCGGTTGATCAGGCAGTAAGTGCTGCTTTAGGTCATTACTTAGAGGAAAATCCGAAGGATGCAAAGAGCATTGTTGGTAAAGTAATATTGGCAGCAACAGCACGTCATGCAGCACGTAAAGCACGTGAAATGGTGCAACGTAAAACAGTGATGTCGGGTGGTGGTTTACCAGGTAAATTGGCCGATTGTTCTGAGAAAGATCCTGCTTTGTGTGAGGTATTCCTAGTCGAGGGTGACTCGGCGGGTGGAACTGCCAAACAAGGTCGTGATCGTTTTACACAAGCTATTTTACCTTTACGTGGTAAAATATTGAACGTAGAAAAAGCCCTACAGCATAAGGTTTTTGATAACGATGAGATTAAGAATATATTTACAGCCCTCGGTGTTACAATTGGAACTGAAGAGGATAGTAAGGCATTAAATCTTACTAAATTACGTTACCATAAGGTTGTGATTATGACGGATGCTGATGTAGATGGTAGTCACATTACCACACTTATTATGACTTTCTTCTTCCGTTTTATGCGTGAGTTGGTAGAGAACGGTTACTTATATATTGCAACACCTCCTTTGTATTTGGTGAAGAAGGGTAAAACAGAGCAATATTGTTGGAACGAGCAACAACGTAGAGCCTTTATTGATGAGTATGGTGGCGGTAAAGAAGATTCGGTACACATACAGCGCTATAAAGGTTTAGGTGAGATGAATGCTGAGCAACTTTGGGAAACAACTATGAATCCAGAGGAGCGTACATTACGTCAGATTACCATTGAAAGTGCTGCTGAAGCAGATAGAGTTTTCTCTATGCTTATGGGTGATGATGTACCACCACGAAGAGAGTTTATTGAAGAGAATGCTACCTATGCAAATATTGATGTATAATTAGCTTCTGTATTAAAATATTTAAAGAGAGCCATTCAGTATTGAATGGCTCTTTTTATTTGATCAATCATTCTGTTGAATGAGGATTGTTACTTTGGTTAAGTATATCTTTAATTAGGAGCAACTATCCAATATTCCTCTTCATCGTTGGTGTTGTAGTAAAAACTCACTTGGTTTTCAGTAAGAGTGGTGCCATAAACAATTAAACTCCCGCCAGTTTCATCTTTGTGCGAAATACTATCAGTAATAATAGAAGTGTTGTCAAAAGTAAAGTGGCTTCTATTGGCAAAGGCTGTAAAGAGTGTTTTAGCACGTTCTGGCGATAAGTTGGATAAATTTATTACATCATCAGATACGGTAATTCTTCTGCTTTGGGTAATTGTATTGCTATTTATAGTAAAAGTGGTATTGCTTTCGCTCCAACCCATATTATCAAATACACCACCAGAAATGCTTAATCGCTTGTTGAAGTTATTAAATAAATCGTTTGCGCTTATTTCTTCTTTGAAAGCACGCGGAGGTAAAATCCAACTTTCTTCTTGGGTGTTTATATTATAATAGAAAGAGATGGATTCATACGTTTCAGTAATATTACCATTAACAATAAAACCACCATCCTTGTCGTCATCATGACTTATATTGCTCAATGATAAGTTGTAAGAATTAAATGTATATGATTCTGCTTTAAGGAATGCGCTAAATAATGCTATTGCATTTTTGTTGCTGAGTTGCGATAGATCCACGTTTTCGTTAAGAATATTCACTTCCCTAATGGCTAAATCTTCTTCAGAGCCTTCTAATCTATATTTGAAAGCCGTACCTGTATTATTTAAAAAATTAAAGGTGTATCCTAATAAAGGAGTTCTATCTATAAAACCCTGAACCAAATCAAGGGCACTTATTGTATGGGTTGTATTAATTGGCTCGTTAATCCAATATTCTTCCTCACTTGCTGTGTTCATATAAAAGCTAAGCCTTTCGTTTGACTCTATGCTAGCGCCTTTTACAATAAACCCATTGCTTGTATTTTCCTTATGCGATATGGTATCTATTTTAATTGAAATATCTTCGAAGTTAAATGGTGATGCTTTTAGAAAGTGTGTAAATAATGTTTGCGCTCGTTGAGGATTTACTGATGATAAGTTTATTTCCTCGTTGCTAAGGCTCACCAATGTAGTGCTATTGTTTTCAGCATCATCGAGGGTGAAAATAGAACTGTTGGTATTAATACTAATCGTTTTGTATACTGTTTCAAATAGTAAATCTTTATCGTGGAAACTTTGAATTAATAAATTGGCTTCAATTTCCTCTATTTGTTTATTTATAAAAGCGTGCTTTTTAAATTTGATGATGCCCAAGCCCTCCAATTCATGCTTATTCAAATCGCCTCCAAAGGTATTGTCTATGGATACATTAAATATTTTAGCAACCGATATTGCATCTTTGGTATCAAAAAATAATACTAAATGTTCTTGTTCTTTTTTTAATAGAAAAACAACTTTATCAATCGTTATTGTACCATCTTCATCCCATTGGCAATGATAATTAATAGTGTCGCCACTTGTTTTTAGTGGTTCAGCATTAGCAACACTAAAGGTATCGTCTGTGATTCTGTAAACTTGGTTTTTTTCGCTATCACTTATGGTTTTGCTGTATCCATCCCATGTTCCTACCTCTTCAGTTCCCTTATAGAACTTAGTGTCCCAATTGGTACATTTCCATTCAATTTCTTTCACTTCATCTTTAGACGCATCGCTTAGGCTTGTACCTGTTAATTCAGATACTTTATTGCTTAAATCAAGAATAGGTGATATGGCATCATCATTTTGACAGGCCCACAAAAATAAAATGCCTACTAATATTATTGCTCTGTTAAAGAAATTCATAATTGTTTTTTTAGAGTTATTAAATAATACGGATAGTACCATTGTGATTATCCATATCGTTTTTAGTTATAGGGTAGGTAAATGAGTTGTTAGACAAACCTATTTATCTACCTGCTATTGTAATGAGCCAAACTACTATTTTTCGTTGCCTCATTTTTTGAATTTTGATTGAGGGTGATTATGTTTTTATTGAAAGCTCTAGATAAGCGAATTGATTATCAGTGAAAAAATCCATAGTTAAGAATAAAAAATAAAGGTGTTGTTCGTTAATTTTCGACCTCTTCATTAATAAATGCAACTTATAGTCTGGGTTAATTTTGTTAAATAATAAAATAATCTAAAACTTTGGGCAACGAATTTAACAAGATGTACTCCTTATTGTAGCATAATGGTAAAGTACTTTATTTAGAATGATATTTAAAACCTGGCGTAATAAAAGAAAATCACGAGAGGAGCTTTTTGATGAACTGTATCATAGGCACGCATCTGTGTTTAGAGGTGTATGTCGTAGGTATGCACAATCATTTTCTGAAGCGGATGATATTTTGCAAGAGGCTTATATAAAGATATACCATAACTTAAACCAACTTAAAGATATTTCTTCGTTCGAGGCTTGGGGAAAAAGAATCGTTATCAATACGGCGTTGAAGCAAATTAGAGATACTAAGAAACTGCAAGAGGTAAGTATTGATCAGATAAACTTTGATGTGAGTGATGAAGAGGAGCAAATAGTCATGTCAAGTATGGCTGAATTGGATATTAGTGAGCTCATTGTTTTAATGCAAGATCTTCCAGATGGCTATAGAACAATCCTAAACTTATACGCAGTGGAAGGTTATTCTCATAAGGAAATTAGTGAAATGCTTCAAATTAAGGAAGCTAGTTCACGATCGCAATACTTTAAAGCTAAAAAGGCATTTCAGCATATTTTATTAGAAAAAGCAACAAAAAAAGGATATGACAAATTCGCAGTTTGAAAACATATTGAGAAAAAAGGCCGCCGCATATAAACCAGGCGTTCCTTCAGATCTGCTTGTTGCTATAAAAGCATCAACTGCGGCGAGTAATGCTGGTGGAATTGGGGGAGCAGTCAAAGCATTTTTGGGGAAGGTTTATAGTTCAGTATTGATTAAGAGTATGGTAAGTGTACTTTTTGTTACCGGTATTGGATACGTATTATATGAAGGGTCGGACGCGGATTTCAATAAAGGTACAAGTACTTTTGAAGAAAGTTTTACGGTAAGTGAAGTTTCTGAGATAGAGAATAATAAAGAACACATAAATACCATTGCTAGGTTAGGTGAAACAGATAGTTTGATACTTCAGAATACAACTATATATAGTGAGAAGGCACTTGCTCATAGCCATCAAAATAGCAACAAACTATCTTCTATTAATACGAATGCGAAGGGAATTAATATTACTCATAAAGAAGAGAATTCTACAGAAGAATATGCGAGTGCTAAACCTTTATCTGAGGAGCCAGATGGGATTGAAGCTTCGTTTTTAAGCCCAGGATCTGAAGTTACTTCTAATCCACTAAGAGTTGAAATAAGTCATCCTACAAACAAAAAGGACGTGTCTAAAATAGCATCACTAGCGCATAAAGGTAATGAGGAATTAAAGCCTAAAGATAGTTACTTGCCAGTAGAGTCAGTTATACCAGAGCTACAACTTGAACATCCTGACGGTGACCTCGTGGGCAGTCTTTCAACTGCTGATAAAGAGCTGCCAACAAGTAAAAAGTCAAAAGCTTGGTTTTCGTTACCGATTATTAAATTTAGTAGTTCGATGAAACGAACCAATAGCAGGTATCATAACCTAGATGTATTTAATTCAAATACTTCAAGAAATCGTTTTACGGATAAAGATTATCGATTTTCATTGTCACCGTATGTGAATGGAGGTGCATCTTTAATACTAAAGAATAATGAAATAGGCGCAGGTTTAACAGAAGAAAGTAGTGGGACTTTTTGGGGAGCTGGAATAATGGGTAGTTATAAAGTTTCTAATAGTCTTCATCTAGGTTTATCACTAGGCTATCAAGAAATCAACATGATGAATAAGTACTATTCGAACGATTCAATTGATGGTTCAATGTCTAATGAGGTAAGTCTTGCAAGTTTAAGGTTAGGAGCGAAGTATCGATTTTATCACTCTACTAGATGGAATGTTTTTGTTAGCACCCACTGGGGATGCTCCTATAAATTAAAGCATTTAAGTATTTTGGAGGGTAAGTATTTTGAGAATAGTTATACAACTGATTTGAGAAAAAATACGCCTTATAGTTTATCTGGAGATCTAGGGCTGATGTTAAGTTATGAGTTGAGTAAAAGGTTGTTTATTAATGCAGGAGTTCAGTCGGAATATGTGCCGATAATAAGGACTAAAACTATAAATATTGGTGGTCAGGTGGGGTTGAGTTTATACTTATAGGTGTATTACATGGTATAAGTGAATAGTATGAAATACAGGTATTACCTGCAACTAAAACCTAAACAGATTGCTTATTTTTTGTTTTATCATGCCCAGCATGCGCGAAGAAACAAGTAGTATTCGTTTTGAAGTATCCAGACCACTGTCGCTATTAAAAACACGTTTTTGGATAAAACGCCACTTGTTTGCAATGCCATCAGTATTCTTCAGTCTTTCTAAAGCAACCTCGTAACTGTAATTTGTTCCGCTAACTTCGTCCTCATTATTTACCAGGAATAGGATTCGTTTATAAATACTCTTATTCTTTTTACTCAGTTTATGTGATTCAATAAAAGTAAAGGTATAATCAAAGATATCTTCTGTTGCTTTAAGTATTCCAATAATGGGTGTTTCAAGGTTTAACCTTTGTAAGGTATTCATGAAATCCTTTTCTGTATTACAAAAGTGTTCATGCTTCGAAAATACAATAATATCATTGAGCCAACTCAAGCGCATACCTCCCCTTAGAGTAGTATAATACAAGTGTAAGCAAAAATAGATGAGGTTAATATTTGGCGCAATAGTTTGTGTGTTATTAAATGTTGTTGTGTTATTCCATATGGTTTGTAGGCTAATTTTATAAGTAGCATCCAGGCTCATTAAACTCCGGTGTAATTCAATATAAACACCTTTATAAGTTAATCCAGGCAGGTGGTGATCGGTAGTTTCAGATTCTCGCACATAATCAGGTTCAGAAGAGCTGGCACCGAGTTCTATCAATTGTAGGTATAAATCCTCAGCATCATTGGGGTGAAGTAAAATATCAATGTCACTCATGGGGCGCAAAGCCATATCTTTGTATATATATTGCGATAAAAATATTCCCTTAAGTGGCAGAAATGCGAAGTTGTTGCTAACACAAAGTTGGCTCAATTCATCCCAAATATGTTTAATTCGGGTGTTCTGAATGAGTGTATTAAAGCTTCCGTTTTTTAGAGCACTGAGCAAATCATTGGGGCAATCAATTTTATCGTCGATGATATATTGATAGCATAACGAACCTAAACCATTTTTAAAAGCTTCAGAAACAACTTTATTAATCTCAAGTTTGCTTGCGTATTCTGGACTTCGGTGCGAAATTACATCCAATATCCATTGTTTTTCGTGGCTTTTTAAAGTGTTGCGTTTGTTTTTTGTCATTAACTGCAAGCTACTAATTTTTTAAATATTCTAATTCTGGTATGCCTTGTTCTTTTCTTTTTAAAGAGGCTTAATAATCTGTTGTATGACACTATAAATAAAGGCTCAGATTAAAATAATTATCTATATTCTTTCTTATCTTTGGGCGACTTTATTAAAAAGTCGGTACAAATCTAAACATATCGTATAACAAACTAAATATATTAGATAAGATGTCTCAATTTATTTATCAAAAACCATTTCCTCTAAGTGAGGATAACACAGAGTACAGATTAATTAGCAAAGATTATGTTTCTACTATTGAAATTGATGGTAGAAAAATTCTAAAAGTAGATCCTAAGGGGCTTGAGTTATTAGCTAAAGAAGCTATGGCTGATGTTTCATTTTACCTTCGTCCGGCTCACTTACAAAAATTATCTAATATTTTAGCTGATAAAGAGGCATCGGATAATGATAAGTTTGTAGCACATACTATGTTAATGAATCAAGTGGTTTCTGCCGAAGGCGAATTACCAACTTGTCAGGATACAGGTACGGCTATTGTTGTGGGTAAAAAAGGAGAGAATGTTTATACAGGAGCAAATGATCCTGAGTTTCTTTCAAAAGGAATTTTTACAACTTATAACGAGCGTAACTTACGTTACTCGCAGGTGGTTCCTTTCTCAATGTTTGAAGAGAAAAATACAGGAAATAACCTACCGGCTCAAATTGATATTTATGCAGAGCAAGGTAATAAGTATGAGTTTTTATTTATGACTAAAGGTGGTGGTTCTGGTAATAAAACCTTTTTATACCAACAAACCAAAAGTCTTTTAACAGAAGAGAACTTAACTAAGTTTGTTGAAGCTAAGATAAAAGATTTAGGAACATCAGCATGTCCTCCTTACCATTTAGCATTAGTAATTGGTGGTACATCAGCGGAGGCAACTTTAGCAACTGTTAAAAAAGCGTCGGCAGGTTATTTAGATAACTTACCAACTGAAGGAAACGATGGCGGACAAGCTTATCGTGATTTAGTTTGGGAAGAGAAAGTACTTAAAATTTGTCAAGAGAGCGAAATAGGTGCTCAGTTTGGTGGAAAGTATTTTGTGCATGATGTACGCGTAATTCGTATGCCACGCCACGCTGCTTCTTGTCCGGTTGGATTAGGTGTGAGCTGTAGTGCCGATCGAAACGTAAAGGCTAAAATTACTGAGGATGGTATTTTCTTAGAGCAACTGGAAAAAACACCTTCTAAATTTGTTCCAGAAAGAGCTCCTGAATTAGCCCCTGCAGTTGATATTGATTTAGATCAACCAATGGAAGATGTATTAAAGGAATTAACAAAATATCCTATTAAAACACGCTTAAATCTTTCAGGTACTTTAATTGTAGCACGCGATATGGCACATGCTAAAATTAAAGAAATGATAGATTCTGGTGCTGAGATGCCTGAGTATTTAAAGAATCACCCAGTATATTATGCAGGACCAGCTAAAACTCCTAAAGGTATGGCTTCAGGTAGTTTTGGGCCAACAACTGCTGGAAGAATGGATCCTTATGTAGGTGCTTTCCAAAGTAAAGGTGGGTCAATGATTATGGTAGCCAAAGGAAACCGTTCGCAACAAGTTACTGATGCTTGTAAAGAGCATGGTGGTTTTTATGTGGGTTCAATAGGCGGGCCAGCTGCTATTTTAGCAAAAACAAGCATTAAATCTGTAGAGGTAGTTGACTTTGAAGAGCTAGGAATGGAAGCTGTTCGTAAGATTAAAGTAGAGAATTTCCCAGCATTCATTATTGTGGATGATAAGGGGAATGATTTCTTTGCAGATATGAAATAGAAGAAGTACAAATACTTTTCTAAGATATTAAACCGTGCTCTCAATTGAGGGTACGGTTTTTTATTGTTCTTTTGTTAAATTGCAGTTTATATAATAATAATTCTCTTTTCTATGAAATACCTGTTTATTCCTTTTGCCTTAATGATGATTAATCTATCATTATTATCACAAGCTAAAGTAGATAGTTTAATGCGAGTAGGCATTAAATACCACGATAGTTTTAAATATGATGAGGCTATAGCAGCCTATAAAAAGGCTCTAAAGATTAATTCTTTGGCTTATGCTGTTCATGCCGAATTAGCTATGAGCTATATGTATTCCAAAGAATATAAAAAGTCGATTAAACATAGTGATATTGTGCTAGAAGCCGATAGTACAGATTATAAGCTTCATGCCTATTTAAGTAAGGGTTCTTGTTTAGATTATTTAGGTAAAACAGAAGAGTCTATTGTTTTATTTAATGAAGCACTCGATCGGTTTGGCGAACACTACTTATTATATTTTAATTTGGGAGTTAATTATTATAATATTAAAGATTACGATAATGCCGAGCAGACTTTTATAAAAGGTATTGATCAAAATCCTGATCATGCAAGTAGTCATTTATATTTGGGCTACACCATGGAAGAAAAAGGACAAAGGGTGCAAAGTATGTTATCGCTTTATTATTTTTTGTTGCTTGAGCCCAATACGGAAAGATCTAAAACGGCTTATTATAAACTTAAAGATCAGTATAAGGGAAATATAAAAGAGGAGCAGGTCAAGAAAAAGAAGCACGTTACAATTTATGTGGATTCAAATCAAGAAGATAGTACCTTTGCTCCGGCAGATATGATGCTATCTTTGCTTGAAGCAACAGGAAGTGCAATACAATCAGATACTCTTATCAGCGAAGAAGAGCAGTTTGTGAAAAATACAGCCTCGTTTTTTTCTGTTTTGGGAGAATTAAATAAGGAGGAGAACGATGGTTTCTATTGGTATTTTTATGTTTCTTTTTTCTATCAAATTGGGGAGTCGGAGCATAATGCAGCTTATTGTTATTATATAAGTCAATGCGAAAATGAAAATGCCAGACATTGGTTAAACCAAAATCAAGATGCTTTAAGTAAATTTGGAGATTGGTTAGTAGGAGAGTAATATTTATCCCCATAAAGGCTAAAATAAATGAGCAAAATATTAAATAAAAAGAACCTAATAAACTGTAATGGTCAGCTATTAGATTTATCCACACCTAAAGTGATGGGCATTCTTAATGTTACACCCGATTCATTTTATGATGGCGGTAAACATGCTGATCAAATACTTAAGCATACCGCACAGATGCTTAGTGATGGAGCTGATATTATAGATATTGGAGCCTACTCATCAAGACCAGGAGCTGCTGAAGTTTCTGTTAAAGAAGAGAAGGAACGTTTAAATAAGGCCTTGGATATAGTACGTTCTAAATATCCTGACGCTATTCTTTCTGTGGATACATTTAGGGCAGAAATAGCACAGTATGTTGTTGAAAATTATCATGTAGATATCATTAATGATATTGCCGCAGGCGATTTGGATAAGGATATGTTTGATGTAATGGCTCAGTTACAAGTGCCATACATAATGATGCATATGAAGGGGAATCCTCAGATTATGCAACAAATGGCGCAGTATGATGATGTGGTAACAGAAGTGATTCAATATTTTGCAGAGAAAGTATCTGTGCTAAAAGAAAAGGGCTTACATGATGTTATAATTGATCCAGGATTTGGTTTTGGGAAAACTATTGAACACAATTACGAGATAATTAGTAGATTGCAGGAGTTTGCTATTTTTGAGCTGCCCCTATTAGTTGGTGTTTCGCGAAAATCGATGATATACAAACCTTTGCAAATTACCGCTGAACAAGCCTTGAATGGAACAAGTATTTTAAATACCATTGCCTTACAAAAAGGGGCAAATATATTAAGGGTACATGATGTGAAAGAAGCGGTTGAATGTGTTAAGATAATGAACTTAGTGGGCTAGTTTTTAGCTATTGGTTGGTAGTGGATTTGGCAACAAGTTATCAGTAATTAGCTTAATGATGTTTAAGTAAAAATAAATATGGTCAGTGTGTTAGAGTCACTTCAGACTTCAGATTAAAAGCTAACAAACTATTAATTAAAATAATTATAAATAATGACGTTTTTAGATATCCGATTTATTGATGTAATAGATATAGCCGCTGTGGCTTATCTTATGTATCGAATTTATAAGCTGATACGGGGAACTGTAGCTCAGAATATTTTTTTCGGATTATTTGCCTTTATTATTGTTTGGATAGTTATAAAATCTTTAAACATGCACCTGTCGGGGTCTATCCTTGATAATATTGTAAATGTTGGGGTTATAGCTTTAATTGTTGTGTTTCAGCAAGAAATTAGACGTTTCTTTTTGCTTTTAGGAACGCGTTATAATTTGGCCAATACTTTTTCTTTTGATAAACTTTTTAGCACCAACACTACAGGTGTGATGAATATTTATAACAAGCCCATCGTGCGTGCCTGCCAGGCCTTATCTAAAACTAAAACAGGTGCATTAATTGTTGTATCTAAAAAGGCCGAACTTTTAGATTATGTGCAAACAGGAGAGTTGGTTAATGCAGTAATCTCCACACGAATATTAGAGAATATATTCTTTAAAAACAGTCCGTTACATGATGGTGCAGTTATTATTGCTCGTAATCAGATTAAGGCGGCAGGTTGCATATTGCCTGTTTCTCAAAGTATGGATTTGCCTAAGAAATTTGGACTGCGTCACAGAGCGGCTCTAGGAGTTACAGAATCGGCAGATGCGGCTGCTATTGTTGTATCAGAGGAAACGGGTAAGATATCTTACTTCTATGGTGGTAACATTAACCATGATCTATCTCCGGATGACTTGAGTGATTTACTAGCTAACCAGAGATAGAAATCAGTTGTTATAACTTCAGCGCAAAACTTGCACCCATTATGCCGTCATTATATACGGGTAGAAGCGTGAATTTTTGTACATCTCTTTTGTGAAACTCAGGAACCAATATACCTGTTGCAGCACCCATTATTAGTCCCATAATTACATCCGTTCTAAAGTGCTTACCCGCTTTTATGCGATAATGGCCCATGGCAGCAGGAGGTATAGTTGCCAGCGTGTAAATACCTGCTTTTTGCCAAGTATTTAAATTGTGGTAATCGGAATATACCTTGGCCATAAAAAAAGTAGAAATGGCAGTAGATGAAGTATGCCCGCTGTAAAACGAATTACTCATGTTGCCGCCTGTTCTCATATCCATTGGTAAATTGGTATTGTAGGTTAAGGGGCGAGGCCTTCGAACGCTAAATACCGATATTTGATGTAACATTGTACCAGCCAAGTGTGCTTCTCCAAACATGCCAAGTATATCTAACCAATCGCGCCTAATATCTTTATCTAAAAACAGTAGGGCAGTAGCGAGTATTGTTCCTGTCATTAGATTATCAGATATTTTTTGTGCTTTCTCATATCCAGTTTCAGAATATTTAAATACTTTGCGGTCGAATGCATTCACATCACCTTGATTTAGCTTTAAAACATCACTCTCGTTGAGAGAGGCATTTTTATCGGAAATACTATACAGTCGAGGCAGGGTGAGTAGACCCACCACAGAGATTCCTATCTCAATTTTATGATGGACCTTATAAACACTTTCGTGACGCAATGAGTCCTTCTTTTGCGCAGCTAATGGTGTGCCAATTAATAGGATGCATAATATGGCAACGCTTATTTTTTTGTGATTTAATTTAATATTATCCATTTAAATGCATGCTTAGTATAAATATTAGAGATGAAGTGATGAGGTTTGCCCCAAAGCTAAAATAAGCAATTCGCAGGTAGAAGTACTTTTTTTTGAGGACCTTACCAAGGTGGTATAAGTCGCGGGTTAAACTTTTGTATAAATAAGATTTGTCTTTCATTAACTCTCCAACACCCCATTCATAATCTTCAATAGGCATGCGATGAAAGTTACCAAAGAATGCTAGGTTTCCTTTTTTATTTAAGATATCCTCTCTAGTAATTACACCTTCGGTTGTTCTGGGAACTGTAGCTACCATCGCTAATACAACGGTTAGTATGCAAAGTGTTAACAATACAATTCCGGGTATAATGAGCGATGGATTGGTACTGAATTTTGGAAATAATGTAGATAATATAATTGAAACAATAATTGCATTTACACTAATGAGTGTATTGGCTTTATTATCTGCAATCTGACTTAAGTTGGTGTGGTTGCGTAGCGTTACTCTAAAAAGTGTTTCTATCCCTCTATCAGCAGCTTTTCCATTGCTTTTCTTTTTCTTCTTTTTGCTTGTTGATGCTATTTTTTTAGCTTCATTAAGCTCTTCATTTTCTATGGTCATTTCTTCAAGTTTCTTCAAATTTTTGTTTTTTCCTTCGCTAAAGGATTCTTGGGCAAAAGGTGTGTGATATTTATGCGTATTAAGAAATTTAATACATTCTTTTATCCACTTCTTTTTTGATATTTTTTTGTGAAGGTTAATTTCATTAAATAAATTTTCAAACTCTTCGTCTATATAAGTCTCTTTATGAAGGTGTGCCAAATCAGCATCAATAATTATTTTTTCGTAAATAGAATTAGGTTCTGATCCCCATCGAGTAGCCAGTATAAGCTTTTTAATTAATGGTATTTGATGGCTAGGATAGTTGGCTTTTTTAAGTTCTGCCTCAGCAAATTGTGCACTGTGCTCTTCGTTCTGATGCTCGCCACATACATAAACGGCATCATGAAAAACGGCAGCTAGTTGAATTGCCTCAGTATGTATATCATCAACTCCTTCAGTTTGAGATGCTATAGTGGTAGCCATTTCTAACACATAATTGGTATGCCCAATATTATGGTACTGCAAGTGCTCGGTACAATTGCTTAATTGTTTTTGTGCTACTATTTTAAGACAATCTTCTATTAATGGTGCGTATTTCATATGTGTCGATATCAAGGTTAAAATAAAAAGCTTGTACCAAAAGTAAATAAACTATTTTGCCCTGAAATAGAATAGGTTCCATTTAGGATAAACGAATCTAATATACTGATGAAGCCACCAAAACCATACGAGCTATTCCATTTTTCTTCAAGTATTACTGGTTTCCACAATTTAATAAAATCGCCATGGAGAATTATACCAAAGTCAAAAGGAGATATATAGTTGGGTACTTTAAACAAACTTTGTCTTATTTCTACATTCTGGAATAAAAAAGACTCTGCAGTAAAGCGATTTCGCTGTACTCCTCTAAAATTTTCAGAAGGATTAATATAGTTTGATTGATAAAAAGCATAATCGCCGAAGTTAGCTTGGTAACCTGTGCGTAGGGCTAATGTAGTTTGTTTTGGAGTGATGTATAAGGGTTTAAAAATACTAATTTGTGAATTTAAGTTTACAAAGTTTACGTGATTGTTATCGATGCTTTGTTTCCATTCAGCAGCACAGTTAAAACCAAAACCTCTATGGGGCATTTTAAGATTATCCATATTGGTAAACTCATAACTGATTTTCGGAGCTATGTAATTTTGCTGTTCAGTTTCCCAACTTGGCGAAATGTTAGTAGGTATTTTCTCAAAATCAACATACTGGTAACTAAGTCCGAATTTAAAACGATGCGCTTCGTTATCCGATGCAAGTTTTAAGCTTAGGTTATAATTATAGTTATTCATCAGTGCGCTGTATTTTTTATCATCAAAATCGATATCAGTTTCATTTACATTATCGAAATTCATAAAAATATCCGGTAAGTTAATTTCTGCAGATCCATAAAGATCAAATGGGCCTAATAATTCTTTGTAATCAAAATCGTAATAAATATTGTATCCATTAATACTAAAAGCTCTATTGGCTAGTATTCTATGGTAATATTTATAAGGTTCTTTTTTAAACCCTTGATGGGTATACTTAAACCCAGGGCCTATAAAAAAGCCATCGTCTTTATTGTATCCAGTAGATAAAAGAGGCACTGCTTTATTGTACTTAAAATCTTTACGATCATAGTCGTATTCTTTGTTGGAGCCCAAAAGCTTTACCTTTGTTTCTTTACTTTTTGTGATGGTGTTTTTTCCTGTGTCATCATAAACGAGTGTATGCTTTTTTAGGCCAGATACTTTTGAATTATCAACAATTTTGTCTTTATCTGTTCCTGCAATAATTCTAACTTTTATACTTTTTTTACAGCTCCCTTCAATGCGATACTCGTCATTCCCTTCCAGTCCGTAAATTCTGATTTCATCAGTTTCTTTCAAGTGGAAAGTTCTGTTGTAGTAAAGTTTATTTTTCACGGGCTTCCCTTTTTTTCGTGGGTACATTTTTAAGGTGACGCTACCATCTTTATTTCTATTTACGCTGATGTAATCATCTTTAAAGGTGCCGTGAACACTTACTGTTTTTGCCAGTACATTATAATACTCGGTGGCAAACTCATTCAGTTTTGCACGTCGTGCTTTTAGGGTATTTATAATTTGTTGGCCATTTACATTAAAGCCCTCAGGAGGGAGTTCACGAATGGCATTTTCAATAACTTCATCACTAACATGCTCTTGTATATATTTGGCTTGGTTAATCCAATCCTCTTTAGAGGCTTCTGTTAAAAAAGCCCTATCGAAGTAGCGTGCATTAAACCCTAAACCTGCTATATCTCGTATATCATCTCTGAAGGGTTGAAACTTGCGCAATAACCACTTTCTGTTTGAGATGGATAAAAGAGCGCCATCGTACTGGAAATAGGCTTGATCTCTGTCTCTAGGGATAGCTCTGTATATAGTTTTATCTCCTTCTTTAAAAGTAGCCCATCGCCACTGGTCATCATGCCTATCCCAATCACCTATTAATATATCAAATAGGCGAGCCCTTACCATATATTCTTTATCCACCACGTGAGAGTACTTTCCTTCTAATGCCTCTATTGCATCGGAATAGCTAATCACATGATCCGAATTGCCAAAATTATCCCATGCCGACATGTCTTTGTCGGGTCTTTCTTCAAACAAACAGAACATATCACCAAACTCCTCCATGTAGGTTCCTAAAACCGAGTCTTTGGGCACATACACCAGCTTTGGCTTTGTGTAATATATATTGGCAGCCTCTGATAAGGTTGGAATGGTAACTGCTGCATATGGATGCGATCCTGCCATTCCATCATAAAGTACATCTTGTGCGATGGTGCCTCTAAGATTGCGTTCTATAAGAAATATAGAGTTCTTTTTTACTCCTCTTAAGGCGTACTGATAACCATCTGCACCTTGCATTCTGAGCGATATAGTCTGTTGCCCGCCTCCTTTTTTTATTGGAGTTAATCCTCCTTTATCATAGTTAATATCTAAATAAGGAATCGTAACGGGAGTAGTCCATACATCTCTGTTTAGATTACCAAACCAAATTCTTTTAAAAGCCGATGCATCGTATTGAATATTTGGTGTTACGGTTTTAAACTCATCTTTATAAGATGTAGTATTGTTAGATATGGGTTCCAAATTAATTTTCACCTCATCTTTATACAGCATTGTTTGATAACTAGGGTTGATGCTATCGTTTACCGTTAAAAATTGAAGCCAAACATTACCATCTGCGTAGTAAAGAAGTTTGGCATATCCTTTTTCAGCTAAGGCAAATTTACACTTGCTGTTATTTGTTACATGTGATGTTTTACTACCAGATCCGCTTATAATATGATGTACTGTTCGTTGCTGATGGTATTGTAAGTTGTGCTCGTGCCCAGCTATGTATACCACATTATCATATTCGTACAGGGCTTTTGTTAGTTGGTTCACCATATCCTGATAAACAGGGTTGGGTATATCTTGGGAGTGCCCAATATATTTACGATAATAAGGATAAATACTACCAATAACAGGCAATGGAATATAGGCATTGGGAGCCGCATGTGTTAAAGGGAATAAATGATCTTTTGCAGTAAAGTGCCCGCCATGTTCTCCATTGCTATATAAAGGATGGTGCGCAGCTACAATAATGTGATGATTTCGGTATTTTTTGAGTTTATCTTTTAAAAGAACCATAAGTTCTTCTTCGTTCCGGCAATCGCAATTATCTTCTAATCCAGTAGAGCGTTCAAAGCGATGTACCCACCATTGGGTATCAATTACAATCATTACCAAGCCAGGCGCTAGCTTAACAACCTCAGGGCCGGGACAGCCATTTTTTGGCAGAAATGACTTTTTAGAACCTAAATATTCTGTTACATATTTTTCTTGGCGCTTAATTGCTTTTAAGCCCTTTTCGCCATACCTATCCCAATCGTGATTACCTGGTATGAATATAGCATCTCCGTCGAAATTAGTAACTACATTAAGTTGTGCGTTTAACCTACTTTCATCTTCAGCTCTATGTTTACTTTTCTTTTTCCTTAATCCTTCGGGATAAATGTTATCTCCTAAAAAAATAACCCCGCTTTTTTGCGCATCATAGTTTAGCAAATCCTTTTTCACAAGGTTTAAAACTGGCATTGATTGCGTGGTATCTTCGCCTGCATCGCCTATCATAAATAAAGTATATATAGGTTCTTCAGCGGGTAATTCGTTAATTTGTGCCTTAACAACCATGCTCAAAGTAAAGAGCAGAATATATGTGAGCGTTTTGTAATGCATATGTAATTTCAGATTTAAAACAAGTGTTTTACTCTACTTTAAATTTTAGTAGGGTAGGTTTTGTTTTTCTTTTTTCGTTGCTGATATATAGATCGCTATTATTGCTAAATGCGATGCCTTCCGGTTGGTGAAAAAGGGAAGGCGCTAGGTTTTGTGTTTTTATCACA
The DNA here is from genome assembly GCF_947489045.1 of Saccharicrinis aurantiacus. Lineage (NCBI taxonomy): Bacteria > Pseudomonadati > Bacteroidota > Bacteroidia > Marinilabiliales > Marinilabiliaceae > Saccharicrinis > Saccharicrinis aurantiacus. Next base: position 45,664 of record NZ_CANLCN010000024.1, read on the forward strand.
TCTCCTTTAGGGGATAGAATCATTAGCATTTTTGAGCGTGAGCTTAATACGAAAATTTCACCATTGGGATGAATGGCTATGCCCGAAGGCCAAAACTTTTTATAACTCTTTTCTTTTTTAATTTTGAAGATAGGTGATTTGTGATATTTGTTTTCAGAAATATCAAAACCATAAATATAAATATGGTCTTTTTTATCCTTGTTGCCATGAGTTTTACATGCCACTAATAATTGATTGTTTTTACTGTCGTGGCACAAGCCTTCAAAATCGAATTTCCCTTCCTTTTTAAAGTGATATGATGTTGATTTGTTATTTTTATAAATATGTATGTTTCCATTGCTTTCTAGCACGTATATTTTCTGTTTGCATAAGGTAATACCTTCATAATCTCCGTTTTTACCAAATTTTTCTGTTTTAAGAATCTCACCATCAACTTTGTTGATGTAATAAATTATTCCTTCTTCATCTTGAACTGCAATAAGTTCTGATTCTGATTTGGAGTGTAAACCCGATATTTCGTTAAGCTCTGAATCAAGTGTAAAAACCTGATCAGGTTTGTTTAGATTATAAACAGAATTCTGAGCATAACACGCGATTAAAGCAAATGATAAAACAATATTTATAGAAATTACTTTATACAGTTTCATTGTAAATTAGTTGTTAGAATTCTATATAGAATGGTGTTTTTCAATAATTCAAAACACCTTATGCCATGTTCTATATAGAAACGGTATAAAGTGTTTGTTTGTTCTAGTGTCTATTAGTCGGGGATGAAAGTGAAGTTAGATACCCGTTTGTAATAAATCGAACCCTTCTATCTCAGCAGATTTTGAACAGTTGAAATTTACTTCAATACGCAGGGCATGTAAACCAGCTGCTCCTTTTAAATCTTCCAAATCTAAATATTCAATATTATCGGTTATAAAGCCTTGTGATATTAGGTAATCTATGAATTTCTGGTACTCATTAATTTCGCTCGAGTGAGAATAAATAATGGCTATTTTACCAACTTGGGTAATTCTTTCATTAGAGCCTTTAATTAGTGCTTTGTCTATACGCTTTTTAGTTATCTCATACCTGATATTATATGTGCCTGCCACATCAAATTTCTTTTCGTCTTGGCGAAATTCAATACTCAATGGGTTTGAGTGCAATAAAATAAGTTGGGTAATATCTAGTTTTGTTTTTAGTTTAGGTTGCAATTGTCTAATGCTGCGTGCTACCTTTACTTTTACCAAAAGCTGCCATAATCGTAGGTTAGATAAATAGATGTTGTTATAATCAATATCTTGCACTAGCGATTGACCAATATACGCATTGTATTCTATGCCGTCGGTTCGGTATTTTTCAAAATAATGAGGGAAAACTTCCTGCGATTTTGCTTGCTCTGTATCAATAATCTCACTTACAGTATCATTAATTAAAGTAACACTATCTTCAAAGTCTTTTCGTTTTTTATAAAGTATACCAAGTTCAGGATCTAAAATATCAGTATAAGCTTTTATGGGTTCCTGCATATCTTTAATGCGTACCTTAAGAATATCAAGAATAGGAGAAATCTCAGTCTTCATAAATTCTACAATACTTACTTCATCTCCTGAATTTAAACCTGACTCTACTAGTTTTATGTTTTGCTCAATTTTGAAAATTAGGTCGTTAACAATAGGTATAGTCTTGTATTTTCCAAACTGAACTAACACGCTCTCAGCCATTTGTAGTTGTTCTTGTAAATCACTCTGAATGGCTTTGTTTCGCTCTAAAGATGAGCCTTTAATATCAGATGCTCCATACAGAGGAAGTACATCTTGGAAAATAATAGGCTCGCTAGTTGCTGCGCCATCAGCTTGTTTCGCTCTTAGCATTTGAGCTGCAACTTCTCTGAAGCGCCATAGTACAGTTGGGTGAATTGCTGTAAAATTATTTTGAATTATAGCTTGTAAGGTATCATCCCATTCTTCGCGTGATCGCTTTAAGGCCAAGGCAAATATTGGAAATACTTCGTGTAAACGCATTATTTGAAACATGCTTAATGTTTTCGGTGATTGGCAAGCAAACTCCATCATACCAATTACTTCATCATCTAACAGTAAGGGTACAACGGCATGCGTTCTTATTCCTAGTTCAACAAATTGCTTATTTACAGGGTGTTCGTCTTGAATGTTTTTGTAATCACTTACAAGCTGTATTTTTTCAGTTTTAATGGCTTTATCATATATACTTCCTTGAAGTTTATGCTTGTCAAAATCAGCTTTGAGAATAGTGTTTCGCCAAAGGTTATTTTTCTTACTGTTTGCCTGTAAATTCGGACGGGCTGAAATGCCAAAAAACAGTTGAGGGTTATCAATTAGCACTCTTACTTTATCCGTTATTTTATCAAACCCTTTGTTAGAAAGAATTGTGTCTTTATCAATTAAATCCGATTTCAGCTCAGACATCACATAATCATGCGTTACATTTATATATCTGGAATGGATAAATCCAGAAAACTCGAAATCCTTTAAAGGGATTTTCTCATTCCAAACAGTGAAGTCAGTTGCATTATCAAAAAGTTCATGAATATCATCTTTGCTTAGAGGCTGAATTTTATTCTTCGTTTTTACTTTAAGATGTTTTAAATTAAAATGCTTAATATAAAATCTTTCTTCACCTGTATTTTTGTTGTACACTTTAAATGTGAAGGGTACATCGGTACTAAAATCGAAATTATAATAGGTTTTTAGTACCACAAGAAATGCCTGAAATATAATTGCAAGCTTTTCTTGATCTTTAGTGAATTTTGTGGCAAACTCGAGTTCCAGATTATCGTTTGAAATTTTTTCGTGATAACTACTGTTTGCGAAAATAGGATTATTTTCAAACGGCGTATAAATAGCTTCTGGTCCAAAGTCATCGCTATTAGGTATTATTACAAACGACATTAGTTGTTGAATAATTTGCGCGTGCTTTCGTAATAGCTCTGGTTTAATGCTATCTGCCAATAATTCCGGAATGTTATTTACTCTTTCGAGTACATCGCTAGCATTCAAACAATAAGGGTGATTTTTGTTGGTGCTTATTTCTCTCAATTCTTCAATGAGAGGAATAAGACTTAGAGAAACCTTAAAAGGGATCTCTTTATAATTGCATATAAATTCTTTTTCTACATTCATTAGGCTAACCTTCTTACAGAGTATTAATGCAAAAATAGAAATGAAACATTATTCAATTTTTAAATATCTACTCAAATGGAAAAATAAGACAATAAAGCTGATGTTTACTAGTTTAAACAAAACAAGCAATTATAAAGTTTAGAGAATAAAAGTAATATAGTCTCATTGTTTTCATAGATTTTAGGTAATTCTAATTATTTTGGAAGGGTAATATTTAGTAATGCTATTTTTATGAAAATTTGCTTAACAGGAGGTACTGGGTTTATTGGTTCAAGGGTGAAATCTTTTTTTGAACATAAGGGTTTTATAGTTGAAAATGTGACACGAGCTGACATAAAGAGTTCAGTTGAGAGTTGGAAGCATAAACTGGATGGAGCAGAAATGTTAATCAACTTAGCTGGTGCTCCTATATATAAGCGCTGGACACCTGCATATAAGAAAGAAATACTAAATAGTAGAATTGAAACTACGCTTAAATTATTAGAGGCTTTTAAGCAAATCGAAAATAAACCTTCCCTAGTTTTATCCGCGTCTGCTGTTGGTATATATGATGAGTATGAAATTCATGATGAATTTTCAGATCATTTTGGAACAGGTTTTTTGGCAGATGTTTGTAAACAATGGGAGGCGTCTATTGCCAGTATAGCAACAGAAACTACTCGGTTGGCTATTCTCAGAATTGGCGTTGTATTAGATAGTGGCGGGGGTGCTCTTGCTAAGATGTTGCCTTCGTTTAAAATGGGAATGGGTGCTGTTATAGGCAGTGGAGAGCAAGCTTTTCCATGTATTCATATTAGCGATTTTTTATCAGCCATCTGGTTTCTTTATCAGAATGAGGAATCAAGTGGTATATTTAATATGGTTGCACCAGATATTGTTTCAAATAAATATTTTAGTAAGAAATTAGGCGAGGTACTTCACCGACCTGTATTATTAAAAATACCTCAGAGTCTTTTAAAACTTGGATTAGGGGATGGAGCTGTTGTACTAACTAACGGGCAAAAAGTAAAACCTAATCGACTAATAAAACTAGGTTTTTCATATCAGTTTCCAAGTGTAAATTCTATTTTGGAAGATATACTTAAGTAATTAGTTTTGTGCTTTGGTTGAATTTGATTTAAAGAAGTAATGCAAAATATAAAAGCCGAATTAAAGGCAATAATTGGTAAAACTCTAGATGATAAAGTAATTTCATTAAGTGCTGAAATTATCTCATTGAAAGAATCAAGAGATAGTGATTCGAAGAGTAGTGTGGGAGATAAATATGAAACGTCTCGAGCTATGGCTCATATTGAAATAGATAAACATGAGCGGCAGTTGAATGCTACTAAACAGTTGGGCAATGAAATTAATAAAATAAACCCACTAAGAATATCTGAAACTGTTGAGTTTGGTTCAGTGGTTTACACAAGTAATGGTAATTATTTTATTGCTGTGGCGCAGGGGAAAATAGATTTGGACGGAAAATCATTTTATGCTATTTCGTTAGCATCACCAATAGGTAAAGCTATGTTTGGAAAAAAATGTGGAGATATCCTGATGTTTAATGGTAATAGTTTTACCATAAATCAAATTGAGTAAAGGGTTTAGGGTTATTTCTCAAAAGAAGGTGAAGGGTTAAGGTTTGGTGTTTAATTAGCTCTCTTGTAGTAATTTATTAATCTCGTCATTCGAGAATAATGCAATGAAATTATCCAACTCCTCAGGAGAATTAAAGCTGATATTATATCCTTCTGATCTAACAAACCAATTATCCGAAGACGATAATACACCTGTATTCATAATTAGAGTTGATTCAATGCTTTCATCAGTTTGCTTAAAGCTGTAATGGAAATTAGGGTTAAGCTTTGATTGGAATTGCCAAAGACTCCCATACATAAAGTAACCTTTTACCTTACATTTAATTTTAAGATCTTTTTCTAGAGTCTTAATTTGTTTTTGGTTGTACGTATTATTTAGTTTTACATACTGGTTTTTTGCTTTATTTAAAGCGCTCCTAAATTGTTCTAAGTTCTTAACTTCAACAATGATACCCCCATTCTTTTTATGAATATCTTTTGATGGTAAGGAAATACAAAGTGAGCGTTCCTCACTGCTTCTTTTTAGGATGTTAATTGAATAATTTTTTTCATTAAGAGGTCCGTTGTACTTGGATACTTTTGTTTGTGCATTTGCAATAATCGTAAGTGCCCACATACTTAGTGCTAATGCTGCAATCTTTGTAGTCATTTGTTCTAATAATAAATAAAAATACTAAGCTGAAATTTACTCTCTCGGTTGATAAATTAGCCATTAAAAACGCGAAAATATATAAATGTATGCAAAATTAATGTTGTATCGTTTTAACTTATGGTTACGTTTGATTAACGCAATGAAATATGGGATTAATGTATCGTGCCTGAGTCTATGAGGGGCTAATTTGTGTTTTGCAAGTAGCAAATTCTTATAAATGTCAATACTCTTAATTAATCAAGTGTACATCAATGTTACTTTACAATAAACATATCTGTGATCTCTGTTGTTATTGTTTTAATTCTGGATATAACAGATTTGTATAAACCTTAATTTTTAAATCATATGAAGAATAATTTCTTTTCAACCTTTAAGAATGATTTACCTGCAAGTATAGTAGTTTTCTTTGTTGCATTGCCTCTTTGTTTAGGGATAGCATTAGCAAGTGGAGCGCCTCTTTTTTCTGGACTTATTGCTGGTATTGTTGGTGGTATAGTTGTTGGTAGCCTAAGTGGCTCTAAAATTGGAGTAAGTGGGCCTGCGGCAGGTTTAGCAGCCATTGTATTAACTGCTATTGGGACCCTTGGTAGTTATGAGAATTTTTTGTTGGCAGTTGTTTTGGGTGGACTTATCCAAATGTTATTCGGTGTTTTAAAGGCTGGTATTATAGGTTATTACTTCCCATCATCCGTAATTAAAGGTATGCTAACGGGTATAGGTATAATAATAATATTAAAACAAATTCCTCATTTCTTTGGGTATCATGGTGATCCTGAAGGAGATTTTGCTTTCTTTCAATTAGATGGAGAAAATACCTTTTCCGAAATTTTTAAGACTTTTGATTATATTAATATTGGTTCCTTAGTTATAGGTTTAGTTAGTTTGGCTATACTAATTTTGTGGGAAACTGTTTTAACCAAGAAAGCCAAAATATTTCGTATTATTCAAGGGCCATTAGTGGCTGTTGCTGTAGGAATATTGTTTTACTTAAATACAGATTCTATTCTAAACTTGCAGATTTCGAGTAGTCAAATGGTTTCTGTACCTATCCCAGATAGTGTAGATTCATTTTTAGGACAATTTAGCTTCCCTAATTTTAATGCAATATTCCAGCTGGATATATGGATTGTTGCTTTTTCAATAGCTCTTGTGGCTAGTTTAGAGACTTTACTTTGTGTTGAAGCTACGGACAGGTTAGATCCACACAAAAATGTTACTCCTACAAATAGAGAGCTATTGGCTCAAGGAGTTGGTAATATTGTTTCAGGAATGGTTGGTGGTTTGCCAATTACACAAGTAATTGTAAGAAGTTCTGCAAATATTCAGTCAGGGGGACGAAGTAAAGCTTCAGCTATAATACATGGAATCTTTCTTTTATTGTCGGTAATGGCAATTCCTGGCTTATTAAATATGATTCCTCTATCTGTTTTGGCAGCAATATTATTAATAGTGGGATATAAACTGGCTAAACCAGCATTGTTTGTTAAAATGTTTAAAATGGGTTGGATTCAGTTTGTTCCTTTTTTAATAACTATTATAGGAATTGTGTTTGTTGATTTATTAAAAGGAATTGGATTTGGCTTAGGAGTAGGCATTATTGTTATTCTGATAAAAAGTTACCAAAATTCACACTTTCTACATATTGAAGAAAAAGGCCCTAATCATAATAAGCTGAAGATGACACTTGCCGAGGAAGTAACCTTTATCAATAAGGGTGCTATTCTTGTTGAGTTAGATAGTATTCCAGAAAATTCGTTCTTAGAATTAGATGTGTGTAAAACCAAATATTTAGATAATGATATTATTGAAATATTAGAAGATTTTGGTTTAAAAGCCCGAGAAAGATCAATCAATATTAAGTTAGTTTCTCAAAGAGGAGTTGTTGAAAATCCAGAGAGTTATATTGATTTTTTTAAAACAGCCATGATATAATATGAATAAATAGTACTATACAAAAGGGGCATAGGCCCCTTTTTTTGTACCTATTAGTTCCATCAAAATGGGATTCTTGGGAGAAACAAGTTCAAAATTATTACAGAGAACATTGCATATACCTGTAAAACCATATTAACGGCGTTGGTTTATCAAATTTGGCATCAATAAATTAATAACGTTTTTTATCCTGAAACCATTTAGAATATGATTTTCCTCAAGAACAAGAACCTAGTACTATTATCGATATTAATAACATTCCAACTATTAAATATATCAGCACAATCAAATATAAAGGTTGTTTTACTCGGAGGTCAATCCAATATGGCAGGTAGGGGTGTATATTCTAAATTATCAAATGAAGATAAACAACGCATAGAACAAGTTAAAAGTAGAGTGTTGGTGGTATCGCAATCCAAAGAGGCAACTCCTTTATCCTATTCTAAAGCAGATAAACGTAAAAAAGAATTTGGTCCAGAGTTATTTATTGGCGTTACTCTAGCTGAACAATTTCCGAATGATACTTTTTTATTTATCAAGACTGCAGTTGGAGGCACATCACTGCATGGGGCTTGGAGTCCTGATTGGACACAAGAGAAAGCCATTGCTTCAGAGCGAGGTGAAGCCCGTCAGAAGATGAAGCTTTATCACGACCATATTAAAAGTATCCATGCTAACTTAACTCAGTTAGAGCAAGAAGGTAAATCATATGATATTATAGGAATGGCATGGATGCAAGGCGAAAAGGATACTCGTTTAGAGTTGTCTGCTAGTGAATATGAATCCAATTTAAAGCGTTTAATACAAGCCTATGAAATTGAATTTAAAATAGAAAATATGCCTTTTGTTTTCGGACAAATCAATAATCCATCACGTACGAAAGATTATCAGAAAGGTGTTCAAGTTGTAAGAAGTGCAATGACTAATGTGGCCAATTCTAGTGATTTTATCCACATGATACCTACCTCAATGGATACCACATGGAGCGATTATCCAAAGCATGAAGATAATGTACATTATAATTGCGAAGGACAGAAGCGTTTGGGGTCAGATATGGGCAAAGCATTAATTCAATTGATTACTTTGCCTTAACTACTTCGGTAGGCAGTAGTCCTTTAATTTTCTTAAACATACTACTAAATTTAGATAGGTTAGAGTAGCCCAAATCATAACCGATTTCTGAAACAGAATAGTTACCTGTTTTTAATCTACGATAGGCTTCTTCTATTCTAGCGTGTGTGTAAAATTGATAAATAGATTTGCCAAATAAATGCTTAAAATCCTGTTTGAGTTTAGTGGGGCTAATGCCAAATTCTTTCGACAATTCATCAATAGTAAAGGAGGTTTCAAGGTTCTCAACTATTTTTGCTTTTATGGCATTTAGCATTTTGTAGTCATCTATATGTAACCCTGATAACTCTTCTTTATCAACTTCATGTTTAAAATGTAGGGCAATATTGGTAAATACCTCAAGAGCTCGAGCCGACATTAGTGGTACTTTTCCGTTCTCTAAAGCATCAAAGGAAAATAAATCACTTATTAATTTATCATTTTCAACAGATAGGTTTGAGTGATAACCAAGCCCTTCATTAGTATTAAATAGTTCTTTGAATACTGCCGGTAAGCCTTCGTAAATTGGCCCTAATTTAGTTATGTTGAATTTGAAACCTAACCATTTAATATTGGTATTAGCAGGGAATTCTCCTTCAACAGGAAATAGTCCGTTGTATAAAAATACATTTCCATCAAGTCCGCCTTCCATGTTGGTTTGGATACCTTCATATAAATGAGCAAATAACCCTTCTTTAATAATGTTAATGTGCAAAAGGTCAGGATTATTATCTGGAGTTCTAGATATAATAAGCGGTTTTCTTGAGCATATTGAAGCATAGGTAAATTCAACTCCCTCAATTGAAAAGAAGCGAATGGTCATTTTAACAGGACCTGTTTTTATTTCTAAACCGTTATCAGTTTCCTCTCCTCCTAAAGCTTGCTTAAATCCAGTAATGTAGTTTCTTGCTACTCCCTCAGGTATTTGAATTTTTATTTTGTCGTCAGTATTCATAGGTTATAAACTAGGTAATTGAATGTTTATTCTAGGTATCTAAAGTAAGTAAATAATTAAAAAAATGTTCAGATTTTAATTAACGGGCATTGTATTAAATAAGTTGTTGATTTTATAATCTCATTTAAAGCGGTTGTCCTAAAGGGATGATGCTATGTCTTCATGGGATATTCTAAGGATGTAAAACCTAGCATATTTGTAACAGTTAAAATTACAAAGTCAAACATTAAAATTTTCAAGTCATGAAGAGTTTAAAAGAAGTATTATTTATTGGATTAGTTTTATTTGGTTTAGGTTTCACATCATGTAGCAAAGATGATGATGCTCCAGAACCTATTAATCCAGAGCAACCAACAAACCCTATTGCTCCAGAGCCAGGTAATCCTGCTCATCCTATTATTCCAGAAGGAATTCAACCTGTATAGATTAAGTGTTTTATAGCCTCAGTGTTATTTTTTATTAGTGCTGAGGCTTTGTTTAATTTTAAAAACTGAAGTGATGAAGAAATTAATGTATTTTTTAATAGCAATCTTAGTATTGTCGAGTTGTTCTTCAACTAAAGTTACAAGCGACCAAGTGAGTAATGTTGAGTTTAAAGATTATCAAACCTATAAAATAAGCCACGTGCCTAATAAAAATGGTGAAACCATTAACCCAATAAATATGCAGCGTGTTGATAAAGCTATTCAGAATGAATTAGCAGACCGCGATCTTGTTGTATCTGACGACCCTAGTATGCAAATTGTTTGGGGGTTTGGAGTGGATGTTCAAAAGAGCTACTCTACAAATACAAATTATTACCGACATGGAGGTGCCGGATTTAGAGGTCGTTATGGTGGCTATGGAATGGCTAGCAGCCAAAGTGATACACAAGAATACGATACAAGTACTGGGAAATTACAAATTGCAGTTATTGACACACGCACAGAAGAGGTAGTGTGGATTGGTACAGCAGAAGATGATTTTAAAGGTAAAAGTAAAAAAGTTGAAGAAAAGATAACTGAGGTTATAGGCAAGGTATTCGATGAATTCCCTGTAAGTAAGCATCAGTCTTAAATATTTCATGACGGATCGAAGGGGAGATGTAAAAAAGCGGATCCCTTTCGTATTCGTTAAAAGATTAGGTGGATTAATACATTAAAAGCAGATTGATTGTGAATAAATTTAGCTGGAAGTATTAGAGTATTCTGTCTATAAGTGTTGGGGTAGGGCGCATTGGTAATCATATTATCGATGCGCCCTTTAGCTATTTAGGCAATTGTTATTTTTATCATATCCTAAATCGGGTAAAATAGTGTTAGTCTTAGGTAATTTCCGCCAATTATTAGTGTATCCAATTCCATTACTTTGTATAGTTAATTATAAAACTAAAGAAATATGGAATTTGCATTTTTGCCATTAGCACTAATATTATTTGCCACTCTCTTTCAAGGTTCATTCGGATTAGGGATGAAGTTTATGGCTCCACTAAAGTGGGAAGCTTGGTGGTTGGTTCATTCGTTATTTGCAATGATAATTTTACCAACTATTTGGGCCAGTGCTGTTGTGCCTGATTTATTTGGGGCCATTGCTCAAGCGCCAATGGACATTAAGATATTGGCTATGTTATTTGGTGCATTATGGGGAATAGGTGGAATCATGTTTGGTAAAAGTGTTCCTTATATTGGTATGTCGCTCACCTATGGTATTGTACTGGGTTTATGTGCCGCAGCAGGAAGCTTAATTCCATTCTTCATTAAAGATAATCCAAATATGGCCGCTTTACCTTATGTGGTAGGTGGTGTATTTATTATGGTGCTAGGTGTTGCATTGGCAGCCTATGCAGGAATCCTTCGCGATAGAGCCACAGAGGATGGTGATTCAAAAGTGAATTTAAAAGTAGGTATCATCATCGCAGTTATCAGTGGATTTTTATCAGCACTATTAGGTGTTGGTTTCGATATAGGTTATGCCGAGGGCGAAGGTATTGGAAAATTTGCTCAAGAGGCAGGTGCCATTCCACGCAATAGTAGTTTAGCCATTTGGGTAGTTGTACTTTGGGGTGCTTTCATCTTAAATGCAGCATATTCAATATTCCTTTTATTTAAAAATAAATCATGGAACTCGTTTAAAGCACCTAATTCAGGTAAAGCTTATATGTGGTCTATCATTGCAGCTATTTGTTGGTTTGGCGCCTTGGGTGTATACGGACAGGGAGCTACTTTAATGGGTAACATGGGTTCTGTAGTTGGTTGGCCAATATTAATGGGAGGCGGACTTATAGTAAGTAACGTTTGGGCTTATCTAAACAAAGAGTGGGCAGGTGCTAAAAAACCATTTGCATGGTTAATGTTTGGTGTAGCTGTAATCTGTGTAGGTATGATAGTAATTGGCTATTCAAACACAGTTTCGTAAGTATATAATAAAATTAAGAAGGGCGGTGTGAGGTTTATCCTTGCACTTCCTTCAATATTCCAGATAAGAAATGAAGATTAAGTCAATAGAAACATTCGTTTTATCAGACAAGTTAGATAAGCCATTTTATTTTTCGCAATGGTCGTACAGCGAGCGTAAAATATGCTTGGTGAAGTTAACTACTGAGTGTGGTATAGTTGGTTGGGGAGAAGGTTATGGCCCTGCCGATGTATTGAGTGCTGGTGTTAAGTTACTTTCTCAGTATGTTATGGGAATGAATCCTTTGGAGAACGAAACCATTTGGGATACCATGTATCGTCGTTCTTTAGATTATGCGCGTAGAGGGGTGCTTGTGGCATCAATCAGTGCCATTGATATGGCTGTTTGGGATGCCAAAGGTAAAGCTTTAAATGTACCAGTGCACCAACTATTGGGTGGTAAAAAGCGCGATATCATTACGCCTTATGCAACCGGTTTATACTTCCGTGAGGAGAAAGATTTAACGCAAGCTTTGGCTGATGAGGCAGTGATGTATAAAGATTTAGGCTACCACGCTGTTAAAATGAAGGTAGGTATGACGCTTGAAAAGGATATTGAAATGGTGCATGCCGTGCGCAAAGCCATTGGCGATGATATGAAACTAATGGTAGATTCTAACCACGCTTATAATCTTCGCGAAGCTATTATCTTATCTAAGGCAATTGAGGAATACAATATCGGTTGGTTCGAAGAGCCTGTTTCTCCAGAATATTACGATCAGTATGCGGAGTTACGTCAAAATACTACCATTCCTATTGCGGGTGGTGAGTGTGAAAATTTACGTTACGGTTTCCACCAATTATTCAAAAACAATTCGGTTGATATTGCTCAGCCCGATATTGCTGCTTGTGGTGGTTTAACTGAGGTTAAAAAGATAGCTGCTTTGGCATCGGCTTATGGTAAGGAGATTGTACCGCACAGTTGGGGTACTTATATTGCTATTTCGGCAGCCATGCATTTTATTAGTAATTTAGAGAACATCCCGGGTAGAATGTTTAATTCGAACTTCTATATGGAGCATGATAGAACGGATAATGATTTAAGAGATAAGGTAACTATTCCTGATTTTGAAGTGAAAAACGGCGAATTAATTGTTTCTGATAAACCAGGTTTAGGGGTTGAGGTAGACGAAGCGGCTTTAGCTAAGTTTTGTTTGTAAAGCGATTAAAGGATGGTTTATTGTAGAGTTTTAATACAGAGTTATGTGAGGATGGCCTCTTTACAAAGAGCTTTTGTTTTAGTTAAAGCTTTAGTAAGACTGGGAAGTTGAGAGCTTCGCTCGAAAATCACCCAGCCGCACTTAAGCTGTAAATAAATAAGAAAGGTTTTTGTAAAGCAGCCTTGATCTTTTTTGCTTCGTTTTTTCTATCAAGAGAAAAAATGAAGTCGGGTTTGGGCTGAAAGCCCATTATATACTTAATTAAGTAAATACAAAAAAATAAGATATGAATTTCGGATATAAAAAAATGTACATCGGCGGTAAATTAGTCGATGCCATTTCAGGAAACAAACACCAAGTAATTAACCCAGCTACCGAAGAGGTAGTGGCAGAAGTTGCATCGGCAGGTGTTGCTGATGCAGAATTGGCCTTAATTGAGGCTGAAAAGGGTTTTAAGTACTGGAGTAAATTACCTTTATCGGAGCGTACGGAATGGATGATGAAATTCCGCGACGAAGTTCTTAAAAACGATGATATCCTGCGTAAAGCAGTGATGTTTGAAATGGGTAAATCCTATGAAGCAGCTGCTGAAGATGTTCAGTTATTGGCTGACGGATTGGAGTTTTATCCGCAAGCGATGCGCAATATGCACGATGAAATTATTCCAGACATGGAAAACACGCATCGTCATAAAGTAGTAAACCAACCTACAGGGGTTGCTGTGGCTTATTTGGCATGGAATTTCCCTCTATTAAATGTAGGTTATAAAGTTGGGCCCGCTTTAGCAGCAGGTTGTTCTATCATTATCAAGCCATCTGAATTAACGCCATTATCGGCTTATTTAGTGGGTGAGATATTGGAGAAAATTAACTTCCCAGCGGGTGTTGTAAACTTTATTAGCGGACCGGTTAACGAGGTGGCAACAACCATGACCAAGAGTAAGATAGCGAAAGTACTTACCATGATTGGATCATCTGCTTCAGGAAAAAGAGTAATTGCTGATTCGGCAACTACAGTAAAGCATGTAAGTTTAGAGTTGGGTGGTAATGCGCCATTTGTGGTATGCGAAGATGCTGATATCGATTTAGCGGTTAATATTGGTGCAGCCTTAAAATATGGTAATTGCGGACAAATTTGCGTGTCTCCAAACCGTTTCCTAATCCACGAAAGTGTATATGATCAATTCCTTGAGAAATTTACAGCAAAAGCCAAAGCGGTTAAAGTAGGTTTCGGTATTGAAGAAAAACCAGATATGGGACCTTTAGTTACCTCTCGTGATAGAGACCGTATTTTAAAGTTAGTGGCTGATGATGTAGCATCGGGAGCAGAATTAGTAACCGGAGGTAAGGTACCTGCAGGCATGGATAAAGGAAACTTTATTGAGCCTACTATTTTATCAGGAATCACAAAAGAAAGCAGAACTTTTAAAGAAGAGATTTTTGGCCCTGTTGCTGCCATGATGAAATTCTCAAGCATTGATGAGGTTGTGGAGCTATCAAACGATACAGAGTATGGTTTGGTTTCTTATGTTTTCTCTAAAGATGAAGGTGTAATTCGTCGCTTATCAGAAGAGTTAGATTTTGGAGAAGTTCAAGTAAACGGTGTAAAATATGCCATCTACCTACCGCATGGAGGAATTAAAGAAAGTGGAATTGGTCACGATTGTTCTTACTTGGCTTTAAACGACTATCTCGTTAAGAAAAGAATCTCTACTGCCTTATAAACCAGTATTGGTTTAAATAACAATATAAATTTTGGATTGACTAGTTGATCTACAGCTTAAATGCTGTGGATTAGCTATGCTCAACTCCAATATGTAGTAATCACATTTATAACTTAATATATGCAACCTATTGCACAACAGGCTATGACGCCTGAAATTATCACAAAAATTGACCAAAGTGGCGTAATTGCAGTTTTGGTTATCGACGATGTTAAACATGCGGTACCAACTGCCAAAGCCTTATTAAAAGGTGGTGTGGATGCCATTGAATTAACCTTACGTACCGATGCTGCCTTAGATGCTGCAGCTGCCATTAAAAAAGAAGTGCCTGAAATGTGTTTGGGTTTTGGTACACTATTAACGGTTGATCAGGTTAAGGCTATTGCCGATGTGGGTGCCGATTTTGCTGTGGCTCCAGGATGTAATCCTCGTATTATTCAGGAAGCTCACAAACAAGGTTTGTCATTTGCTCCGGGTATTATGACTCCAACTGATATTGAAATTGCAGTTGAAAATGGCTGTAGAGTTATTAAATATTTCCCTGCTGAAACTTCAGGGGGTATGAAGCACTTAACAAATATGGTTGCACCTTATGGATACTTAAACCTTAAGTTTATCCCCTTAGGCGGATGTAATATCCAAAATGCAGCAAGTTACCTTGAGTCTCCTTTAATTACTGCAATTGGTGGTTCATGGATTGCGAAGCAACCATTAATACAAGGCGAGCAGTGGGATACCATTACTGCAAATGCACAAGAAATAACAGATTTAATTAAAAAGGTAAGAGGGTAATTTTAATTCCATCTTCGAGTTTAAATATAAAGACTTAAGTATAAGGATATTCAATAGGAGTAAGGTCGGTATTTTTTAACCTAAATTCTAAGATCTTATCCCTATTGCTTTATACTATTAAAAAAAATAACATGAGTAAAATAGTAACTTTCGGAGAAATAATGGGACGTATCTGTCCTGAGAACTTCCAACGTTTTCGTCAGAGTATGCCAGGTAAGCTTGATCTTACATTTGCTGGTGCCGAAGCCAATGTAGCTGCATCTGTAGCCATGTTAGGTGGCGATGTTAAGTTTGTAACAGCATTACCTGATAACGAAATGACAGAAGCTTGTCTTTCAGTTTTAAAAGGAATTGATGTAGATACATCTGGTATCAAATTAACAGATCACGGTCGTTTCGGATTGTATTTTGTTGAGCGTGGTGCTAACCAACGTCCGAGTAGAGTAATGTACGATAGAGATTATTCTGCCGTTTCAATGACTCCGGGCGAGGACTACGATTGGAATACCATTTTTGATGGTTCGGAGTGGTTACACACCACAGGTATTACACCTGCCTTGTCTGAAATGTCGGCAACAGCTGCTGAAATAGCAGTTCGTACTGCAAAAGAAAAAGGATTAACCGTTTCGTGCGACCTTAACTTCCGTAAAAAATTATGGCAGTGGCAAACCGGTACCTCAGCAACCGATTTAGCACAAAAAACAATGCGTGCCATTTTACCTTACGTTGATGTGGTTATTGCCAACGAAGAGGATGCGCACGATGTGTTGGGTATCTCTGCAGAGAATACAGATATTGAAGGCGGTAAGCTTGATGTGGATAAATATGTTGATGTAGCAAAAGAAATCATTCGTCAGTTCCCTAATGTAAAAAAGGTAGCCATTACTTTACGTGAGAGTTTATCGGCAACACATAACAACTGGGGAGCATTATTATACGATGCTACCGAAGGTAAAGCACATATTGCTCCAATGAATAATGGCGAATATGCCCCTTATCAAATTAAAAATATCATCGACCGTGTTGGTGGTGGCGATTCTTTTGGTGCAGGTTTAGTATTTGCATTAAATACACCCGATTTAGCAAAATCAGCAGATGCTATTCGTTTCGCTGTAGCAGCTTCTTGTTTATGTCATTCAATTAATGGCGACTTCAACTATTCGTCGCGTTCAGAAGTAGAAGCTTTAATGGGCGGATCGGGTTCTGGTAGAGTAGTACGATAATTAGTAATACAGTTGTAAGGCAATGGTATAAAGACAAAAGACACCAATGATTTCAAATGAGAACTTGTTATCACGAATCGTTTTTAGGTAACAAATTCAATCGCTAAATCTTTTAACTGGAGGTAAGCAATCTTAAGTCTTTATACTTGAATCTTAATACTTGATACTAGATTATAACTAAATAGGGCAAACTTGTATGTAGGTGGTAATTGATATCCGTAAAGGTTTTTAATAATGCATACAAGTTCTGCCTATTTTTGTTTTATGGTCTGTTGTCCATATTTAGTCTAGTGCTGTGAGGCACTATTTATTGCTTCTTAGCCCTATATTCGTGAAAATAATCCAGTGTACTGGATGAAAATAAAGTAACGAAACATACATTAATTTTAGATATTCAATATCTATCAAAACAATTTTAACACATGAACAAGTACATAGTATTAGTAGCATTTCTATTGGCTTCAGTTCAGTTCGGATTTGCCCAAAACGATTGGGAAAACGAAATGATGTTCGAGCAGAATAAAATGGATGCCAGAGTGCCCAGTTATTCTTATTCTAACGCAGATGATGCCTTAGTGGGTAACAGAGACAAAGCACGTATAAAATCTTTAAATGGCGTTTGGAAGTTTAACTACGTTGGTAAAACAGATGACAGACCAACTGATTTTATGGCAAAAGATTTTAAAGGTGCCGATTGGAGCGATATCAAAGTCCCATCAAACTGGGAGCTTCAAGGTTTCGGACAGCCTATTTATACTAATATTACTTACCCTTTTACGCCACATATTTTAGATGGCACATTAAAATACGATTGGAAAGGTCCTCAGCCTCCAATGCCCCCATATATCTACAGAGATAATCCTGTGGGAAGTTACTTCCGCGACTTTGAAGTACCTGCCGATTGGGATGGTCAATCCATAATTCTTCATTTTGGTGGTGTAACTTCGGCATTTCATTTATGGGTGAATGGCGAAAAAGTGGGTTATAGTCAGGGAAGCTGTTTAGCAGCCGAGTTTGATATTACCGAGTTTCTTACGGAAGGAACAAACAGAGTAGCCTTACAAGTTTTTCGTTGGTCGGATGGCAGCTATCTCGAAGATCAAGACCACTGGCGCTTGAGCGGAATTCATCGCGAGGTGTTATTAATGGCTCAACCTAAAGTGGCCTTAAACGATTTCTTTGTTCGCACTAAGTTTGATGCCAATATTGAAAATGCCAAATTAGAAATTCGTCCGAAGCTTTGGCTTAAGGATGGGGAAAAAGATTTAAAAGGATGGACATTATCTGCCGAGTTATTTGATGCTTCAAATAACAAAGTGTTGGAAAAACCAATGTCAGTTCCTGTTGAAAAAATACGTAAGCAACGTTACGCTGCGCGCGATATGCCAAAGTGGGCTATGCTTGAGGCAGAAATAAACCACCCAACAAAGTGGTCTGCTGAAAACCCTTACTTGTATAATATTGTATATACTTTAACAGATGCCAATGGAGCTGTAGTGGAAGCACGCAGCCAGAAAATGGGTTTCCGTAAGGTAGAGTTTGGTAAAAATCAAGAGCTATTGATTAATGGCAAAGAGGTTAAAATAATGGGCGTTAATCGCCACGATCATGATTCTGAAAGAGGCAAAGCATTAACACGCGATGATATGCGCGAAGATGTGGAGCTAATGAAACGCTTTAATTTTAATGCAGTGCGTACCTCGCATTATCCTAATGATCCTTACTTCCTCGAACTTTGTCAAGAGTACGGTATTTATGTAATGGACGAGGCCAATATTGAAACACATCACTTGGGTGGATATTTGGCCAATCAGCCAACATGGCCCGCTTCAATCATGAGCCGTGTAATTAGAATGGTGGAACGCGATAAAAACTTCCCTTGTGTCATTTCGTGGTCGCTGGGTAACGAGTCGGGTACAGGACCTGCTTTTGCAGCTGCTGCCGCTTGGATTCATGAGTACGATCGCTCTCGTTTTGTGCATTACGAAGGCGCACAAGGAGATCCTGAGCATCCTGATTACGAAGAAGGAGATAATGTAGGTTATAAATATGCAAATGACCCTGCTATGGCAAACCCTACCGATCCGGGCTATGTGGATGTTATTAGTCGTATGTATCCTAACTTGGATCAGCTTAAGAATATGGCCAGCAGTCCTTATATCAGCCGTCCTATTATTATGTGCGAGTACCTACATGCCATGGGTAACTCCATTGGTGGATTGGGCGATTTCTGGGACGAAATTAGAGTGACACCTAACTTAATAGGTGGTTTTATTTGGGATATGATTGATCAAGGAATTGAGAAAGAAGGTCCTGATGGCAAAACATTTTTTGCTTACGGAGGTGATTTCGGCGACAAGCCAAACGATGCTAACTTCTGTATGAACGGAGTTTTTGCTTCTGATAAATCGCCACATCCACATGCGTGGGAATGTAAATACGTATTTCAACCACTTGTTGTTGAGGCTGTAGATATTAAAGCCGGAAAAGTAAGATTCATCAATCGCTTCTCTTTCTCTAACCTGAATAACTACGATTTCAAGTGGAGCTTATCTCAAAATGGTAAAGAAATTCAGAAGGGAAGTTTAGCAAGCATCGATATCGCAGCAGCGGAATCAGGCATTGTAAATATTCCATTAAAGGCAATTAAGTTCAATGCTGAATCGGAGTATTTCTTAAGAATTAGCATGCACGAAAAGCAAGATCGCCTATGGTGCAAAAAAGGTTTTGAAGTAGCTAAAGAGCAATTGTTGGTTCAAGAAAGAACTGCGCCGGTAACAGTACCAAATGTTTCGGGAACTGCATTTGAGGTGGCCGATGCTAATAATAACTTAGCGCTATCTACCAAAAACTTCAGTGTTGCTGTAAGTAAAGAAAATGGAGCTTTAACATCTTATATCCTAAAAGGAAAAGAACAGTTATCATCGCCTTTAAAGCCTAACTTTACGCGCCCAACAACAGATAACGATACACGAGGAGCCAACTATAAATTCTTTAAGCAATCGAGAAATGTTTGGGAAAAATTACCCGCCGAACTTGAAACTTCTTCTGTTGAGGTAATTAGTAACGAGAATGGTAAAGCAGTTATTGAAGTAAAACAAAATAAGGGTGCTAAAATTAATTTAGTAACTCAGTATGTGTTGTTTAATAACGGTACCCTTGAGGTAAATATGAATTTAGATGCCGATAAATCATTGGCTAGTCTTATTCGTTTTGGTGCCACAATGGGTGTTTCTTCTGATCTTGTGAATACAGCTTATTACGGTAATGGCCCTGTGGGAACTTACCCGGATAGAATGAGAAATGGAGAATTAAATGTGTATAATTTCAAAACCGACGACTTGTTCTACAACTATGCGTATCCACAAGAAAATGGAAACAGAACCCTTACGCGTTGGTTTAAAATGAGTAATGCTAAAAAAGCAGGTTTACAATTTGTGGCTGAGCCTGAGTTTAGCTTTTCAGTATGGCCTTATTCAGCCGATAATATTGAAGAAGCAGAGCATCCTTACGATTTAAAAGCACAAGGTTTTTATACGGTAAATATTCATATGCTACAGGCCGGAATGGGTGGTACCTTATCTACTCGTTTGCCGCAATACCTGCCACAATCAGGCAAGTATAGCTTTAAGTTTATGATAAGCCCAATTAAATAGAATAGTTATGATTTTTGCAATTTAATATGATAATTTAGAGTTGAAGGAGCAGCCTTAGGGTTGCTCCTTTTTTTATGGGAGAATTATTCTATTGTGTTGTGTGCAAGACTACGCTATTGCGTCATCGCGAGGCACGCGGCGATCTCAAGGCGTTTTGTAAGTCGGGAGAGTGAAGACAGAAGTGCTTTACAGCTTGCCTATGATTTAATTACGCGATGTAGTCGAGCTGCAAAGTAATTTATAACTTATCATTTACCACTTCATTTAATAAAGTCGCCTTGAGATTCCTTCGTGCCTACCAATGACAGAAAATTATATTTACCTGTTTAATAGTGCTTTATGAAATTATCAT
>NZ_CANLCN010000025.1:0-64615 GCF_947489045.1 Saccharicrinis aurantiacus
GTTCAAGCCCGCCTCTCGGTACAGATAATACATCAATAATGGTAAAGCCTTGCAGATACTCTGTGAGGCTTTTTTTGATTAAAAAAAGGCCCTAAGATAATATCATCCTAAGGCCCAAATTATACTTATTGTTATTTGATCTTACACAGATTTAGATTTATGCTTCTTCTAGCTCCTTTTCATAGCTTTTTAAGAGCTCTTGCTGTACATCATGAGGGATAATGTCATATTTAGCAAATTTAAGTGTAAAATGAGCTCTTCCACCTGAAATAGAACTTAGCGAGGTTGAGTACTTATCCATTTCCTTTAATGGAACTTTAGCGGTAATTACTTCAAAGCCTTTTTCACTACTCATACCTTCTATTATGGCTCGCCTACCTTGTAGGTCGCTCATAACATCTCCCATTCTATCTGAAGGTACTTTAACCACTACTTCGTATATCGGTTCAAGTATTTTTGGACCTGCGGTTTTAAATGCTGCACTGAAGGCATTTCTGCCTGCTAGTTTAAACGAAATTTCATTTGAATCTACTGCATGCATTTTACCATCATATACGCAAACTCTAATGTCACGTGCATATGAGCCGGTTAACGGTCCTTCTTCCATTTTTTCCATGATGCCTTTCATTATCGCTGGTAAGAAACGGGCATCTATAGCGCCACCAACAATACAGTTATAGAAAACTAATTTACCACCCCAAGGAAGCTCAACTTCCTCTTTACCTCGAATTGGCATTTTAAACTCATGCCCATTAAACTTATAGGTTGTTGGTTCTGGCATTCCCTCAGTATAGGGCTCAATTACCATGTGTACCTCACCAAATTGTCCTGAACCACCAGATTGTTTTTTATGACGGTAATCTGCTTGTTCTGCTTTTGTGATGGTTTCGCGATAAGGAATTTTTGGACGCTCAAAACCAATGTTTATTTTGTCGTTGTGCTCAATTCTCCACTTTAGTGTATTTAAATGGAATTCACCTTGACCAAATACTAAAATCTGTTTCAATTCTTTTGAATATTCAACTATAATTGTAGGATCTTCTTCGTGCATACGGTGAAGAACTTCTCCCAGTTTCTCATCGTCACTATCGTTTATAGGAAATATTGCTGTTCTGTATTTATAATCTGGATAGTGAATTGCCTCAAAAGCGAATTTGCAACCTTTTTCGTTGAGCGTATCGTTCGTTTTTGTTTCTTTTAGCTTTACAGTAGCCCCTATATCTCCTGCCACAAGTTCTGTAATTTTATGTCTATTATGACCAGCAACGCAGAATAATTGCGACAAACGCTCTTTTGCATCTTTCGTCATGTTTATAAGGTCAGAACCTTCCTTTACAGTACCTGAAATTACTTTGAAGAAAGAAACTTCACCTAAGTGTGGTTCTATACTCGTTTTAAACACAAAAACAGAAGCTGGTCCATTAGGATCTGGGTTTACCTCTACTAAGTCCTTAGTTATGGGTTTTGGCATTTCAGATACATAGGGAACGATGTTTCCTAAAAACTCCATCATGCGTCTAACACCCATATCTTTTTCTGCTGAAACACAAAAAACGGGATATAAATCCAATGCCAATAGCCCTTTATGAATGCCGCTTCTCATTTGATTTTCATCTAGAGTTCCTTTATCAAAGAATAGTTCCATCAAATCTTCATCATTCTCAGCGGCAGCCTCAACTAAAGTATTATGTAATTCGTTGGCTTTATCTTTTTCACTGTCAGGTATGTCAAGTATTTGAGGTTCGCCACCATCAGGTCCCCACTGATACATTTTCATTTTAAGTACATCAATCAAAGCATCAAAGCCATTACCAACTGTAATAGGGTATTGTACTATCACTACCTTACCTCCGAAACTATCTTTAGCTTGATCAATTGTTTGTTCAAAATTTGCCTTTTCGTGATCTAATTTATTTACTATAAATATTACTGGTTTTTTGTATTCTTCAGTATATCTGAAAAGGTTTTGTGTTCCTACTTCAACGCCATGGGAAGCGTCTAAAACCATTAATGCAGTATCTGTAACATTAAGAGAAGTAATGGCTCCTGTTATGAAATCATCAGAGCCAGGGGTATCTATAAAATTAATCTTCTTCCCTAACCATTCTGTAAACATCACTGATGAGAATACTGAGTAACCGTATTCGTGTTCAACAGGATGGTAATCTGATACTGTGGTTTTACTTCCGATATCACCTCTACGGTTGATAACACCACCCTCAAATAACATAGCTTCGGCGAGGGTGGTTTTACCCGAGCCTGAACTTCCGAGAAGGGCTATGTTCTTGATCTCATTTGCTTGATATACCTTCATAAAACTAAATTTAATAGGCTTTCTCAATTACAAATAAGTCGATGACGCATAGCCAAAGGAAGGCTTTTAATAGCAGTGTTGCGGCAGGAGTATTTGTTGAAGTGAGAGAACCATAAGTTAATAAATAAGGGATTTTATACTCCTAAGCCTAGTTTATAAATGAATTGGATATGACTAAGATTAAGGAGTGTTTCAAATTTAACAAAATTTAAGAAATTATCAAGTGATCAGTGTTTTGATTTACAACATTTTGCTTGTTTGTAAACATTATAAATTAGGCAACCAACTTATTCAAATTTTCAGATATAATAGGGTATTGAATGTGATAATTATTAGTTGTAATTTACCTAATGAGAGATTAACCTAGAAATGAATTTTTAATGCAACTAAAAGACTAGGGTATGGTGTTAGAAGGAAATGAGAAGAAGTTGAAAATTATAATCTCTGAGTCAGAAGTAATTTATCAGAGAAATTTATATGAAGCCATAATATTTGCTGCTAAAAAGTATACTATGGCAGGCGTAACTGCAACAAAAGGATTTTTGGGATTTGGTGCTGATGGCCCCAAAAATGGAAATAGAGGCATAAATTTTAAAACTGAACCTCCAATTACTATTGAAATTGTTGATAGAGAAGAGCGTATAGAAGATTTTTCAAAGGTTGTATCTAGCTTATTAGATAAGGCCAATGCTTCAGGTATCGTTTATATCGAATCCGTAAATGTAGTATGTTTCAGGAAACAAGAGGATGCAAAAACTTCTGCAAATCATATCTAGCATCTAAGCTTACGCAAATATTTTATCGGACTTATTTCTTGTTGTTGATTTGAGTGTTAAGCTTATATTTGCGTAAACATTTTTTTCATATGATGCGTAACAAGCTTGTTTTACTATTTCTTTTAGTCGGAGTCAATATATTCGCTCAAACCACTTCAGTAAAAGTAGCTCCAAAATTGGTGTTATTTATTAATATTGATGAGTTACAAACGGATCATTTTTTAGCCTTAAAACATAAGTTTGGTAAAAACGGTTTTAATCGTTTATTAGATGAAGGAACCCTATATACTAATGCACAATATGGTACATTTTCTTCGTTTCATGGATCTAAACGAAGCACTTTACTCACCGGAGCTTACCCTTCCGGCCATGGTATAATTAGCGATAAGTGGTATAATCGTTATGGAAAGGATTCTGAATCAGCTTTTCAATTTACAGGAACCGATAATATTGCCCATCCCGATTCTGGTGATTTTTCATCCAGTAAGAATAAACTAGCTACTATTTGTGATGAGTTGGAACTGTTTACCCGAAATCAATCAAAGATTGCCTCTATAGGTATTAACCCTGCTGATGTTGTTTTTAATACAGGACATAAATACTCTAATATGTTTTGGTTTGATAGAACAACAGGAGAGATGATTACTCAAGGTAAAGATACATTGCCCGATTGGGCCAATAAATACAACTCACATGGTTTTCCTGCTAAAAATATAAATAACTTGTGGGGTCCATCAACCGATATTAGATCCTACCATGAGTATTTAGGAGATCATAAAACTGAAATAAGACACTTCTTATATCAGCTCAAACAAGAAGGGAATACACCATTTGATCGTTTCTCAGGCTCACCTGAAATGAATACTGTATTAAGAGACTTTTCTGTAGCCATGCTATTAAATGAAGCTTATGGTAAAGATGAATATACAGATTTTGTGAGCATCAACTTTACTTGTAAACCCAAGGTGTTAAAAGGTTCTAAGAATTCCTTATTATGTGCTGAGCAAGAAGATATGTTACTGCGTTTGGATCAAGAAATTGCATCGCTTTTAAAAGTGATTGAATCACAAATAGGTACAGAGCATACCCTAATTATGCTAACGTCAACGCCTAGCCAGCGTTACATGCCTGAGCAGATGAAAGCCCAGGGAATGGAAGGTGGTTCTTTTAACGGTAAAAAGATATCGGCTTTATTAAATTTATATCTTATGGCTTTACATGGTCAAGGAAAGTGGGTATTGGGGTATCATGATAGGCAGTTTTATTTAAATCATGATTTGATTAAGAAAGAAGGTTTAAAGTCGTCAGATCTGCGCGATGAAGCGTCTGAATTTTTATTGGATGTTGCTGGTATAGATAAAACGATCTCAGGAAGTTTATTAAGGACAAATACCTACACCCACGGTTTGTTTAAAGAGATGCAAGATTCTTATGCTTACAATAGATCAGGTGATATAATGATATCCTTACTATCTGGCTGGAGCGAAGAAGTTGACCTGAGTGGGCAGAAAGTAGAATCAATAAATCATAACATAAAAGTACCGTTAATTTTTTGGGGCAGTGATATTAAGCATGGTGCAATTTATCGTAAAGTTGAGATGGTTGATGTAGCTGCTACATTATCTGCACTAATGCAAATTCCTATTTCAGAAGGTAATATTGGCGAACCTCTTCACGAAGTACTTTCTCATTAGCTATCTGATAAATATTCCAATCTTCCTTTTTAGTTTATGCAGGGGCATAGATATTGTTTTATAATAATATGTAATCGCTAATAAATGAGAAATCTAATGTTTATGGGGCTTCAGGACTAGTAAGTGCACCACATAAATGTAGATTCAATTCTTTTTTATAACAATTATGTAGGATCTTAAAACGAATGCTTATGTCGATACAAAACGCGAAAAAATTTATTCAGTCTGTTCAAACAGATAGTGTTTTTAGAAGCGAACTTTATAAAGTAGATGGATTAGATGGCCTCAATACCTTTATTACAAAAAAGGATTTGCCATTTTCTGAAACAGACTTTGAGGAGGCGCATAGCATGATGATGTTTAAATGTCAGTTTGCTGAAGAACACGATGAATTGGAAAATACAGTTAACTTAATCAAGTTAATTGCAATGTAGAATTGGTAATACTATAAACTTTTATGCTATGAATTACAGACCGCTTGGATATGTTATGGAGATTTTAGAATCGGTGGGTTTACCGGTTTCTTATAGCTACGATGATTTAGTTTTTGTTGAGAATAATAGTGTTTTGGTGCGCTTTAACGATGAAGATGCAAAACAATTATTTTTCTATTTCAATAAAGATTTGGATACAAATGTAGCTACCTCAATAGAGCCACTTTTACTAGAGGCAGCCTACGAAAAAGGATATACTTTTATCAACTCAGGTAGATATGATATTCGTGAAAAAGATAAGGATAACGAAGAATTAGAAGTAGTATTTCTGAACTAAGGGGATATAAAAAAGAACGTTCCAAATGAAGGGCAATTCAAAATTTGGAACGTTCTTTTATTTTCTAGAATCGTTTATCGGCTAGGCCTATACCATTTATTTTACGGTATAAATCAAGGGCATAAATATCTGTCATCCCACTTATATAATCTAAAACAGATTGTAGTTTCTGATAGGTTGTGGCACCTTCAGCAACCGTAAATTGCTCAGGAATAAATGCCAATAACATTTTTGATAAGGTGTCTTCGGGTGTTAAGATAGCCTGAGAGAATTCGTGTAATAATGAGCCAAGTATTTTAAAGCCAGATATTTCTATTTCCACAACAGAAGGATGCCTATATATTTTCTCAAGTGAAATTTTCTCACAATACTTCATGGCATCTTTGGTACAACCGCTTAAATGATCTGTTAGGCCTTTCTCAAATTCTCCATTCATTATTAAATCATAATTTTCTTTGAAAATTTGCGTACATCTATTAACCAGTTTGCCAATAACAGCGGCTCTTATTGTGGCAATTTGTTCGTTAATATCACTTACCTCTATACAAGCAGTTTCAATTTTTTGGCAAGTACTAGCATCTTCAGGTTCCTTGAGGAAGGCCATGAGGATATTTTTAGTTTCTTCGGTGCTTAATATTTTAAGCTTATGCGCATCTTCAACGTCCATTACACCATAACAGATATCATCAGCTGCTTCAACTAAATAAACCAAAGGATGGCGACAATAGACATCAAGTTCCTTTTCAATGATGCCTAACTCTGCCGCTACCTTTTTAAACATCTGTTTTTCCGACTGAAAGAATCCATATTTCTTTTTATCACTGAGGCCTGATGCATAAGGATACTTAACTATTGACGCCACAGAGCTATAGGTAAGAGAAAAACCTCCTTTTCGTCGGCCATTAAATTGATGCGTTAAAATGCGGAATGCATTTGAGTTTCCTTCAAAATCGGTTAAATCATTCCATTGGGCATCAGAAATATCATATTCGGCTTTTAAGTTCTTGCCTTCGCCACTTTTAAAATAATGAGAAAGTGCAGTTTCACCAGAATGGCCAAATGGAGGATTTCCCATATCGTGAGCCAAACATGCCGTAGCTACAATAGAGCCAATTTCGTTAATAAGTTCATTTTTTTCTCCGTACTCATGGAGTAAATATTCACTAATATTGTGTCCCAAAGAGCGTCCGACACTGGCTACCTCTAAACTATGTGTTAGTCGGTTGTGCACAAAAATACTTCCCGGTAACGGAAAAACCTGAGTTTTATCTTGCAAACGACGAAATGGAGAAGAGAATATTAAACGGTCATAATCGCGTTGAAACTGTGTTCTTTGGTGTTTTATATCTGAAACTCTATCTTCTTGACCTGTTCGTTTAGTCGATAGTAATTGATCCCAATTCATCATGTAAATGTTGCTTTTTGTGCTTTGTAAAAATAGTAGATTTATTGCTACAAGAACGCATAAGAAGCACAAAAAAAGAGGACACATACTTGTGCCCTCCGCATATAATATAAATTCGAGCGGTTATTTTTTTACCACTCTTTGAACTTGCGTTCCATTTTTTACAATATAAACCCCATTGGGTTGGTCAGAGATGTCGATAGCCATTTTTGTTGAAATAGCCTCCTGAGTTTTTATTAAGTGCCCAGAAGTGTTATAGATATTTATACTGCTATTACTATTAACATTACTGATGTTTATGATATCATTCACAGGGTTAGGATATATTACAAGTTCATCATCTCTAGTATTGTTAAGATTCGTACTTGTTGTTTCAGATATATTTATTGAAGATATATACAATTGCGGATTCCCAG
The DNA here is from genome assembly GCF_947489045.1 of Saccharicrinis aurantiacus. Taxonomy (NCBI): domain Bacteria; kingdom Pseudomonadati; phylum Bacteroidota; class Bacteroidia; order Marinilabiliales; family Marinilabiliaceae; genus Saccharicrinis; species Saccharicrinis aurantiacus. The sequence continues at coordinate 7,377 of NZ_CANLCN010000025.1, forward strand.
TAACTCGGTACACACCGGCTCCAAACGTCATGGTCTCGCTAGTTGCTGTTATCATGATGTTATAATCAGTCCAAGAACCATGATCAGCTACAACTTCTTCATCTTCAACTGTTACACTCGGAATATTTGTGTTATTAGTTTCCCAAGCATACATTGCCATCTTGATATTTGAGTTTTGAACCATTGCATTTATTTTAAGTTCGTAGGTTTTGCCTATTGTTAAGCCGCTAAGCGAATAGGCAAACCAAGCACTTTTATAAAGTGTTGGAACAATACGAAGCCCAGGAAGTGTTGCATAAGCTGATGCTTTATACTGTAGTGTTGCACCGTTATCTTCAGAGCTTGCAAGGGTGAACCCTGATGGCAAAGCATCGTCCATAGTGTAAGTTTTTTCAAGTGTCCAACCGTCAGTTCCTTCTGCAGACCATGCTTGATTAAGTAATGAGGTTTGAGCATTTACAGTAAGTGCTACGAAGCTTAGTAGAATTAACAATGTAGAAGTTTTCATAAAATTATTGATTTTTGAGATTAATAATCGTTGATAAAAAGTTCATCTCAGCGCTTTATTTATTCTTGTATGGAGAATATAAAGGCTGAAATGAACTATAAAGGATCTTAGTTTTTAATAAAACTGATACGTTGAGTCTCTGATCCAGAGAGTTTAAGAATGTACATTCCTTTTGGAAGAGCACTTAAATTGATTCGTGCAGTTCCGTTTCTATTTGTTATGTCCTCGTTTAAGATAAGCTGACCTGTGTACGAGAAAATCTCAAGTAATTGGAATATGTTTGCATTTTCAATGAAGATATTTAAGTCTGACTTAGTAGGATTCGGGAATATTTTAACCAAGTTTTTATCCTCAGTAGATAAATTCGTACTGATGTAATCACCAATTCTTACTAATTCAATTTTATCTAAATTCCATTGCCAATCGCTACCCGATGCTTCAATTTTGAAGGTGTGTAAACCAACAGATAATTGAGCAGTTGATGATGCTACAATTGGAATATAGGTATCCCATTCTCCTGTACCATTATTCGGAATATTATCAGTACAAATAAAGGCACCATCAACATAGGCAGTTATATTTCCATCGGGTGTTGGGCACGAAATATAATAGGTGATTTTATACGTTCCTGATTCTGCAATATTAAAATTATACTCTGCCCAGTCGCCATTATTGACATGGTTTATACCAACTCCTGGATTTAAGTTGACTCCTCCATCTTTTCCATCGGCATAGTCGCCACCATCAGCAATAAAATCTTCAGCTTCAATTACAATTGGGTCAGATAGTTCACCAACGGTAACATTACAAGATGCGCTTAGCTCTGTGTTCTCAGTAGAAGTAGCAGTTATAATTGTTGTTCCTTCAGCTAGTCCTGTAATTACACCATTATTTATACTCACTATTCCCTCAACAGAATTGCTCCAAGTTACACTAGTGCTCGAAGCACCGTTAACAGTAATTGTGGGAACAAGTGTTTCCTGGTTACCGATGGCTAAATGAAGAAATGAAGTGTTTAACACCATTTTGTCAAAAGGAACACCTACATATTCCAGTTTAAATTTATCAAGGTTCCATTGCCAATCTGAAGTACCCGCCGCATTTAACCTGATGGTTTGTATGCCTTCGGTAAGGCTTACTTTTGTCGTCATCTTGTAATCAGCAAAACTATCCCATGTACTTGAGGTAAGCTTTACGCTACCTTGGCTTACACCTTCAAGTAATAACTCTATTACACCATCAGCAACGGCTGTGGCAGCAACAAAGGTTACTTCGTATTCTCCTGCTATGGGAGCAATGACATCATACTCTAAATAGTCACCTTTCTGAACATTGTTAATGGCTATCCCATTGGTAAAAGTATATTTACCAATGTCGCCAACAGCACCTCCCATAGCTGCCCAATCTTCTGCTTCAATTATTAAAGTAGGCTCAACATTAACAATACATGTTGCAAGTACAGTTTCGTCCTCCACGGATTTGGCCGTAATTGTAGTGCTGCCTAAATTAGCATTAGCATTTAATTCTCCATTTGCATCAATAGTGGCAATATTTGGGTTGCTCGATATCCAAGTAAGCCCTTTTAACGATTCGGGTAAAGTACTTGGGGTATAATCTGCAGTAAATGTATAGTTTGCATTAGGAAAAACACTGATTTCACTCGGTATCATTATTGATTCAGGACCTTGTGTAAATGAACTTACAGCATTAAGTGTAACGGCATCCGATTTGTTTCCATCTTCAGAGCTTACTGTAATTGTAAATTCACCTTCAGTATGTGCTGTAACTGTTCCATCTGTAGCAATAGAAGCAATGGCAGGAGCGCTTGAAGTCCATGTAACGTTCTTATTAAATGCATCTAATGGTGCAATTACAAAGCTTAGTATTGGACTATCGCCATTAATTTCTACTTGATTGAAAACTTCATCGAGTAAAATGCTTTCAACATGAATAATGTCTAAGATTTCAAGATTAGTATTCGTTTCATAAATGCTGTTTTCTCCATCTTTTAGAACCGCTCTTAGCGAATAGTTAGTTCCTATGGCTGGAACACTTGCTAAAGAAAGATTTATTTTAATGTCTGTTTTTCCAAGAGCATTAATACTTGCTGTTTGAGATGCTAGTATAGTTGTTCCATCCTGAATTAACTCAATACTTAGTGAACGCACTCCATTAACATTTACCGGAACGTTGATAGTATAATTATTATTACCAACCAATTGATTTGGCAATGCATCTGAATAAATTGTTTCTTCACCAACAATGCCAACATTTACAGTAATTGACTCTGTAAAAATAGCATCTCCATTATGCTCATCAGTAATGCTAGCTGTTACTATTGCAGATTCACCAATTACCTTGCCTAAAACTTTTCCTGTTACAGGATCAACCTCCACAATATCATTATCTGAAGAACTCCAACTTACAGTTTGAGTAGTTGCATCAGCTGGAAGGATGTTTACGTGTAAAGGCGTAGTTACATAATAATCGACCTCTATGGCATTACCTTCGTTAATAGTAATCCCAGTTATGGGAGTACTAACATATGGTTTAGTATCTACAATAATAGTAGCTTCCTTATTACCATCATTACTAATTGCTTTTATTACTGTTGATCCGCTTGAGCTTATTGCTGTAACTACGCCCTGTTCATCGACTGTTGCAATATCAGTATCATCTGATTCCCAAGTGATTTTCTTATTCGTAGCATTCTCAGGCGTAAAAATAATTGCCAGTGATTCAATTTGATTTTGCATAAGTGATATATTAGCAGGCAAAGAAATTCCTGTTAATGAAACACCATCATTGTTCACCGAACGCATTGGCTCTGTTGTAAAATCAAAAACTTGCAACATTACAGTAGTGTAGGTTACATTGTTACCAAATTGGCAGGTAATTGTATTATTTTCTTGTAAATACTCTTTAGGCACATCTATTTCATACACACCAAACCAATAGTTTCTGCCAGGGTTATCTTCACCTCTCCAATCAAGATCTAAATCTGAGCTAAAACTAGGGTTTGAGTGCAATACATTACCGTTAATGGTTATTGAACCTGGTATTTTACCACTATCCCAAAACTTACCTCCAATTCTTAAAACTGCTTCAGCTGCTCCTTCAGGAACAATTACATTGTTAACTTGTGCGCTTAAATCTGTTCGTCCGTCCACAACCTTTCTGAAAACATCTCCACCCGTTGGCGTATTTCCTGTTCCAAATCGTTCACACATATATTTTACTTCCTTCATTTCATCGGTAATTGAAACCGAATTTTCAAAAGTATAATCTAAAATAATGGTTGCATCTCCATTAAGAACAATTGAACCTGGTGCGGTTTTATATTTAGAAACATCGTAAATAGCTTCTCCATGTGTACCTAATGATTCGTCGAAGTATAGGTTTTTTACATTTACACTTTTGATGGTATTTGTACCTCCTCCAAACAGATTTAAATCTATTGTTTCGGCCTGAGAATGAAGATTGTTTAAAATTAAATACACATGGTTATCATTGATATATGCATCAACCTGAACATCTCTATCTGATGATTTGGTCTCTACTCTTGTGCCATCAACATCACTCCACTGCTTATACCATAATAGAAAATCTGTCCATTGCCAATCTCCATTTTCATCTTTATCAAGGAGGGTAGATGGGTATCTTTTGGTTAGATTCCCATCAGCATCATATTCATCACCCCACTCTGCTTTTACAGGAGCAAAAGGCATGGTTAAGGTAATATGAGAAGGGCGTTCTAAAAACTGCATAAACATAGAATTAAAAGGTTTTAGGTTTTCCCAAGCTCTGCGTTTAGGACTTACTTCATCAAGGTAACCCGATACAGAACCAAATTCTGAGACAATGAGTTCTTTAGGAGCACCTAACTTGTAGTTATCGTACCACTCAATCATATCAAGAGCAGCTTCAACATTAGGGCCTGCGCGGTTAATGCTATTAGAGGCTTTGGGCCAATCATAAAGGTGAATACTCCAGAAGTCCATGCTAGGGCAGGCATCCATAAACCCTTGAAATAATACATCCCATTGAAACCAATCGTTTTTATAGTATGGTTCTAGGGAAGTATTTACAGCATCAGGATCTATTCCCCAACCTAAGACCTTCTCAACTGATTGTCTGCCTATGCCATCACCCTTCTCAAAATCGTGTTGTCCCCAAGTCATCCCTCCAACTTTAGGAGCTTTATCACCCAAGCGTTCGTCTAAGGCTTTTTTCACTAAATTGTGATATTCCCAAATATGCTCGTAGCTTGAAAATAGCAATTTACCAGTCATAAATTCCATGTCAATTTCATTTACAACTTCCCAATAAGTAGGCAGTGGCTCTCCTGGTTGCCCTATGTACTTTCTGAATGCATAGTCTAAATATAGTTCTACCCATTCTGAAGAGGCTTCAACATTTTTAGTTTGCCATCCACTCCATGTGGATCCATTATCATACCATGATAGAGTTGGATATAATGGGTGTGGGTTAGTACCCATAATCATGGCTCCTTTGGTTTCATATTGATGCGCTATAGTTTTCTTTGCATATTCATCCTTTAGCCAGCTTCCAAAACCTTTAAACCATAAAGAATCAACATGGTTTCTGTTGTTCTCATCTTCTTCAGATGCTTGAAACTTCCATGTTGAGGAACCATTATCCCTGCCGAAGTACACATCTAAATCATTAATAAAGTAATCTAGTTTATCTTCTTCACCAATCCAGTCAATTTCGGTAGGTGTTGAATGTACGGTGATGTGTCGTTCCCGACCAAAATCGGAAACGCCGTTTACAGAATGTTTAATGTTTAGATTAACATCAACATTCACCTGTGCAATCATATGCGCCATTGTTATGGACATAACAGCACTAAGTAATAATTTTTTAATTTTCATGATTTCGATTTATTAGTAGATTAACATACTAAATGTATCGATCTATTGTTCAGGCTTTAAGGGGTGTTGTGACTCAAGTGTGGGTTTATTCGATAACTTGTAACCATAGGGGTTGATATGATAACCAACCGTGTTAATATATTAGATTACCGAAATCTAGACTTTAACGTGTCAGAAATATATTTGATTAAACCGATTATACAATAACATAGTTGGCGCAGTAGCTACATTATATTCATCTAACCCTATTGTATTTATATTACTTATATGTAGTAGTATAACTTGTTTTTTCTCATTGTCATATTGTGTAGCATTATTTTAAATACCCCCGACTAAATTTTCATATAATGATGAGATGTAACTCATTTATGTATAGCGGAGTATTAATATACTTAATAGATAACCGTTCTATAATGCTTCATTTCTTTATCTAGTACTTTTGCTTTGCCATTGGTTACTTTATCCAATAAAGCCCAAAATCTAGGTCCGTGGTTTTTTTCAACAGTGTGGCAAAGCTCATGTAAAATTACGCTATCAATTAAATTATCAGGTAAGCGCATTAAATGTAAATTTAAATTGATGTTATTAACATTAGAACAGCTTCCCCAACGCGATTTTAAATTCTTAATAAATACTTTCCGATAACTGAAGCCATGGATTTCAGCCAACTGATGCAGGCGTTTTGGCAGATAGTTTTTCGCATACATACGCATGGCTTCTTCTATTCCGTATCTAATATTTTCTTGAATAATAGGCGATTTTACATCCTGATTTTGTGGGTAATAGATTGTGAGTATCCCATTCTTTAATTGCAATTTTACTTGGCTCAGGGCCGATTTTTTAATTTGTACAGAGAAGTCGCGTGTTTTAAATTGAGTGTGCTCATCAAAAATGGTCAAATCGCTTTCCTTTTCTTTAACCTTAACCATATTTTGCTTAATCCATGCTGCATTATCATGCACAAATTGTAAGGCTTCTTTTGGGTGCATGTGTTTGGGCACAATTACCTTCACCCCCTCAAAAGGTTTAAGTTTTATCGATAGGCGTTTCGCTCTATTGCTTACCTCAAATAATACAGGACCTACATCCTTTATATTAACCATCTCCATAGCTGCAAAATAAATAAAACTAATCAAGTAAACTTATTTGTTCTGAAAATATTATTATATCTAGAAAGGTAGATAATTAATTATTTCTATATTTGCACATCAATACATATTTAGATGTGTTGATGAATAGTTTGGACAATAGAAAAATATTATATAAATGAAGTACATTATTGTAGGAGGTGTTGCTGGAGGAGCTACCACAGCTGCGCGTTTGCGAAGAGTTGATGAAGAGGCAGAAATAATTATGCTCGAAAAAGGGCCACATATTTCTTATGCCAATTGTGGATTACCTTATTATATTGGAGGTGTAATAAAAGACAGGGATAAACTACTGGTACAAACACCAGAAAGTTTTAATGCCCGGTTTAATATTGATATCCGCACATATTCTATGCTTACTTCAATTAATACTGAAGCTAAAAGTATTGAAGTGAAAAAAATGCAAACAGGAGAAGTGTACACTGAAACCTACGATAAGTTAATTCTTTCCCCAGGAGCTTCGGCTGTAAAGCCTCCAATACCAGGTATTCATTCAGATAATATTTTTACGCTACGTAATGTAGAGGATACTGATAAAATAAAAGCTTTTGTTGATGATGAAGAACCCAAAACAGCTGTAGTTGTAGGTGCCGGATTCATTGGTTTAGAAATGGCTGAAAACCTGCATCATGTTGGCGTTGATGTTACTGTTGTGGAAGCATCAAGCCAGGTTATGAATATGATGGATAGTGAAATCGCCGCTCCACTGCATCAGCATTTTAAAGAGAAAAGTGTAGCCTTGTTTTTAGAGGACGCTGTTAAAGAGTTTAAACAAGTTGGAAACATTGTTGAAGTTCACTTAGCTAGTGAGCGTATAATTAAAGCTGATTTTATTATTCTTTCTATTGGAGTTAAGCCTGATGCTAGTATTGCAGAAGAAACTGGATTAAAAATAGGAGAAACTGGTGGAATTTGGGTTGATGAATATTTACAAACTTCTCATAAAGATATTTACGCGCTTGGCGATGCCATAGAGTTTCCACATCCAATTACTAAAAAACCAAGTTTAGCATTTTTAGCTGGGCCTGCTAATAAGCAAGGACGAATCTTGGCCGATAATATGGTTTATGGTCATAATAGATCTTATAAGGGTTCAATAGGAACAGCTATTGCTAAAGTATTTGATATGACTGCCGGTATTACTGGTATGACGCATCGAGGTCTTAAAGCAGCCGGAATTAAACACGAGAGTACTATTGTAAATGCAGGTTCGCATGCAGGTTACTATCCTGGCTCTATGCAAATGATTCTTAAAATTAGTTTCGATCCAGATAATGGAAAATTACTTGGAGGTCAGATAGTAGGTTATAAGGGAGTTGATAAACGCCTAGATTTATTGGCTACGATCATTAAAAATGGCGGAACAATATATGATCTACAAGAAATTGAGCATGCTTATGCACCACCTTTTAGTTCAGCAAAAGATCCGGTAAATCAAGCTGGGTACAATGCGGAGAATATTATGAAGGGTTTATTTAAACCGTTATCCCCATTTCAGTTTAAAAAGCGTAGTGCTAAAGATTCTTTTGTTTTAGATGTTCGAACAGCTACAGAATATGAAATTGATACCATTGATGGAGCAGTGAATATTGATGTTGACGAGATAAGAGATAATTTAAATAAGATTCCGAAGGATAAAAAAATAATGATCTATTGTGGGGTTGGATTACGAGGTTATGTTGCCGCGAGAATCCTTCGTCAACATGGTTATGAGGATGTATACAATTTATCAGGAGGATTAAAAGTTTATAAACAAACCATGGCAGAACAATCTAATCCAATATTTTTTGAGCCCGTACTTACGGAAGTAGAAACAGAAGCACCTATTAAAATAGATACCAAATTATTACAAGTAGATGCTTGTGGTTTGCAATGCCCAGGTCCAATTTTAAAACTTAAAGATACCATTGATACAATGGAAAATGGCGACCAAATGGAGGTAGTCGCTACCGATCCAGGGTTTTATAGTGATGTTGAATCATGGTGTAAGGTTACTGGAAATGAATTAGTAAAGCGCGAAAATAAATCGGGCGAAATTACGGCTGTTATCAAAAAGCAAAAGAAAGCAGTGGCTCCAAACGGAGCAGCACCATCTGCATTGGATCATAAAACAATGGTTGTTTTTAGCGATGATTTAGACAGAGCCCTTGCTTCATTTGTTATTGCTAACGGAGCCGCAAGTATGGGCAAAAAAGTGACCATGTTCTTTACTTTTTGGGGATTAAATGTGATTAAGAATCCTGATAAACCAAAGGTAAAGAAGGATATGATGGGCAGTATGTTTAGTAAAATGATGCCAGGGCATGCAGGCAGACTAAACCTATCTAATATGAATATGGCAGGTATGGGCCGTCGTATGATGAAACTGCGTATGAAGGATAAAAATGTAGATGCCCTTGAAACCATGATTGATAAAGCCAGAGAAAGTGGCATTAACATGATCGCTTGTCAAATGAGTATGGATATTATGGGTGTTGATAAGGACGAATTAATTGATGGTGTTAATATTGGCGGAGTGGCTAATTATTTAGAAGAAGCCGAACAATCTAATTTGAATTTATTTATATAGAGTCTATAGGGACTGAAAGTTAACTTCAACCCTATCATTATAATTTTTGTATTGTCTATTGATACCTCACATCAAAACTTGATGTGGGGTATTTGTGTAAATAAGGTAATTGCATATCATAGAGCAATCATTTTGATTAGAAAACCTATTGTACAATTAAATTCTTCCCATAAGGGCGTTATGATTTGTTGAGTCAAGCCCTGTTTTATCTAACTTTTAATGCTCATATCGATCTTATAATTCAGAATCCATGCTAAACAATTTAGCCTGTTTTGCTATTATAATTGTGATAATTAATACATTATTTAGATTTTCCTTTATATAATTGTATCCATAAATCATTATTTTAAGTATACTAGAATGATTTATGCATTAACCTAAATATTAAATAATTCTAACATATGAAGTCAACACTTACCATTTTGCTACTTGTAGCAAGTATTCTTTTCAACTACGCCTCTGCCCAGGATGTTGAATTATCAAACCGCCTGATAGAGCGGTATGAAAAAAATAAAAACAGTGCACAGTTAAAAAGTACACAACAGAAGAATAACCTTTGGTTAACACCATTGCTTAAAGAAGTCGTTTTAAATTGGGATAAATTGTCACCAAAGGCACAAGAGGTTTTCTCAGTATATGGTGAGGGTCCTTCTTTTAAAGAAGGGACTGAGCAATTATATGAAGCGGGGATATTTACTTTTCACTACTGTACAGATAGTAGTATAGATGAAGAAAATGTAGACCCCACAGATGAGGATAATAATGGAGTACCAGATTATGTAGATAACATGGCTTCTATATTTACTGAAGATGTATACAGTAAGTATCATGCAGAACTTGATTATACAGTGCCTCCTAACTATAATGTAGAGGATGGTACAGGTACATATCATATATATATAAGTAGCGAATTAACCGGGGAAGGTGTTTATGGGTATGTTAGTGCAAGTAGTAGTACATATGTTGGGGATAATCCAAATTCTATTGTAATTGAACAGAGCTCATTCGGCAGTCATATGGTAATGCGTTGTAATTATAGCAGTGCTGGTGATAGTAACCGACAAGATATTGCACTCAGGTCAACAGCAGCACATGAATATATGCATTCTATTCAGTTTGGTATTGCGGCCTCAATGGATTCGTGGTTTTTTGAAGCATGCGCAACGTGGGCAGAGAACTTGATTTATCCCGGTATAGATGATAATTTAGGATGGTTGCCTGAGGTTTTCTTTAAAACTGATGTTGCCCTAAATTTTAGTAATGGTGAGAACCCTGATGATGATACATATGATAATCATTGGTATGGTACATGGATTTTTATTCAATACTTAACGGAACAATTCGGTAACGATATTGTGAAGGATATCTATAATACAAGTATAGATAATTTTACTTTAGATGCTATTGATAAAGAACTTTCAACGAATTATTCTTCCACATTGAGAGATGTGTTTGTAAAATTTCATGTGGCAAATGCAGTATTAAAAAGTAATGCCGATTTTTCACCTTATAATTATAGCAGAGCGGGTACTTATTTTTCTTATTTAGCATTTTATGCAAAACATTTTGGATATACATTTAATTCAAAGGCATACGAAAGTGGTGAAGAATTTCTTAATTTTTCAGGACAAGAAATAAGATGGCTAAGTAAGGAAGATGGTAACGACCAGTTAATGCGTTTAAGTGCTGATTACTTTGGTTTAGTATCATCAGAATCTTTCAAGGTAAAACTGAAGTCTTCAAGTAGTCTCGATAATATGCAATTGGTATTGGTTAAGATACATTATGGAGTCGATCCTCAACGAATAGAGGTGGTTTATGCTGATGAATATAATGAAGTGATTGTAAATGATTACGATTCATGGCAAGGATTCTTTCCATTGGTGATTCGTATTGATGAGGGTGTAGAAACAATTGATCCATTTAATTATTCTCTGGTAATTAATAATGATTTACGAAGTTCGGTAAAATACAATGAGAATTCGGAGATAAAGATTGCGCCAAATCCTGTTAATAATTTATTGAATGTATACGGCACAAAAACAACAGATGTAGTTGTTAGTCTTACAAGTATGACAGGCGTTGAAGTGCTTCGTAGTAGTCTTATGGATAATAGTATTAATGTTTCAGATTTAAGCAACGGAATGTACTTTTTGTCAGTTTTTGAAAACAGTCAATTGGTAAGCATCAAAAAGGTTATTATCTCACATCATTAAAATCTGCAGATGAAATTACCATCTGACCAATGAATAATAAATTTTAATCAATGAAACACTTAATATATTTATTAGCACTATTGGCTGTTCTGATATCAGCTTGTCAAACTACAAAACAAACTGCAGTTAAAAGTAATGAGGTAGTAATTAAGTTATCTAAGTCGCCAGGAAGAAGTATTAACCCTTCATACAGTCTTGAGTTGTATCCTGATGGAAAAGCCGTTTTAAACGGACGAAAGAATATGGAACAGCTTGGGAATCACTCAAAGAATATTGGATCAGAAAGGGTAGACCTTCTAATCAAAGCTTTTGAAAAAGCGAAGTTCTTTGATTTTGAAGATGAATATACAGCAATGATAACTGATTTGCCTACTACGTATATCACATACACCTCAAAAGGTGTATGTAAAAGAATTCGAGATTATCATGGTGCACCCGAAGAATTAAAAGTTCTTGAAAAGCTACTTGAAGATATTGTAGCCGAAGGTAATTGGCAAAAAATGGAATAATTAAAAAGCTCCAATATGTAAGTGTTCATATTGGAGCTTTTTATTTATATTCTATTTGAATATTAACTTTCCAGGAGTGTGTTTAATAAACCACCACTACTTTCTTTTCCTCTATTTCCGCCAGTAGGTGCTATTTGAGCTATTAATTTACGAATTGGCATTGATTGTAGCCAAACCTTACCATGTCCTCTTAGAGTGGCTAAAAATAATCCTTCGCCACCAAATACCATCGATTTTAAGCCCCCAGCGCGTTCTATATCAAAGTCAATTCCATCCTGAAAACCCACTACGCAACCAGTATCAACTCTTAAGGTATCACCTTTAAGTTCGTGTTCCACTATAGTGCCACCTGCATGTATAAATGCCATTCCATCACCCTCAAGTTTTTGCAATATAAAACCTTCACCACCAAAGAAACCTGCAGTCAACTTACGGTTAAAGTGCATACTAATTTTGGTACCTAATGCAGCACATAAAAAAGCATCGCGCTGCACAATAATTTTCCGATTCATATTTGCCAAATTCACCGGTATTATTGTTCCTGGGTAAGGTGCAGCAAAAGCAACATGGCTTTTACCGATACCACGATGTGTAAAGTGAGTAATAAATATCGATTCACCAGTTATGGTTCGGGATACGGCAGAAAATAATTTTCCCATCATCCCCTGGTCTGGTGCTGAACCATCGCCCATCTTGGTTTCAAACTGGATGCCTTCTTTCATATACATCATTGCTCCAGCTTCAGCAATAACAGTTTCATTAGGATCTAATTCAATTTCTACAAACTGAATATCATGTCCTTTAATTTTGTAATCAATTTCGTGCGATTTCATTATTGTGAACTTTAAAAGTTTTTTCAAGAATTTTAATAGCGCTACACTCCTTAGTATATAACGTAAGTAGCCTTACTATTATACAAATTAAGTTATAAATTTTTATTTTTTTTCTGAATAGGCTTGCCATCGGAAAATTTATGTATTATCTTGTATATGAATTCTTTTTATAGATTAGGTTAAAGAAATGTGTTGCTTTTACATTCTATGTAAAAGTGTTTAGTTAGGTTTGGTTAAGTATAGGGGAGGAGTGGTTACCTCCCCTTTTTTTATGCCTAATAATTTCTTCTGTTTTTAGATAAAGTAATAAGAGTAGACCTTGGCATAATTATGACACTATAATGGAAGAAAGAATTTATAATTAAAACAAAGTATTAAGCTTCATTGATAATGTAGAGGTAATTATCTTATCAAGTGAATAGCGCCTTCTAGTTTCTTCTTTTCATCTTTATTAAAGCCTTCTGCAGTGATGTAATAAAAGTAAACGCCTTCTGATGCTTTTCGCCCTTTAATTTTTCCATTCCATCCTTCACCCGGATTATTGGTTTCATACACTTTGCGTCCCCATCTATTCAAGATAACCATTCTAAATTTTTCAATGGATTTGTATTGTACCAAGAAAATATCATGTGTACCATCATCATTAGGAGTAAAAGCATTGGGTACCTCAATTGACATTTCAATTACTTTTATTTCTGTTCCACTGTGTGTATCTGTGCAGCCTGTTGTTCTGTTTAGAATGCTTAGCCTTGCATTATAGGTTCCAGCTTCTGAGAAAACGTAATTGGGTTTAAGAATGTCATAATCGGCTCCAATTTCGCCTTCAGGGCCCTCAATTTGCGTATTATAGTATACCCACTCTCTATCATCAATACTGCCTTTTGAGATATCTTCGAAATTTACTAAAACAGGAGCGGAGTAACTATCTGAACTACTTATCTCATTTTCATAATCTCTTTCAGAAACTGTCGCTTTGTATTCTGCCTTCACAGCAATCTCTTCAATTTCTATAGTATTACTGTTAAGCGTATAGAAATTGAATGCTTCAAGGTTTAATGCATAAGATGTTTTTTCAACCGGAGCAGGTAGTGCAGGGTTGGGCTCATCAACATTCTCAAAATCATCGTTGGGAGTTATGGTCCAATTGTAGGTGTATTCATATTCGAGGTTGATAGCCGCTGACGTAGTAATGTCGTAATAAGTTAGATTTTTTGAAACAATATCAGTTTTCATCCGCACATACTCACAACTTGTAGAAGTGGAATCAATATCTACTGATTCAATTACAGGAACAAATACCCAGCAATGGTGTGTTTCAGTTATTGTACCAGTTTCACCACCCTCAAGGATTTCTACTTTATAGCCGCCTTCTTCTATATCCTGATTATAAACAGGGCTATTATTAGAGTATTCCTCTTTCCAAACACCATTTGTATTCGTATACCAAACATAGGTGGGCACTGCTGGCGGATTAATAGGGCTTACCGATATGCCTCCTGTACTAAGATTGGAGTATAAAAAAACGGGATCTTGCGTAGGGTGTGTTGTGTATTTTGTTTCTGTTTCGCTATTGTTTCCTGTGGCTTGCATTTGCGCAGAAAGAAGTGCGTTAGAGAATAATAATATAGCAAGAAGAGTATATAATTTCATTGTTCTTTATTTCAAGCTTATAAATATAATTGTTAAAGATATTTATTTAAACGGAATGCATTTATAATAATTGTATTTCGTATTAAATTGACGAGATGTAACTGGTTAGATTGATACTTCTATCTAAATCCATTTTTTTACGCAAGCGATGCCGTGCTTTATGCACACTATCGGTTGAAATACCCAATAGATGAGCCATTTCTTTTCCTGAGAAGTTTAATTTGATGAGGGCGCATATCTTTAAATCACCATGACTTAGCTTTGGAAACTGTTCTTGTAGCTTGTCGTAAAAATCTTTATTCACAGCAATAAAACGCGTATTAAAATCATCCCACAAACTATTTTCATTATGCTTCAATGCATTTAATAGCACTTTTGATTCGCGATTGTCTTTTTGAGATTTCAGATACTCACGCACAGTAATCATCATTTCCTCCTTCTCAATTAACTGTAATGTAGATGCGGTTAATTCCTTATTTTTTAATTCAAGTAGTTTTTCTGATTCCTTTTGCTTCTGTAAGTTAAGTTGTTTTTCTTTTTTGTGTTTTTTAGCCTGATATCTATTCCTAACAATTAATCCTCCTATTATTAGCAATAAAAATACAGAATACAATATAGCTCTGAACATGATGATGGATTGACGGTTTTTGGCCAATTCTAAATTCTGCTTTATAATCTCATCATTCTTTTGGTTGATATCTTCCATATACCTGCTGCGAATGGTAATAAAGTCATTGTTAGAAATCGCCTTTGTGCTAAAGTAACGCTCATTCATATTTTTGGATAATTGCAAATGGGTATATGCCTTTTGATATTGTTTTATTTGATAAAGTAATAGGGCATATTGTTCATGTATAAAAGGACTTAAGTCAATATGTTTTTTCTTTGTTTCTAATAATTGAAGCGCTCGCTCAAAATAATTGATGGATGCAGAATAGTTCTCTAGTTGTTTCTGTACGATACCTAAATACGTGTAAATGATTACCAAATACTCCTTGTCTGATATTTTTTTATCCGTTGGCTTAATTTCCTCAAACACTTTTTTCGCACTATTAAGCGGTTTCAAGGCCTCTTTGGGTTTATTTAAACTACTGAGGAGTATGCCTTTTTCCACATCTAAATACCCCATATTTACTGGGTTAGTATTAATGGTATCCGAAATAAAGTAACAACTATCTAAATACACCAAGGCCTTGTCGTATTCCTTAAAATGCCTGTGA
This sequence comes from Saccharicrinis aurantiacus, assembly GCF_947489045.1. NCBI lineage: Bacteria > Pseudomonadati > Bacteroidota > Bacteroidia > Marinilabiliales > Marinilabiliaceae > Saccharicrinis > Saccharicrinis aurantiacus. The sequence goes on from NZ_CANLCN010000025.1 coordinate 22,925, forward strand.
GAGAGGGTAACGCTAAAGTAGGCCGATACTAACCTATGCACGTTTAACTTATGCTTAGGCACCAATTCTTTATGTAATTCTAAAGCACGTTGCAAATAAAAGTTGGCATCGTTCTTTTGATATAGCATGTAGTTGAGCACACCAAAAATTTGGCAAGCGCCAGCTAATAATACAGAGTCCTTAAGCTCTTCGGCCAGGTATAGTGCTTCGCCTGCATACTCAAAAGCAGAGCTGTAGTTCTGCGTAGTTTGGTTATACTCACTTAGGTTTAATAAGGCTGAAACCTTTAAAGAATCATTACCTTGGTTATCCGCAAGTGTAAACGCTTTTTCTAATGCTTGAAGCTGTGGACTGTTCTCTTTGGATACTTCCTCAGGGTTTCTTGAATTTAAAGAGACTTGTCCTGATGTTAGTTGAGAGAATATAGTTGCTATTACTAGTGTTAATATACTTCTGTATTCTTTAAGTGTCATATTATTAGATTCTTAATGATTTTCAAAAGTAAAACAAATATTTTATATGTCCTGTTAAAATACCGCTAAAAGTAGGTGTTGTCCTGTTTTTGTCAGGCCTCGTTATTGTTTTATTTCGTTAATAAGCTCTAAAATTGCAGAAGTATTATTACAAAGATTAACATTCACATCAATCATATTTTAAAACTATAAATACAATGAAAAAGTTAGCTTTATTACTATGTTGTGTTTTTGCTTTGCAGCTTGCCTCTGCACAAGAGCACGGAATTATTAATAACTCAGAGAGTCCGTATGTAAAACTAAAAAGTGTTGACATGGGCGACTGTGTTTGGACTGATGGTTTTTGGGCCGAGAAATTTGATGTAGCAAAAAATAGCATGCTTCCATACATGGAGAGTCTTTTAACTGGCGATACGGGCCATGCGCTTAACAACTTTAAAATTGCTGCTGGTTTAAAAGAAGGAAAGCATAAAGGTATGCGTTGGCACGATGGCGATTTCTATAAATTTATGGAAGCCTACATGTATATGTATGCGCAAACTAAGGATGCCGAAATCTTAAAAAAATTAGATGGTTGGATTTCTATCATTGAGCAAGCCATGCTTGAAGATGGTTACCTACAAACCCAAATTCAGTTAAACGATAAAGTAAATCGTTACGAGAATCGTAAGTACCACGAGATGTATAACACAGGTCACCTTTTAACAAGTGCTTGTATCCATTACCGTATTACTGGGCAAAAGAACTTTTTAGATTTAGCCGTTCGTCATGCCGATTTATTGTACACTTTATTCATGCCAGAAGACAAACATTTCGGTCGCTTCGGATTTAACCAAACTCAAATTATGGGTTGTGTTGAATTATACCGTACAGTTGGCGATGCGAAGTATTTAAAGTTAGCAGAAAAGTTCATCAATAATCGCGGACAATATAAAGTAGAAGAAACACCAGAAACTCAGGGCTACCCAATTGGTGATATGGTACAAGAGACTACTCCTCTTCGCGAAGAAGATGAGGCTGTAGGACACGCTGTATTAGCTTTATATTACTACGCAGGTGCTGCCGATGTATATGCCGAAACTGGCGAAAAAGCTTTAATTGATGCTTTAGATAGACTATGGTATAACGTTACTCAACAGAAGATGTATGTAACTGGTGCTTTAGGTCAAACACACTACGGAGCATCTTCAAACCGTCAGTTGATCGAAGAGGGATTCTTAGATGCCTACACAATGCCTAACACACATGCTTATAACGAAACTTGTGCGAATATTTGTAACTCAATGTTCTCTAAGCGTATGTTAGATATCAAAGGAGAATCGAAGTATGCCGATATTATGGAACTTGTGGTTTATAATTCTGGTTTATCAGGTATTAGCCTTGAGGGTAAAGACTATTATTACGCCAACCCATTGCGTATGATTAACGGAACAATTGACTATGATAAAATGGTAACTGAGTTCCCTGAACGTCAGCCTTACTTGGATTGTTTCTGTTGTCCTCCAAACTTGGTTCGTACGGTATGTAAACTTTCAGGATGGGCTTATAGCAAGCCAGCCAACGGTATTGCAGTGAATCTTTATGGCGGAAACAAATTGAACACAACTTTATTAGATGGTTCTAAATTAGAGCTTGAGCAAGTAACCAAATATCCTTGGGAAGGTCGTGTAGATATTACCATTAATAAAGCTAAAAAAGCGGCTTTCGATGTAATGGTGCGTATCCCAAACTGGGCAGAAGGAACCAAAGTATTGGTTAACGGAAAAGATGCTGGAGTAGCTGTTGAGGCAGGTAAATTTGCCACTATTAACCGCGCATGGAAAAAAGGCGATGTGCTTACTGTTGATATGCCAATGGACGTAAGATATGTTGAGGGTAACACTTTAATTGAGGAAGCTCGTAACCAAGTGGCCATTAAACGTGGACCAATTGTTTATTGTGTTGAGTCGCCTGACTTACCAAAAGATGCCAAAATCATGGACATCTACCTAAGTAGCGATAAAGACTTTAAGCCAGTATACAAAAAAGACTTATTAAGTGGTGTAACTTCAATTGAAACCGAAGTATTAGTACGTAAAAACAACAACGATGCTGATATGTATAAAATGGTTTCAAAACCTGAGTTCGAAGTAGTAAAATCACAATTGGTACCTGTTTACTCGTGGAGTAACCGTGGACGCGCAGAAATGACTGTATTTATGCCAATAATCTGGAAATAACCCTATCACTAATATTTATTAAGGAGCCCGGAGGTACTACGTATCTTCGGGTTTTTTTATGTCTGTAGCTTTGCAAATAAATTACTAGTAATATATATACACCTAATTAGAATCTGTAAATCCCATTAATAATTTTTAATTCATAATTTAACAAGGGGCTTCCCCTGCGGGTCACGCTATACGCTGTATCTTTTTGTCCCGAAAAAGGCCAAAAAGGATGCCGCTCCTATCGTTAAGCCGAGCCCTTCTCACCTCATACCATCCTAAATTAATCAATACTATATAAAGCCCAACACATTATAAATTTTCGCAAAATCGCACCTTGAGCCAATTGTCCATTAGGCTGAACTTATTGTCCGCATGCGCCTGCTCATAAGCCCCTACATTTGTAACATAGAAATAAATACAAATAATGAAGCACACGCTTCTTAAAGCTTATAGCATGAAAAATTTAAAAATTCACACAATCGAAACAGCTCCTGAAGCGAGCAAAGAATCTTTAGAGCAATCGTTAAAAGCCTTCGGGATGGTACCAAATTTACATGGTGTTTTAGCCGAGTCACCGGGTTTATTAGAAGCCTATAAACAATTGCACGAGTGGTTTGTAAACGCATCGTTTAATGCTGATGAGTTAACCGTAGTATGGCAAACGATTAATGTGGAGCACGAGTGCCATTATTGTGTGCCAGCACATACCGGTATTGCAAAAATGATGAAGGTTGATGATACCATTACAGATGCCTTACGAAACGAAACAGTTCTTCCAAGCGAGAAACTAGAAGTATTAAGAGAAACAACACTAGAGATTGTCCGTCAGAGAGGCAGACTTACAGATGCAACACGCGAAAAGTTTTTCAGTGTAGGCTATGAGAATAAACACTTGCTTGATATCATCCTGGGCTTATCGCAAAAGGTGATTAGTAATTACGTAAATCATTTGGCAGAAACGCCTGTCGATAATGGCTTTGTGAAGTTCAAGTGGGAAAAATCAGTAGCAACTCATTAATTAGAATCCATGTCAAAATCAGTTAAGATATTAACAGGTATTTTAGGGTTTATTATGTTAGTTCCAGGGTTGGCAAAGTTCGTCAACCCTTTTAAATCCTTCATTTATCAGCATCTTGTAATAATAGGTTTTCCATTTCCTGAGTTTACGCAATATGCCGTTAAGTTTGGCGAAGTTGGAATAGGAGTTCTTCTTTTGTTTCTTGCAATCAAAGGCAATATGCTAAAAAAGCAGACTCAGAAAATTACCTTCTGGCTAGCCAATATTGCTGTAATTGCTACTATGGTGGTTGCCATTTATACACACCTGCATCCTGATGTGCCGGCTGAGATTCTGCCAATGGAATATAAGCCACCCTTAATGGGAATAGCATATATTTGTTTAACTGTTACAAATATGTATTTGTATAATAAAACTAAGGACAATGGATAAATTAAACATTTTGTGGACGACCACAAACCGCGACACAATTAGTAAAATGATTGTAATGTATGCTTCTAATGCCATTATTAATGCTTGGTGGAAAGAAGTTAATGTTATTATTTGGGGTGCATCGGCACAGTTGGTCGGAGAAAATAGCGAAGTGCAGCAGGAAGTATTAGACATGATGAAAGCAGGCGTTCATGTAGAGGCTTGTCAGGCCTGTGCTGAGCAATTTGGTGTGGCTGAAAAAATAAAGGCACTCGGCGTAGATGTTTTATACATGGGCGAACCTTTAACCCAATATCTAAAAAACGACGAGAAAGTACTTACACTGTAAAAGTGTACAAGAATAACTATTTAGTATAAAGTATTAAGACGTAAGTATTAGGATTTATAAGCATATAGCACTATGTGCAGTTTGACCTAACTAATTTTCCACTGATAACCCAATTCGAATAGATTTCTAGAGATAATTAGAAATTCACTTTTACCTAAATTATTTGGTCTTATGTCTTTATACTATTGTCTTACGACTGAATAGTTAAGAACAAAACTATCATTTGAGATGTTCGCATTTTAATACCAAATGCATTATTAAAAGATTGATAAATAAATTGAATTATATTGGGTTTTTACGATGCATAAAATAGATGTATAGCCATAGCTACATTGATATTTTATGAAGAAGTTAAAACTTAATAGAAGTAATTTATATTAATCATTTGATGATGGTTTTGGTATAAACTAACACAATTCAACAAAAAGAATATGAAATTGAATACACGCATCAAATTATTTGTTTTAGTACTACTAACAATAACAGCAAATAGTATTTCGGCTCAAGATAAACAGAGCCCTAAAAACGCAACTCAAATGAAATCACTCGGAGAGCAATTGGATGAACGAGCGCAATGGGCGCAGCAAAATTTTAGTAAAGAGGTAAAAGATATTTATGCCAATGGCGTTGAATCGGTAATTGCTTCGGGTATTTATGAGCGGGTTTTAAAGGTGGGAGACAAGGCACCTAATTTCACCTTAAAGGATCAGATGGGCAAAGAGCTTGCACTATATGATATGCTTAAAGAAACTCCGGTTATATTAACGTGGTATCGCGGTGGATGGTGCCCCTATTGCAACCTCACGCTTCACGCGCTTCAGGATAATTTGGATGAATTTAAAAAAGCAGGTGCTAACTTATTGGCACTAACGCCTGAATTACCGGATAATTCAATGAGCACGGCCGAGAAAAACGAACTCGAATTTAGCATACTAAGTGATTTGGATAATAAGGTGGCCCGAGAATACGGATTGGTATTTAAACTGGCTCCGGATGTGGCTAAAATTTACGATGCCAAGTTCGATCTTAAATCTTACAATGGGAATAATTCCGACGAATTGCCGCTTGCAGCCACCTATGTGATTAATAAAGATGGTGTAATTAGTTATGCTTTTATTGATGCCGATTATACCAAACGTGCTGAGCCAAGTGAGATTATAAAAGCCATTGAAGCTATAAAATAAGCAAGATGATTCTGAACCAGTCGAATTTTGAATACAAAGGTCGTGAGCTTATTTCGCGGGTTACCGTAACAGCCCCATTCCGAAAAGAAGGTATTTTTGAGAATGAAGGTTGCTTCCTTTATTTTAAGGAGGCTGGTTTTAAAATGCAGTCTTCAACATTAAAAGACATGCCCATAAAATCGAAAGAAGCGGTGTTGTTACGTTGCGGTACCTACTATTTCGATTTGCTAAATAGTGTTGATAGCGATACGGTTGATGTATTGGCCATTCATTTGGTACCGGAACAACTAAAAGCCATTTATGGCGATGAGCTACCTGCCATTATTGAAAAAAGTAAAACGGCAAAGCAAAGCAAAGTAGTTGCTTCTGAAAATATTATAGCACGTTTTATTGAGTCCCTCGAGTTTTATTTTGAGAATCCAGATCTTGTTAGTGAAGATATACTCGAACTTAAGGTAAAGGAATTGATATTATTGCTAATTCAAACCAAGAATATTGATTCTATTGTTGATTTGATTTCCGATTTGTATGCCCCAAAAACTGCGCAACTCAGAAAGGTGATAGATACGCATTTGTTCTCCAATTTTTCAGCAGATGAATTGGCTAAAATGAGTAACCTGAGTTTATCCTCGTTCAAAAGAGAGTTTAAGAAGGTGTATAACGATAGTCCACAAAACTATATTAATACCAAACGTATTGAAAAAGCACAAATACTTTTAAAAAGTACAGCACTTAGTGTGAGTGATATTGCTTATGATATTGGTTTTAACGACCCACAATATTTTACCCGTCTGTTTACAAAACATACTGGTATTACTCCCAGTGAATTCCGTAATCAGAATTCGAATTAAAATACTTTAAAACAAAAAAAACAGCGAAGCGTCTCCGCTTCGCTGAACCCATAAGCCGAACTTTGCATAAGAATAGTCACTCACAAATTTGTGTCACCTATTCTAAATTCAGTTTTTCGTTATTTTTTTAGCGCTTCACTTTAATACCTAGTACTTCGAGCAATTGAGGTTGATCCGCAAGGGCTATGCGTGCCACTTGATAAAAATCGCTCATCCAATGATCTAGTTCTTGCAACGCAATGTCCTTTAAACGAGTGGCTTCTTGCGATTCACCTTTCTCGTTTAAATATTCTGCTCTATTGGTTTCTGTTAATTCTAGTAGTGAAAGCGATTCCTGCAAACTCTCAGGAGTAATCATAAAACGAGCTAACTTTGTTTGTATGTTAGTATCCGAAAGAGCTACTCTATAAAAGGTACGAATGGTTTCCATTTTATATACATAGGCCTTCGATTTCATACCTTGCAAGGCTAGCTTCACAAAGTTTACGCCATCATTTTTAAAAACAATTTTTGCCAGTGAGCGGTGCTGGTTATACCTATCATTTAAAGCCTTAAAATCGTTTGTAAATTTGTTGTAAGCTTCTGTTGTTTCCTCTTCTTCAATAGTGTTGGCATCATAAGTGTTGCGTGTTTTTGTGTATAAGGCTCTGCCTTCATCCATCACCACATCGGTGTAACCAAACTTAGCCATGGCGGCCGCAATTGCAGGGTTGTTATTCGTATTTTCTAATGCTACTCTGTCTTTCTCAAGTTTCTTTAATTCTAGAGCTTGTTCTGTAATTACCATAATAGTTAATTTTAAGGTTAATATTTAATGCCTCATTAGCGAGACCTTATTCTTAATTGCCTTAACGTTACTCTATGTCTACACTTTTATAATTCCAATGAAATTATTTCTCCTAACATTCTGTTGAGATTGCTGATAGCCAGATGTCTGTTAATTTACATCCGTTTATTGCTCCTTTGCACTAGATTGCCACTTCTATACCCTTGCTAACGCACAATTGCACATGTATTACGCGTAATTTGCATTGGATGCTGCGCAGCGAGTATTAGATTTACTTTAGTTTGTATTAGATGGTGCGTAGTTTATATGGGTTGGCCTGTAAAATGCATTAGATCTTGCTTAATTCACACCGGATGGTGCTTAGTTTGCATCGGCGGTCGGCCTATAAACACTGGGTTTTACTAAAGTTTGGCTATTTCTTTATCCTCTCTTAACTTCTTAACTTTCTCATGTAATGTTTTTCTCTCTTTAACGTTATTTTTGGTGCTGTTTTTTTAAAAACGATAATGAAGATAGTTTTTTTTATGATGTGTAGATGTATTGAAAGCTTATTTTTTGTGGTTCTAAATAAGAGGGTAAGAGGCCATATTTAGAGTATTATATTTTCTGGCCATTTGATAATCATTATCAATAGTAAGTATCCTATTTCAATTCAACTTTAAACAATTTCTATTTCTAATTGTGTTTAGAATGCCTTAATTTTAAGAGAAATGGATAAAATGGCGCGCTTGCAGTCAGTGTTTCTACTTCAGTCATTAAAATTTAATAGCTAGTTAATTAATAAACTCATACTATGTATACAAAAGCAATTTACCCCATCAGCACTGTAGTGCGATGGACAAGGAGGTATCTCTTTTTCTTTGTACTCTTATCACTTGTACCTGTAATATTATACGAAGTAGTAGATTGGAAATGGCTACATCTGCCATGGCTTCCTATCGGATTGGTTGGTATGGCCCTCGCATTTATCAGTGGGTTTAAAAATAATGCCTCCTACGGAAGGCTTTGGGAAGCCAGAAAAATATACGGAGGAATTGTAAATACATCTCGATTATTGGCCACAATGGTTAATGATTTTATTACCAATGAATATGCCAAGGAAGCCAAAACAGATGAGGAGTTTTTCGAGATTAAAAAAACGATTATTATGCGCCATGTGGCCTGGATGACAGCCCTCAGGCATGCCCTTAGGGTTAAGAAAAACTGGGAAACAACGGTAAGTAACCTATCGGATAAGGAGCATATGAAAGCCATTAAAGTAAGGGAGTATGAGCATACCTTAAAGGAGGAGTTAGCCGGTTATTTATCTGATGAAGAAAGAGACCAAATATTAAGTACAACCAATAAACAAACTGCTTGTCTTAACCTCCAGTCCAGTCATTTTAAACAATTAAAACTGAACGGGTATATCGATAATTTTAGGCATGTGGAGTTTAAAAACATCATTGGCGAGCTACTTACTTTGCAGGGGCAAGCAGAGCGGATTAAAAATTTTCCTTACCCCCGACAGTTTGCCACACTGAATCTGTTTTTTGTTTGGATTTTTATATTTCTATTGCCATTAGGGCTCATGCATGAATTCGATAAGATTGGCCATGCATTACTCGAACACGAAAATGTTAATGTATTGCACCTGTTCTTTGCTAAAAACTTTGTGTGGTTAACCATTCCCTTTAGTATCGTTATTTCGTGGATTTTCATGTTAATGGAAAGAGTAGGCGATGTTTCTGAAAATCCGTTTGAAGGAATGAGTAACGACATACCAATTACAACGATATCCCGAGCAATTGAGATTGATATACGCGAAATGATAGGGGATGATAAAAATGAAATTCCGAAAGCACATCCTGAATATTCAAATACACAGATGTAAGATACTTTAAGGTAAATTGCGCTAAGTTTATAGTAGTTTGGGTGTTAATACCAAAAAGTATACAACTACTACCAAAATGTTTAAGTGCTAAATGCCTTTGATAAACGACCTTTGTACCATAATATTTTTGTAACTAAAAGTTTGAATGATGACTGATAGCAGATTTGGAAGAAAAGGATGGACACCAGAGTTTATGAAATCGCAAGAGGGGAAAACATTTGTTATTACCGGAACCACTAGCGGAACAGGATTTGAAGCAGCAAAAATTCTTTTGTCAAAAGGTGCCAAAGTAGTGATGTTGAATCGTAACCCTAAAAAGTCAGAAGACGTAATTGCAAGCTATAAAAACGAATTAGGAAATGCTATTGATGTATCCTATATAACTTTGGATTTAGGTAAGTTGGCCTCTGTTAAAAAAGCAGCTAAAGAGGTGCTTGAAACCGTGCCACGCATTGATGCTTTAATGCTAAATGCCGCCATTGCACAAGTGCCCAAGCAAGTGCTCACCGAAGATGGTTTTGAAAGCCAATTAGGAACCAATCATTACGGAAATTTTTTACTACAAGGATTATTATTCCCTTTAATTGAAAAATCAAAAGGACGCATTGTAACCGTGGGTAGTTTGGGTTATAATATGGGCATTAAAGCCATAAAATTTGATGATATGAATTGGAATAAGGATTACACCGGTAATAATGCTTATAGCCAAAGTAAGCTGGCTCAAATTATGTCGGTTTACCAATTACAAGATAGATTAAAACAAGCTGGCAAAACTGATGTGAAAGCTTATGCCTGTCACCCGGGCTCTTCACGAACTTCGCTTATTAAAACCAGTGGTAGTTTAATGCTTAGAATTACCTTTGGATTGATGAAACTATCACCCTTAACACAATCAGCTGAAAAAGGAGCTTACCCTGAGTTAATGTGTGCTACCGAAGATGATTTGGATGAAAAAGGCTTTTACGGTCCTACAGGCCGAAGCAATTGGGTTGGTCCCGTGGGAGCACATAAAATAGAAGCTCACGCTAAGGATAGGATTGTTGCAAAAAAACTGTGGGATTTATCAGAAAAAGAAACGGGTTTAAAGTAGGCTATATAGCTACTAAAGAAGTTCATCAATTTTAAATATTAAAACAATCTCGTCCTAAACGTTTTTATATAATGGGCTGTACGCCTTGTTTAGTATCGACCTCAGCCAGTGAACCAAAAAACTGGATTGAAATGACGCTTAAAAATTGTTTTCTGTTTGAGTGCTTTGAGGCACGAAAAAGTGCGAGTTTATAATATCGGGACGATTAAGAATTGAGTATTCTTAATTGTTTCAGCACCATTAAAGTTTTTTGAGTGAAATGGGTGCAGTCGACGGTCTTTTTGTCTACTTTTTTGACTGTAGAAAAAAGTAGAAGCCTTCACGGCTTGAGTGAAAATTTAATTAGGACAACATTGATATTAAAATGAATAACGCTATGGATATTTTAAAAACTGCAACAGATTGGGCTAAAGCCGAGGTTTTTTCAACCGCATTTTTCATTGTTTTCGGATTTGCTTTTGTATTAGCAAGCATCGGTTTTTGGCAGCTAGGAAAAACAGATATGGCCAAGGCATATATCATTCCAACATTGGTTGCCGGAACAATGCTTTTAACCATAGGTTTTGGTTTGTTTTTCACCAATATATCCCGAATTTCGAGCTTTGCAGCAGATTACAACGCCGATGCCTCAGCTTTTGTAGAAGCAGAAATAGTACGTGTAGATAAAGCGATTAACGAATATAAAACGATAGTTTTTAAAGCTATTCCCATAATTATAGCAGTATGTGCTTTGCTTATTATTTTTATGAATTCGCCAGTATGGCGCGCTAGCATGATTACAACCATTGCCATGTTAGTAGTTATTTTATTGATTGATGGTACTGCTCGCGATAGAATTGAGGCATATAAAGCTGAATTAATTTCGCTTGAAATGCCTTTAAATAAATAGTTTGATTTGTAGTGATGAGAGATATAAACTTTAAAAATATTACCGAGTTCAACTTGGCGCAGAATTTACCTGAGCCAGAGAATCCGCTTTTCAGTATTGGTCAGAAAACAATGAGTACCGATGAGATAAATAATTGCATCTCCTCAAAGGAGGAAGCCAGTTATACCAATCAGTTTTATATCATCAGTTTAAAAAACATTATATCTGGCGAAATTATTTATGGCCGCACAAAATACGATTGTAGCACAGGAACACTGCTATTCTCTGCACCCAATCAAACCTATACGGTAAAAGATATTGTAATTAGTTCTGAATCGTGGTTTTTGGCTTTTCACGATGATTTTATTCAAGGATTGGATATTCGTAAAAGGATTAAGAATTACCATTTCTTTAATTACAATGTTAACGAGGCGCTACATCTTTCGCCCAAAGAGGAACAAACCATAAAAACCATCTTTAGGAATATTGAATCGGAATACCAAAATAATCAGGATGAGTTTAGTAAAGAGATTATCATCTCTCACCTTGAAACACTTTTAAAATATGCTGATCGTTTTTACAAGCGTCAATTTTTAAATAGAAAAGAGATTAATAAGAATTTAATGACGCGGTTTACCGAAATTTTAGATGCCTATTTTGAAAGTGGACAGCTATCAGAAAACGGAATTCCAAGTGTGCAATGGTTGGCATCTCAGTTAGAAGTAAGCCATCGCTATTTGAGTGATAGTATTAAATCAGAGACCGGAAAAACTGCTGTTGATCAGATTAACCTGTATTTAATTGAGGAAGCAAAAAACCTATTATTAGATCCCGCCACCTCAATATCCGAAACTGCTTACAAGTTGGGCTTTGAATATCCGCAATACTTCTCTCGTTTATTTAAAAAGAAAACCGGACTGAGCCCCAAAGAGTATATTGAGTCAGCTTCGTTGAATTAATTTTTATTGTGAGTGTAAATCAATAGGAAATACACTCACAATAAAAGTAGGTATAGATGATTGAATATTTTAATTCAGATATTCGTACCAAATTAAGTCAATCACTTCATATTTATCCACAGTATTTATTCTGTTGATATAATTGGTAATTAAATTAATAAAAAGGTAATCGTCGGCAGCAACAATAGGACTTAAGAATTCTTTTTCAGTTGCTGATGATAAATTCTTAAAATATAAGTAGCTCTCTTTATAAGAGTAGGCCAACAGTTCACAGGTTTCATAATCAGCAACTACACCGTCAACTTTATTATCATCTAATAAGGCAACCGCATCATCTGCATTTTTCACCAACACTATTTTGGCTTTTGGGTATTTGGTTTCTACAAAATCAACACTTGTAGTTGCCTTTGTTACTGCCAAAGTAATGTCTTCAGAGTTAATAAGCTCCTTTTTGCCTTCAGATAGTTTTTTATCTTTTGTTAAAATTGATTTACCACTAGCATAGTATGCCCCCGGAAATACAACCTTTGTATTTCTCTCGGTAGTAATTGACACGCCCGAAAAAACAATGTCAACATCGCCATTAATAACCGAAGGGATTAACTGATTAAAGGGCATAACCTTGTATTTAATATCAACCCCTAATTCTTTAGCTAGGTGGTTAGCAATACTAATATCAATACCTGTAATTTTGCCTTCATCATCTTTAAAAGAAAATGGAAATTGTTCGCCTGTTGTGCCAACAACAATGGTTTGATCAGCTAAAATTCTATCAAGTGTTTTTTGTTTAGCGGGTTGTGTGCACGATGTAATAAATAGTGAACACATTAAAACGAATAGAGTCAGTGCAATTGTAGTTTTCTTCATGCTGTTCAAATTTAGATTATTAATAAATCAGATTAAGATTCTTAATTCATACTTTAAAAATTATAACTTAATCTACGACAATAATTTAAACTTGAAAAATCAATTGGCGCTAAATTACAGAATTACTATTATGCGGGTTTCTATTGGCCGCTAATTTTATGACTTCAAATTAATAAATGCGACAATTTTATGATTTGCATAACGATTAATACATGGCTTCAATTGTTGATTTATAATTTATATTTACCTGCTTACGACGTACCTTCATAGAATTAGTAAGCATGTTGTTGGATACACAGAAAGGCTCCTCTACTAAATTAAACTTAATAACTCGTTCGTGCGATGGTAATAGTTTCTGTAATTCTTCAAACTCACTAGTTATCCATTTAATAATTTCAGATTCTTCGAGTAAGCTGCCAATGTTATCGTACGCTATTTTTAATTCATCGGCATGTTTTATAACGGCATCGTAAACCGGAACTACGAGTGCAGTGAGGTATTTACGGTTGTCGCCAATAACACAAATTTGCTCCACAAGAGTTGATTGGCTTAATACCAACTCCACCTTTTGAGGTGAGATATATTTACCGGTAGAAGTTTTAATAATATCTTTAATTCGCTCCGTCATGTGTAGTTTGCCAGGCTTAGGAATATACCCTTGATCGCCTGTATGGTACCAACCATCCTTTAATACTTCGGCGGTTTCTTCAGGTTTGTTGTAATAACCCTTAAATACAGTTTCTCCTTTTACCAGAATCATATTATCCTCTGATATTTTCACCTCTACACCAGGTAAAATATCGCCAGTATAATCAAAATCGTAGTTAGTAAAAGCCATGTTAGATACTGTTGCTGAGGTTTCAGTAGCACCATATCCATAAGTAATAAACATACCAATGGCATGGAAACATTTTAGTATATGTGGGCTCAAGGCCGAACCAGCACAAGGTAACATACGAAAGTTCCCCCCAAATACAGCACGTACTTTTTTATACACAAGTGCATCGGCTAACTTTTGTTTTATGGCAAGGCTTTGTGGTACTTTTTTGCCATCTTTTTGATATTCGATATAACGTAAGCCAACGTTTAATGCCCAACGAAAAATAGCTCGTTGGGGTGCGCTCCAAGTAGCTGCCTTCTGGTGAATGGCATCGTAGGTTTTCTCAAAAAACCTCGGAACAGCACACATTACTGTAGGTTTTACCTTTGGCAATACCTCTATAATTTTTTTAGGATTATAGTTGTACACATTGGTAGCACCACTATAAAGCAATAAGTAGGTCCACATGCGCTCAAAAACATGACTTAGAGGCAAAAAAGCAATGGATACATCATCTTCGCGAAGCTGGAGTCTTTCGTTGTTTCTTTTAAAGGCACACATAAAGTTTTTATGCGTAAGCATTGCCCCTTTAGGTTCGCCAGTGGTGCCCGAGGTATAAATAATGGTTGCTAAATCGTCAGTACTTACATTATTTAGCCTTTCATTAAAGCTGGCATCATCAGCTACAGCCTTTGAGGCTGCGACATCAATAAAACGCACAATTCTTGGATCGTCGCTGGCGTCACAATTAAAGGTAATGACCAACTCCAATGAGTCACAGCTATCTAGAGCCTTTTTCGCATGTTTAAGTTGTTCGGCATCGCCCACAAATAAAACACGCATATTGGTTTCATCAACAATATAACTCAGTTGCGAATAAACAGCAGTTGAATAAATTGGTACCACTGCTGCGCGTATTGAAAGAATGGCCAAATCACTAATAGTCCACTCGGGCATATTAGGACTGTAAATACCAATGTTACTATTTTCTGCAATATCTTGGTGCAGTAAAAATTTTGATATTTGTTCTGCTATCTGCTTAAATCGTTGCCACGATATGGTATTGTAATCGTCTCCTTGCTCGTATTTAAAAACCGTTTTACTTCCGTATTTATCGGCTCTATTACGGAGCATGTGTGCTATATGTGTATCAATCATTGTTTACGCTTTTGTATGCTTCCATCGCTTGTGCGACCACAACCAGTTTTCTGGTTTCTTTCTGATAATTTCTTCTAACTTGTTTTTGTACAAATCAGTTATTTCGCCGTCCTTGCATTTCGAAGGATCTTCAACAAGAACAGATAATTCTAGTTCGTAAAAACCGCGTTTCACTCTTTGTATGTCAATATAAATTACCGGATAGTTATTGATTTTAGCATGTCTTTCGATACCAGAAAGAAAGGCCGTTTCAATACCTAAAAATGATGTCCAGTGTGCATATTTTAACTGGTTTCCTTTGGAAGGACTTTGATCTGCAGCCATTAAAAATACATAATTCTGATCTTTATATTTTTCAAAGGTAGCAGCTGTTTGTTTTATTGAAGCCAATTCAGTACCACATTTACTACGACTATCGCGAAGTATCTTATCCATATACTTGTTTCGAACCGGTTTGTAGAAAGCCACAAAATTATTATCGCACTGGAGGCTTCCTGATAAACTTCCCCATTCCCAATTGGCATAATGACCCGTGGCACCAATAATTCCTTTGTGTTTCTTAAAGATATCTTGTAATAGCTCAGGGTTCTTTATTTTATGGCGTTTTACTACTGTTGACTTACGTATGGTGAAAGTTTTAAAGCTCTCGACAAAATTGTCGCATAAGTTTCGGTAAAACAGTTTGCGAAGAAGTTTTAATTCGTCATCTGTTTTTTCGGGGAAAGCCTTTTTTAAATTAGAAGAAACTACCTCAACTCTATACTTTGCTACATTGAGCATTATAAAACTGGCAAAGTTCGAAAACCAATATAATGCCCTAAATGGCATAACACTCACTATAAGCACTAAGAGGTAGAAAATACCTGTCAAAAATAATTTCATTCTAAAATGTTCTATTGTTTATAAACTCTCACACCACTATCAACCTCCTTCAAAACAATACAGATGAATGTTTTAACTTTTGAGGACTTAAATGCATTAAAAGAAAAGTCTTCTCTTTGATACTTATTCTGTTAAGAAAGGTTACAAAGTACTGTAACTGCTAGCCTTTAGCATAAATATAAAATAGTAATCGTATTACCTATTGTTTTGTTGTATTGTGTTTTAGATAATACTTGTTATTAAATATTTATTGGTAATAATTTTATTCAGGTAATCCGATACTATAATTAACTCTTTGCAATAACAGCTCAAAATACATGCCGTAAATTAGGGAGTAATGACTTTGGGGTATATTAAAATACGCATGCGCTACTTCATACCATTAATCTGGCTTAGTGTTAATTGCGAGGTGTTGTCTAAATGTTTCAATTCGATCTTGGTGTGTTTTTACCATTCATCTATAGAAACACGCTATTCGTCTATGGATGCACTATGTGAATGCCTATTTAAGTATATTTAATGTAAACTTCTAAAACATAGCGAAATGTATAATATTTTAACTGCACTTATGATTCTTGCATCGCTAAGTATATTTGAAATAGCGAGAGGCGAAGAGAACCCAAGTTCAACACCATTTAATTGTGATTACAATGCTTATTTATTTCAGAAAGCTGATGTATATGCCATTGACCTAGCATCAGGCAGTGCCTATTTAGTTGCTGTAGATGTTGTTCAGAATGGTAACATAAATGCAGCTGGTTATAACCCAGCTGATGGTTATATATGGGCTTCTGTAACAATACCTCAAAAAACTATTATCCGAATAGGAAAAGATTTTAGTGTTACACAGTTTGAAGTGCCAGAGTTACCAGAGTCTAATAGATATATTGGTGATGTAAGTGAGGATGGAATTTATTACGCTAAAGGTGGAGGCGCTGAACTACACCTTATTGATTTGAATATTGAAAACTACGATGGTGATGTTAGTCATCTGAAAACTATGGATTTATCTCAGAATATATCTATTCATGATTGGGCCTTTAATTCGGTAGATGGATATTTATATACAGTGGAGAAGAAAACTAATATTCTATATCGTGTTAATCCAGAATCAGGTGAGGTAATAGCCTTAGGTGAGGTTCCGATTTTAAGTGGTGTTAATTATACCTATGGAGCAGTTTATTTTGATAGTGAAGGTAGGTTTTACGTATCCTCAAATAATACCGGTACAATTTATATTATTTATGATGTACAAGACATAGAGCCCAATGGTGAAATAAATTCAAATTTGTTTGCTTATGGTCCATCAAGCAGCAGTAACGATGGAGCTCGTTGTCCAACTGCTCCTGTGCCACAAGAAGATTGTTTAAATGGAATTGATGATGATGGCGATGGCCTAATTGATTGCGATGATCCATCTTGTTCAGGTGTTGCAGAATGCCCAGTAATTACGATTACCAGCTCAGGTAATGATGGTGGCTTAGAAAGTAATAATCGTCTAGGGGAGAAAATCAATCAGCGTAATTTCAATAGGGTTAAGAACAATGTGAAATTTGACAAATTAAAAGCAGCCAAATTTACAGGAGTACCTTCTTTAAAAACCTCAACAAATGGTGTTCCTGAAATTGGTTCAATGATTCCTTTAGAGTCTCCTATACCCGGTTTAATAGGAGTTACATCCACACCGGGTGATTTAATAGATATAACTAATGCAGTTGAGATTCATTCAATTGATTACCTTGATGGAGAAGACACGCGCGCTGCTTTAATAGCTATTAAAACAGAGAATGGTGTTTATGAGCATACAAAGTATATATGCGATAGAATGAGTGGGTCTGAAATATTATCTGTTAATGATATTATTATTGGTGGTGATAGTGATAGTGATAGTGATGATATTGGTGGTCATCACTTTATAAAAACCGAAATAAAAACCCCTGAAGGAGCTAAAGAACATGTTATTAGTTTTGCTGCACGTTTGAAAGATGATCAGTTTATTATTGAATCTCATTGGAATTTAGATCAGTTTACAGCTGAGAGTGATTATTATAATTTCCAAATTTGGGCTAACAATGCAGATGATTTGGTTACAATTGCGAATAGCATTCTAGAATTAATAGAAGCTCAAAAAACAATTGGATCTTACAATTTATCTGCAGAACCTCCTGTTTTTGTAAAAAGTGGTGCTTATAATAATGGTATTTTAAATCTTCAAATAATTAACACCCTTTATCAGGTAGATGGTTTAGGATATCAGATTGATGGAGGTATGTCGCCAACAGAAACAAGTGCTGAAATAGATAAAGAAGAGACTCTTACCTTAGATGAATATCTTAATGATGTTAATATAGAAATTGGGCAGATGTTTGATTTTGGTTTCAGGTTGAGTAATAGTAAAGATATGTCACCTGATGATCTGTTTTTCTCTGATGGTGCTTATGGAGTTGATACTAATGACGGATCAACAACAATATTAGATTATTCAGTTACAAATAATAGTTTCTTATATGAAGGTGAGGGGCAAAGAATTGAACGAAATGCTAATTTAGAAATTAGTACAGATAGTTATGGCGTACTATATCGTTCTTTAACCCCCCGATTCATATCAAGCGATTTCTCAGCGTTTAATAGTTTGAGTTTTAATGCCTCCGGCAATGGCGAATTAATAGTTTCATTATTTAAAACGAGTGTTGAGGACTGGAGTAATCAATTTAAAACTCAAATAACACTCACTGATTCTGATGAAAGGTATACTTTATTATTCTCAGATTTTGTTGGTGGAGAACCAGAGTTTAATGCAACAGACTTAACAACATTAGTGTTTATAATGGAGGCCTCCAATCAGGGAGTTGAAGAGAATAGAAGTTTAAGTATTAGCGATATTGAGTTTTTAAATGTGCCTACTAATATTGATGGTATTCCTATTGATAAAAGTGAAATATCAATTAGTCCTAATCCAATAAGAACCTCTGGTGTTATTCAATTCTATTCAAATTCTGGAGGGAATTATACTCTTAAACTATTATCAAGTACAGGGATAAGTGTTAGAACTTATAAAGGAATGGCATACCAAGGTCTTAACGAAATACAAATTGATAAAGACGATATTAAAAGTGGGGTTTACATATATAGATTAATTACTCCAAATGGGAAAAGAAATAAAGGTAAGGTAGTTTTCATAGATTAATTAGAAGTTTTAGATTGTTTAGTTTTCTAGGTAGTCGCTTATGCGGCTACCTTTTTTTTGCTTAATGCAGTTAGCATAGTGATTTTCAATTCTCACGATTAAAGAAGCGTCTCGCTTTGTTATTATTCTCAGGCAAAAAAAATATTGGTTTATTAAGGCACATACGCTAAAAGGCTTATGTATTATGTGGCGTAGCCATAGGACTCTATATAATTTAATTAATACGCTGAGCAGTATGGTAAATTATAAATAGAACTGAAGCGAGAGAGTGTGAATGTGGTTAATATTACTCAATTTCTGTAGCATAGGTAGGTAAATAATATGGCTAGTATATTGCCCTTTAAAGTACAAGCACTTCGCAATGCTTGAAAACACATCAAAGAACCTTCTCTAAGGAGCTCGCAAGTCTTGCAAGTGCCAAACCCAATGTTTAAGAAGCACCTTGCAAGTGTTGCGAATAACTTAAGAACGTTAAAGATGGAACTCGCAAGTATTGCGAAATACAAAACCTACTTTCAAAAGTATGTTGCAGGTGTTGCTAGCTACTTTTGAACGTTAAGAAGTCATTTCGCAAGTGTTGCGAGTAACTTAAGAACGTTCAAAATAGACCTCGCAAGTATTGCGAAGTACAAAACCTACATTCAAAAGTATGTTGCAGGTGTTGCGAGGTGCTTTTGAACCTTAGAAAATCATTTAACAAGTGTTGCGAGTAACTTAAGAACGTTAAAGATGGAACTCGCAGGTGTTGTAAGCCAAAAAACTACATTGAAAATAGTCCAAGCAAGTATTGCGAGGTACAAAACCTACATTCAAAACTATGTCGCAGGTGTTGCGAACTACCTTTTGATGAAAAATATGGTATTTACAAGTGTTGCGAGGTGCTTCATCTACGTTTTTGACTACTAACAAGACTTGTGTGAAGGCTTGAGATGAGAGTGTTCAGAGAGTTTTTGTAGTTCTATGTTAGTCCACTAATATATTGACTAGTAAAGTTATCTAAATCGTGAAAATATTCCTCGGTTTTAAAGTCTGTTACTCTTTTAGGGAGAAGTAATGGAACTTCCTTAAACTTCTCTAGAAGTAAAAGAGTTATCTCTTGCTCAGAACAATTTTTGATCATAGTCATATCAAAATCACTTTCAAACTGAAATGTATTGTCTTTTTTACTTAGTCTATGACGCTTTGGTTTAAAAAAGAATTTTGAATCGTCCTCAACACATATGAATCCAAAATAAATTTCATCGACATCCTTTGAGTATTGGAGATTCTTAAAAAATACTTTTAAAGTAAGCGAAAATTGATTAACAATATTTGATATTTCTTCAATGCTGTCAGATGTGTATTGTGCGATACCTATTTTCATAATTCCATATCTAAAAAATGAATTTCCCTTCTGCTGCTCTCTAGCTACCAATCCATCTCAGTCGACTTATACTTTGATGGCTTTTTGCTGCGCGATTCATTATTTTTTTGCTCTTGCTTTAATACATCTTGTGCATTATCGTTAGGAGGGGGAAATCCTTCTACTTCATCCATGCTACTTAATTCTACTGAGGCTTCGCTTTGTGCTTCGGCAAAATCAGATTCACTCTCTTGGTCACTTTCCTCACTTTCGCCTTCTTCATCAGATTCTTGCTGTCCCTCGGGCATGTTAGGATCCTGATTATACTGGCTATTAAAATAGTCAATAGTTTCCTGAATTAGCTTAGCTGCATTGCGTTGGTGACTTGATAAATTATGCTGTTTTTTTGAGGTAATCAATTTAGCTGCTTTTTGTTGAAACATAAAAGTAGAATCCATTTTATTGATGGCTATTTTATGTATTGTATCTTGCTCAAACTGTATTTGTAATACATTGTGGATCGAATCAAGTGCAGTCTCTAAATTCCAAATTAGTTGTAATATAAGGCTTGTAGTATCACTATATTGTAACTGTGTTTGTGCAAACTGTTGTAATTTTTCGGTACGGTTATCCTGAGTGAAATTTTGTTTCTTATTTAGTTTCTTACGTAGGAACCAAGTTACATTGTTATTATGCTTCTGCTGTAATTGCAATTCGTTGGTCAACACTTTTAATATCTCTTTCACAGGATCATTCATTTGATCTTGCAACTGATTTTGCTTTTCAATTTCTGCCAATAATTCATTCTCACTTTGCTTAACAACTTCGTAGTTGAATATGGCATCTTTTAGTTTTGGGTTTAGTTCTAAGGCAATTTTGTAATAGCTTAAACTTTCGTTGTAGAGTTGCAGTTTTAATTCATCAATATCAAATTCCTCGTCCTCTTCAATATCTATTTCTATATGAAAAGTTTGTTGGTACAAACAATTGGCAACATTATATGCCAAAGCAGCTTTTGTTTCTCGATGTGTACTTTGTTCGTAAGCTGTTTTGTAATCGTTTGTAGCCAATATATAGGCTTCTTGATTGGTACTTAGTTGTGCACTTTTGTTTAGTTGTTTAATCTTATTTTGCTCATTATTACAACTGAGCAATGATAATATGAAAAACGGAATAAGAACCTTAGTGATTTGATGTCCCTTTCTTTTAGAGATGGCTAGTGTGATGAGGACTAATAATAAAGCCAGTGCTATAAACCATTGAAACTGCTCTTTAAAGCTGCTAATGTCAGATTCTATTTCACTTTTGAGTTGTGCATTGTTTTTATGTTGCTGATAGATATTAATTAAGTTAATGGTTTTGCCAACCGTTTCTTCATAAGCTCCTTTGGTAATTTTGGCTATTTGTTTGAGGGCTTCAGGTTCTAATGCTGTTTTTACGGGTTCTCCATGATGTTGTACATAAGGGGATGTTTGCATTTTATCAGCATCTGTTTCTGGTATTAAGCTCTCAATATTGGCATTTCCAACACCAATGCTTACCAAGTTAATTTGGTTCTTTAGGAAGTATTGGCCCAAAGAATCTAATTTACCCATATCACCGCCATCCGATAATAGTAATACATCAACTAAAGCCTGTTTTTGCGTTTCAAGCAAATCGTTACAAACCCGTTCCATGCCTGTTGAGATATAGGTACCACCTACGTTAGCCGATTGCCAATCCACATCTTGTACTACACTCTTAAAAAAGTTATAATCGTAAGTAAGCGGACAAGCAATTTGCGATGCACCAGCAAAAACCACCAATGCAATTCGGTCACCTTCCAAGCTCTCAGCAAACTCTATAATAGCTTGCTTCGAAGCTTCAAGTCTGTTGGGTTTCATATCCTCAGCCAACATACTTCTGGATACATCAAGCAGAATTACAATATCTTTTCCTTGGCGGATAGAGGTGTCTGTTTTTAAATTCCAAGCGGGTTGTGCCAATGCAAAAATCAGCAAAGCACAAGCAGATAAAATTAAAGATATTTTTAGGTTACGCAACTTTTTTGGTCGCTCAAAAGCACTAGTTTTTCTATGTGGAAATAATATTTTTAAAGCCTTACTACGTTTTACCGATGCACGCAAATAAAGAAACAGCAATATGCCAACCAATGGCATAAAGCTTAAATATATGGGTTTATATAGTACTAATGCTATCATGGAATTTTGCGTAATATGGTGTTGCGAAGTATTATTTCGGTGCAAAGAGTCAGTAAGGCCAATAGTGCAAAAATGTAAAACACATCCTTTTTTTCTATCACCGATATGGTTTTGATATCGCTCTTTTCAAGTTCATCAATTTCTTTATACACTTTATTGAGCGTACCAAAATCGTGTGCACGCCAAAACTTGCCTCCTGTTAAGTTCGACATTTGTTGTAAGGTATAGTCTGTTTGGCTTAAATCTTCGGGCAACTCAATAGTTTGTCCTTCGTGTTCTATTTCTTGTGTATCGGGTTCGTCTTGTAACGAGATGGTATAAATTTTAATGCCCCATTTATTGGCCAATGCTGCTGCTGCCATGGGTTGGTATTTACCACAGTTATTTTCGCCATCTGTTAACAGGATGATGATTTTGCTTTTTACAGAAGTGTCATCTGTTTTTTGCACGTTTTGCTGATCGTAAATATCATCCATGCGTTCAAGGCGCGCTGCAGCAAGGGCAGTGGCATCGCCATAAGCTGTTCCATCTTCGTTGGGGCGATCTTCAATTTCAAGTTTATCCACAAAGTGCACCAATACATCAGGCCCCATAATAAACGGACAAATGGTATTGGCAAATCGCGCAAAAGAAATGATACCTATTACATCGTGTGTGCGTCCCACAAAAGTGGAATCGTTACCCTTTATAAAACCCGCAATAACATGTTTGGCCACTTCCATTCGGGTAGCAGAGCTATCTGCAATTTGAACATTCTGATCCATACTACTCGAAATATCCACCACCAGTTGCATGGCAATCCCCTTTGATTTTCGTTCAGACTTTGCATTTGTAGTTACGGGGCGTGCCAGGGCAAATATTAGAAAAAAGGCAGTTGCTATCTGCAATATATAAGGTAACTTATAATACCATTGCTGACGTTTATTTATGAGTTGCATGGCAGCATCATTCGACATGGAAATTCCGCCAGCCGTATTTCTACGGTGCCGATAAATCACAATTACTACTAATATTGGGAGTAGCAAAAATGCTATGGGAGATTCAAATTGCATTGACTCTTTTGTGTTTAGTATTTTTAATTATTGAGTTTATCCACTAAGTAGCTTATTAACTTGTTCCGACGTTCTGATTCAGCTTGATTTTGAGCAAAGCTTTGTTCCTTATAATAGCTATCATATTCATTAATAAGTTTGATATATTCTGTAGGTTGAAGATGTGCCTTAAAACTAAATAAGAGCTTTTGTAAATGGCTATCGAATTTCATTGGGCTTATCGGTTTAAGCCTTAATGATTCTATTTCTTTTAATAAGTATGTCTTTTCATCACGTTCAATAATAGGTGTCTCAACTTTAGTTTGAAGCCTTCTTTTATAGATGTAAAATCCTCCTGCTGATAGCAGAATAATACCGATAATAAATCCAAATGGGAAACGAAAGGGCAATTTTGTAATGATTGGTTTTGGCTCGGCATTTTTATCATTCAGAACTGAGTTTACACATATCTGTATGCTATCAGTTTTTACCTCAGCCCCATTATTGAATTGCACATTAAACCCAGAAAACCATATTGTATCGGCTTGCTTAGCAGAGAAAATAAATTGGTATTGATGCAATAATCTATCTGCCCTTGAAACAATAACGGTGTTCTTATTGAAATGCGCTAATTGCAAATGCTTTTTGTATTGTTTATCGATGGAAACTTTAGGTGTAAGTTCTTCATTACTTTCGATGTTTAAACTGAAATTAATATAATCAGGTAAGTGGTACTGCGTTTTTTGTAATCGAAGCTCAACAGAGCTTTCTCCTAATGAATAATGCTGTCTTAGACTGGTATCTTCTTTCTTATTGCAAGCTAATAGCACTACTCCCATCAGGGAAACAAACATTACTTGGTAGAATAATTTGTTTGTATGATTTCTATGCGCCCACATGATTCCGTCCTTTTTTGCGTTGACTAAAAAAATGCTTTAAACTAATTACTGCGTCATCATTTGCATTAAGTTTGAGATGTTCGCAATTTACATCGAGCAGCATACGATGTAATTTGTCTTGTTGCTCACGGAGTGATCTATTTATTTTTTTAAGTAGTTTTCGGTTAGATGTATTAATAATGCCTGAGGTGCCACTTTCAATAGCATTCATTTCAATTAAGCCCACATTTGGTAATGCTTCGTCTAATGGGTCGCTTACTTGCAAACAAATTAAATCGTGCAATTCCGATACCAACTCCAATTCCTCTTGATAATTAGAATCCATAAAATCGGAAAGAAGAAATACCAAGGCATTTTTCTTTTCTAATGAAATTAAGTGCTGCAGGGCTGTTTTGATGCTCGTTTTTCTAGAATTGCTCGTTTTTTTATATAGTAAGTCGATGGCTTTAATACTTTGCGATGCCGTTTTTGAAGGAGGTAAATATCCCTCTATTTCATCTGTGAATTTAATGATAGAAACCTGATCGCGGTTACGCACACAAAGCATGGTGAGTAAGGTGGCTAGTTTGTTAATAACACTTTGCTTGCTCGACTCTAAACTATGTACTAATCCTGAAGCAGAAGCATCGACTAATATAAAAACAGATAATTCTTTATCCTCTAAATTCTGGCGGATATATAAATCACCGGTTCGTGCAGTCACATTCCAATCAATCATTCTAATCTCATCACCCGGGGCATACTTTCGTATTTCAGCCAATTCGTAGCCGTGGCCTTTAAAGGCACTGCGGAATAAGCCTGCTAATTGTTCATCAACAATTTTAAGAAATTGCAGGTGAATATCGTGAATGTCGGTTTCGTGTACTGACATATTAGGCTTCCTCAAGAGCTACGTTTTTAAGTATGGTATCAATAACCTTTTCGATGCTAATGCCGCGAGACTGAGCTTTATAATTTACTACCACACGATGGCGTAAAATATCGGGAGCCACAGCATGGATATCTTCAGGAGTAACGTAGGTGCGCTGTTGTAAAAAAGCTTTTGCTTTTGCCGCCTTTGCCATAAATATGGTAGCCCTAGGCGATGCACCAATCTTAATATATTCGGCCACCTCGCTAACGTACTTTTTAGGTTCACGGGTGGCAAAAATTAAGCGAATAATATATTTTTCTAAGCGCTCGTGTAAGAATATTTCATCAAGCGAAAGCTGAATATCTTGTATCTCGGCTATGTCAACCACAGGTTCTAACTTCACATCAGCCTTGGCTTTCGACATGGCTTGTAGTATTTGATGTTCTTCTTCAAAACTTGGGTATTCCACATTTAGTTTGAACATGAATCTATCAACCTGTGCTTCTGGTAACTCATAGGTTCCCTCTTGTTCCAAAGGATTCTGTGTAGCCAAAACAAAAAAAGGTTTTGGTAATTGAAGCGTTTCTTTACCAATGGTTACTTGCTTTTCTTGCATGGCTTCTAGCAAAGCCGACTGTACTTTAGCAGGAGCACGGTTTATTTCATCGGCCAATACAATATTGGCAAAAACAGGTCCTCGCTGGGTTTCAAAACTTCCGTCTTTCGGACTATAAATTAATGTACCCGTTAAATCTCCAGGTAATAAATCGGGAGTAAACTGTAAACGTTTAAATGAGGCATGTAAAGTATCGGCCAGGCTGTTAATGGTTAGGGTTTTTGCCAAGCCAGGGACCCCCTCTATAAGAACGTGACCATTGCATAATAGGGCCATGAGTAATTTATCAATTAAATCACTTTGCCCAATGATTACTTTGCTGATTTCTGTTTTAATTTTATCAAAAAGCAGTGCTTTCGTTAATAATGCTTCGTTTTCAGTTTTTATATCGTTCATTATAATAGGTCTTTATACTTACTAATATCTTATTTTATAATTCTGGCACCATCTTCTTGTATCCAGGCTTCTTTGCCATCTATTAATTTTATTTTAATCCATTCATTACGTTGCTCTAACATAGTAAACTCACAGCCTTTGTTTAGTCCACTCATTAGTGCATCTTCGTAAACCAAGCTGTTTCCTTTTTTAGCAATGATGCTATCTTTTATGATGATGCCCTTTGTAGATTCAATGCTGCTTAAGGCCAATAATATGGTTATGGGTAGTAGAACCGCAAAGCCAATCCATCTGTAGAAAGCCGGGAAACGTTTTTTTATGGGAGTGATAAAAAGGAGCAACACTATAATATACAATGGAATAAATAGTAACACTTTAATTGGGGTAGCTATGCTTCGGATATACTCCATAGTGAGGGCATACCTCGATGAGGTATTCTCTTCAGTAGCATCAGTCACTAACGATTGTGCATATTGTAGGTTATGACTCACATCCTTGTGATAGGGCAAATATTTCTGAGCCATTCTATAGTTATATATGGCTAAGCCTAGTTCGTCCATTCTAAAATAGGTATTCCCTAAATTGTAATGTAGCCATCCGTTTTTGATGTTCGACTTCTGTATCAAGTACTCTAATCTATTGGCAGCTTTTTGATAGCTAGCTTTTGCAGAATCAGGATTTGCAGCTTGTAATTCATCTGCCTGTTCAAATAGTTGAAGTGCTTCTTGATAGCTTTCATAATTTTTATCGGCATAAGCCGAAATCCCAAAACAGAGCATCAATATGGCTAAATGGTATCTTAGCAAGTATTTTTTTATTTCTGTAAGCATATCTTAGCAAGTTTATTGATGCATATTTTAATCTCTTCAGTATCGGCTAAAGTTGATTTATCAGTTTGAGAAAAGCTATTACTGAAGTAAACAGCATAAAAATCTTTAATGGGTTGTAAATCGATATTTACAGAGTAAAAAGAACAAACTTCAGTTATTTTACTAGGCAATAATACTTCATCTGTAACAGCAAAAGCATCCTGAAAGAAAATTTGTATTGCATTCTGGGTTTCCTCAATAGTATTGCATGGACTTTTATTAAATACTTTTGTGGCCTTACGAATGTTTCTTTTTTGAATGGCGGATTGGCTAGTGAAAGATGCATACGCTTTATTGCCTAAAAATATGGCAATAGGCAAGAGGATTAATGACCACCAAAACCAATGGTTTCCTTTTTGTTTCTGTTGATTCAGGGCATCTTTTTGTGTGTATAACTGGAGTATCCCGTAAGGATTAGATGTTAATGCATTTTTTTTAGCAGCGGTTTGAGTAGAATCAGCAATATCACTTGTGTTTGCTTTATTGGGTAGAACTTGTATATCTATGGCATTGGTATTGATAAATGCATAGCTGTTTTTCGATAAATCAAAATAAGGAATATGAATTTCAGGTAGCGCCTTCGTTTTTGTGCTATTAATGCGGATTAGTTTGTCGATGGTAATTAACGAATCATTATACGAAACTACAGGGTTTGCCTTAGTAAATGAGAAATCATTATTCAGCAGTGTATTGAGCTCTGGTAAAGCAAATGTCTCGGGAAACGGATAGTCTTTAATTTTGAATTGCATTTTTAGAGCTTCGCCTGCTTCAATTTGTGCTTCGCTTAAATTAGCCTCGGCATTGAAAGCACCGAATAAGCCACTAAAATTTGCA
Organism: Saccharicrinis aurantiacus; assembly: GCF_947489045.1. NCBI lineage: Bacteria > Pseudomonadati > Bacteroidota > Bacteroidia > Marinilabiliales > Marinilabiliaceae > Saccharicrinis > Saccharicrinis aurantiacus. The sequence goes on from NZ_CANLCN010000025.1 coordinate 50,950, forward strand.
GGTTTGTTTTTCCTAGGGAGTTCTTTAACATGTAGTTTTATGGTTTTGGATTGACAAACCAATCGCTTGTATTTGTTTGAGGTTTCGGTATCGAATAGATTATTATCGAAGTAAGCAGGGTAGGCATTGAAGGAAGTATTTTGCTTTAGGTATGAGCATAAAACAGTAGATGGTTCTATCTCGAAAATACCTGCTTGCTGGGGTGCGATGGTTAGCTGAAATTCGATGCCCTTATATGGTGTGTTATTAATATCAACATCGTGTATGCTTGCAATTATACGCTTGCCCGAAACGGGTAGACCAATATCGTGCTTTGAGAATTGTGCCGTTTTACTAGGTGTATATACTTTAAAATATTTGTTTTTGTAAATGGGTAAATCAATATTTACAGCCTTTAGGTTATTGAGAGGAATAGCCGATTGCCAATTAAAGTACAGCGTAATAGGCTGAAATTGAAAACAGCTGTTTTCTGAAACAGTTACCTCAAGCCGTAAATTAGGATTACGCTCAGGAGCTTGCACTATTAAAGGAAAGTTATCAGTTTTAATATTTCCTATAGCTGCTTGTGGTAGTAAAAGCGAACCTGCTTTAACAGGAATAAACTTATACCTGAAGATGGTTGTGGTTTGATCTTCGGTTTCTACTTTCTTTTTTTCAAGTAATTGGTAACTGAAAGCTTCAGAACTCGCTAGTTTAGGTTGCTTTTTAACATCAGAACCAACTATTATTAAAGAAGCCACAAAATAATCGCCTACAAAATAGCTTTCGTTGCTGCTTTTCCAAAATGCAGTTTGCGCTTCTGTTGAAATTATAGAAATTAACAAACAGAATAATACCAACAGTCGTTTTCCAAATTGTGATTTGTGTATTGGATGTTTAATCATGACTCAAAAATACATAATGCAGTTGGCTTTTGTGTACTTGTGCGTATCAAGATTAGTACTTCGGGGAGTGTTTAATAGATTAAATATTGAGGGGTACATTGTTTGTTTCTACTTGTGATAACTATAGAGTTCTTTTACTAATAGAATGATTTCTTCTTGAAGTTCTGGCGGACTGACCACTTTAACTTCAGTTCCAAAACTAATAATCCATTTAGCAAAATAGATGAGGTTACCATAGGCAAAATCCATTGTATAATTATTACCATCAAATTGCTCATTTAGCAAACCATAAAAATACTTTGCAAGGGATACCTGCGCGTAGATGCTTTTATCAAATCGGAGGGTAATTTTTTTCAGGTCATTTTGGGGAGAGAGTGCATTGAAATAATCTTCAATATTAATTAGGTGTTCATCACCATAGTGTTCATCTAACACCTTAAGCGAGCAGATGCGGTCTAATCTAAAATCGCGATAGCTATTCCTTAGTCTGCAATATGAAATTAGGTGCCACGTTTGCCAATAATTACAAAGGCACATGGGTTCAATTACTCTAGAACTTGTTTTACCATTGTAATTTGCTTCATATTCAATCTGCAGTAGCTTTTTATTTACAAGCGCATGCTGAATATCATTTAGACATAAGTCAGTGTCATGATTGTTAGTGTTATTAATATTGTAAACACTTATTTTTTGATCTAGTGATTCTAGATAATCCTTTTCGCTTGAGCGTAATACTGATTTAAGTTTAAATAGAGCAGTGGTGAAGGCTTCTTGAATTTTTACATCGCTCATTTTTGACATCAGCTTTTCTGCTAATATAAAAGCACTGGCTTCATCTTGCGTAAACATGATAGGAGGCAAATTGTATCCAGAGCATAAGGAATACCCCTTACCGGCTTCGCTAGCAATGGGTACACCACCTTCTTCGAGGGCTCTAATATCTCTATAAACAGTACGTAAGCTAATATTGAAACGATTAGCAATTTCGGCAGCTGTAACACAGCTTTTACTTTGAAGTTGTATGAGTATGGCACTTAATCTATCTATTCTATTCATTGTTATAGAGGCATATTCTACTTCAATAAATATTTCAGTAACACAATTAGATTGGTCTTCAAAATCGCAGTTGATGTAAACTTCACGATTTCGTCCACTTGGTTTAAGTTTATTCTTAAACACACTTTGAATTAACTTACCATATACATTACCAAATTCGCTCCAAGGGCCATTGTGGGTATACGAAATGCCTTTCATCTCGGAAAGGGTAAGAAATTGAATAAACTCAGTATCGGCACCCGCTTTGGCAACAGGCACACAAATATTAAGGTCGAATATGGTATCAAGCTTATCGTCGCAGCCATTATAATCCCAAATTTGTGCTCCCGTAGGTTCAATTCCTTGGTTGCTGAGTTCTTTATAAATTGCCTCTGGGGTAACGCCAACTTCATCTTTTATGGTATTAAGAGATGTTTTAATACTGTGGCATGCTACTAATGTTTCATTCATTTTTGTTGTCTTCATAATATTATCGTTTTAGATGTTTATTAGTACAAATAAAACAAGGGGGAGTGACAACAGTATGTCAGTAGCTTTTATGTGGGGAGTTAATTTTTTAAAAAAAGGCAAAAAAAAGGTTGACCTATTGGTCAACCTCTTTATTATCTTCATCTGTGATCTTGAACTCTAAAAAACTTAACGAAGCGGAAGGTATCAATTTCAATCCGAATGTATATTTAAACTTCCATTTAAGGAAGATTGAAGGAAAGCCTTTCGTTAAATAAGCTCCCAAATACGGATGAACCTTCAGGGTCAATTTCTTTTTCTTGTGTCCTTCAACAGCTTTTCTAATGCTGCTCTCCAGTTTTTCTTCCAGTAGGATAGCTGGTGCAATTTTACCTGTTCCATAGCAGGATGGGCAAGACTCATTAGTCTCTATTTCCATTTCAGGTCTAACACGTTGACGTGTAATTTGCATTAATCCGAATTTACTCAGCGGCAGAATATTATGCTTTGTTCTGTCGGGGCCCATAGCCTCTTTCATGCGCTCATACACTTTGTGCCTGTGTTCGGCCTTTTGCATATCAATAAAATCAACAACAATAATTCCACCCATATCGCGCAAACGCAATTGGCGTGCAATTTCATCGGCAGCCGCTAAATTAACATCAAGAGCATTGTTCTCTTGTGTGTTTGCGCTTTTTGACCTGTTACCACTATTAACGTCGATAACATGAAGTGCTTCCGTGTGTTCAATAATAAGATATGCGCCACTTCTAAAGGATACTGTTTTCCCAAAAAGTGCTTTAATCTGTTTCTCAATTCCAAATTGATCAAAGATAGGGACGTTTCCCTTGTACTCTTTCACAATCTTTTCTCTGTCGGGTGCAATTAGCCCAACATATTCTTTTACCTCGTTATACATATCTTTATCTGATACGTAAACGCTGTTGAAAGAAGGATTCATTATATCCCTAAGAATGGCCGAGGTGCGTCCAATCTCTCCAACAACAAGAGCTCTAGGCTTTAAATGGAATAATTTAGCCGTTGACTCTTCCCAACGTCGAAACAGTGTGCTTAATTCTTTATCAAGCTCTGCAACACGTTTACCCTCTGCTACGGTACGTACAATTACACCGAAGTTTTGGGGTTTAATACTTTGTATTAGTCTTTTCAAACGGTTACGTTCTTCAGAAGATTTAATTTTCTGACTAACGGATACCTTATCTGAAAAAGGCATTAATACAAGGTTTCTTCCTGCAATGGATAATTCAGAAGTTAGCCGTGGCCCCTTTGTTGAAATGGGCTCCTTTGCTATTTGCACCAATACTTCCTGACCTACTGTAAGAACATCTGAGATTGAACCGTGTTTATCAATATCCGGTTCAGCTTTAAGCTTGTTTAAGGCAACTCCTCCCTTTTTGGTAGTGGCAGCGATATTAAGAAACTTTTTGAGGGTACGAAATTGGGGTCCAAGATCCAAATAATGCAAAAAAGCATCCTTTTCGTAACCAACATCAACAAAAGCAGCATTTAAGCCTGGCATTATTCTTTTTATCTTACCCAGATAAATATCGCCAACCGTAAATTTTACGTTGCTTTTCTCTCTTCTTAATTCAACCAACCTTCTATCCTCGAGCAATGCAATCGAAAGCTCGTCGGGAGATACATCTACAAATAGTTCTGCACTCAAAATGGTAGGTATTTCAATAATTTAAGAACGATGCCTTAGTATTATGTCATCAATAAATTTTGATGAGATGTTACTTATTTGTAACATCAATATTAAGGTCTTTTTTTTAATGTCTACATACAACAAAGAACAGACCGGTAAGACAAATGTCTTTTTAGTCTGTTCTTTATTATGTTTTTTACCACAATGTGGAGAAGATTACTTCTTCTTCTTGTGTCTGTTTTTTCTAAGACGCTTCTTACGCTTGTGCGTAGCCATCTTATGTCTTTTTCTTTTTTTTCCGCTTGGCATAACCTAACTTTTAAACTTATTAATAACCAAATTAATTTACGTTGTTTTTCACTTTTGTTACAAAGCTCTTAGAAGGCTTAAATGCAGGAATAAAGTGCTTTGGAATAATGATCGTAGTATTTTTTGAAATATTACGAGCAGTTTTCTCAGCTCTTTCTTTTACAATAAAGCTACCGAAACCACGTAAATATACATTTTTTCCATCCACTAAAGACCCCTTAATAGTCTCCATAAAAGCCTCAATAGTCTTTTGCACTGTAACTTTCTCTATCCCTGTATCTTTAGAAATCTCGTTTACAATATCAGCCTTTGTCATCTTTCTATAAAATTATTTAATAATCAAGTAATTACAATGTTTTTCAAAATTTGAGACTGCAAAGATAGAATGATATTCGAAATAAAAAAAAACAAAAAGCTTATTTTTGCTAAAAAATATACAATGAGAGATTTCAGTAGTGAATTGATTTTGTGGTACAAAGCGCATAAGCGTTCCTTGCCATGGCGCAAAACAAAGGATCCGTACCATATATGGATTTCTGAAATTATATTGCAGCAAACACGTGTTATACAGGGGATTTCGTATTACGAGAAATTCACAAATACCTTTCCAACAGTAGGAGATTTGGCACTTGCTACTGAGGATCAAGTACTAAAATTATGGGAAGGATTGGGTTATTATTCCAGAGCCAGAAATATGCATGTGGCAGCAAAAAAAATTTACTTTGAACTAGATGGAGCATTTCCGGGTACATATAACGACTTGATAGAATTAAAAGGTGTTGGTCCGTATACAGCCGCCGCTATTAGTTCAATATGTTATAATGAGCACAAAACGGTTGTTGATGGTAATGTGTTTCGTGTATTATCCAGGTTATTTGGTATCGATACAGCTATTAATAGTACCATTGGTAAAAAGCAGTTTGAAAAGCTCGCCCATAGTTTAAATACCGGTAGTGAGCATGGTTTATTTAATCAAGCTCTTATGGAGTTTGGTGCCTTGCATTGTACACCTAAACTTGCCAAGTGTGAAACTTGTATCTTTCAAGATACTTGCGAAGCGCTTAGGAGTGATAAAGTAGATGTTCTTCCTGTTAAGGAGAAGAAGTTAAAAGTGAGAAATAGATATTTATCATTTCTTTGCATTATTGATGCCAATGACAATACATTTATCCAAAGGCGCGAAGGTAAAGGAATATGGGAGGGCTTGTATCAGTTTCCTTTATATGAATCTGCAGAAGAGGTTTCAATTGAGAATTTACTCAATTCTGATTTTATTAAAGAGCTGGTTGCAGATGCTAAAAAAGAAATAATTTATACAAATCAGGTAAAGCATAAATTAACCCATCAAACTCTTTATATCAATAAAGTAATTTTAAAAATTGATCAGTTACTCGAAACAAATATCTTTGACATTGAGAGTATAAGTAATCTTAAAGAATATGCTTTTCCAAAACCTTTAACAGATATAGTGGCTCGCTTTGGCAAAGAGTAGAGTAATTTCTGTATTTTTGCAAATCTTACTTATTTAAGTATTTTTAAAAAAGTAAGTTTAATCCAATAACTAAATAAGAAATGTCGGTAAATAAAGTAATCCTAGTTGGTAATGTGGGTAAAGACCCTGAAGTTAGATATTTTGAAAATGACAGAGCTGTTGCTAATTTTCCGATAGCAACTACAGAGCGTGGTTTTAAAACGGCATCAGGGCAAGAGGTTCCTGAAAGAACAGAATGGCATAATGTTGTTATTTGGGGTGGATTAGCAAAAGTAGCCGAAAACTACGTTAGAAAGGGTACTCAAATTTATGTTGAGGGAAAACTCCGTACACGTTCGTGGGACGATAAAGATGGCAACAAAAGATATACAACAGAAGTTTATGTTGATAATCTTCAGTTATTAGGAAGAAAATCAGATAATCCGGGTGGAAATACGCAAGTCTCAACAGGATCTCAAGGATATAAAGAGCCTACTATTACGGAGCCTCCACAAGCTGGATTTACATCTAATACACCTAACGAACAATCTTTTAATGACTCGGATGAAACCGATGATTTACCTTTTTAATGTTTAACTTAGCCAATTAATTTTAACTACAGTATTGATTTACTCACATATAAATACAACAATTTTAGCTATTGAGTTATTGCCCCTAACCACTGGTGTAATGACTGCTATAGTAGCGCTTTTTATTTTGCTTTTATTGTCAGGTATGCTATCTGGTTCAGAAGTAGCGTTTTTCTCACTAACACCAAGTGATTTACACAATATTGAAGATGGCGAAAATAAGAGTGCAGCATTAATTCAACAGCATTTAAACGATCCCGAAACTTTATTGGCGACTATATTGATAGGCAATAACTTTGTAAATGTTGGTATTGTAATATTATCAGCCTTTATTTCTAATTCATTAATAAGCTTTGGTGAAACAGCTTGGGTTAAGTTTGCCATCGAACTTGTTGGAATTACGAGTTTAATATTATTCTTTGGTGAGATTTTCCCCAAGGTTTATGCCAGTAGATTTGCAGTTAGGTTTGCTGAGTTTATGGCTTATCCTTTGACTTTATTAAAGACTCTTTTTCGACCATTTAGTTATATTTTGGTAAAATCATCAGGCTTTGTAAATAGGCGTGTTGCTAAAAAACAAAGCTCCATATCAATGGATGATATCTCACATGCTTTGGAGTTAACTAGTAAGGAAATTACTGATGAAAAAGATATATTAGAAAGTATTGTAAAATTCGGTAATATCAGTGCTGCTGAAATTGCTACTCCTAGGGTAAATGTTGTTGATGTTGAAATATCGAGTTTATTTACCAAAGTGCTTGAGATTATTGTTGAATCAGGCTTTAGCCGTATTCCAATATTCGAAAATACGCCAGATAATGTAAAAGGTGTTTTATACGTAAAAGATGTATTGCCTTATTTAGAGAAAGGCGATGAATTTAATTGGCAAGAACTCATCCGAGAACCTTATTTTATTCCAGAAACAAAAAAAATAAACGATTTACTAGAAGAATTCAAACTTAATAAAATTCATATGGCCATTGTGGTTGATGAATATGGCGGTACTTCTGGGATTGTTAGTTTAGAGGATATATTAGAAGAAATTGTTGGCGAAATATCTGATGAGCAAGATGATGAGGAAGCTACTTATACTATTCTTCCGGATGGAACCATCTTATTTGAAGGGCAAACGTTATTAAATGATTTTCATAAGGTAACTAATATCGATGAGGATTATTTTGATGAAGTAAAAGGAGAAGCAGAAACCTTGGCGGGATTGTTATTGGAACTGAAAGGAGAGATACCTGATAAAACAGAGATCATCAAATATAAAAAATGTGAGTTTACTATTGTCGATGTTGATTCACGTAGAATTATTCAAATTAAATTTGAGGAAAAACGAATCGGACGTGTTCGTTAAACAATTGCCTTAAAAAGCTATATAATGAGAGGGAAATTAAATAAACAGCTAGGCTTAATTATAGCTTTAATTGTAATAATCACTGCTTGTACACATTCAACAACACCAAAACCACGTGGATATTTCCGAATTACTTTTCCCGAGCATGAGTATTCGTTATATCAAGATGGTAAACCCTATACGTTTGAAGCTTCAAAACATGCTAATGTAATAGCAGACCCATCTCCACATGCAGAGCAATACTGGTTAAATATTCGTTACCCACAGCACAAAGGCGTAATTCATTTTAGTTACAAGCCCGTTGAAGATAATCTTGTTGTGATACTTGAAGATAGTAGGGGATTAGCCTATAAACATTCCATTAAAGCAGATGCGATTGGTGAACGTGTTTTTGCTTCAGACGAAAACAAAACCTATGGTATTTTATACGATATTAAAGGAGATGCAGCTTCATCGTTACAGTTCTTTTTAACGGATAGTGTAAAGCACTTTGTACGTGGATCCTTATATTTCGATGTTATCCCTAACAAAGATTCATTGGCTCCAGTTGTTGATTTTATAAAAGAGGATGTAATGCACTTAATGGAAACATTAAAGTGGGAAGATTAAACACTTTATAATCATGCCTCTAATTAATACTATAAATCACAATAACGGTTTTGTAAAGGTTTGGAAGATTGAAGAAACTGTTGATGAAATATTAGCAGAACTTCAAGTTTCAGATGATGATTTGCAAAAAGTAAATTCGTTTAAGCTTGTTAAGCGAAAGCTTGAGTTTCTCTGCACACGTTGTCTTATAAGCGAAGTTATCGGTGTATATCCAAAAATAAGCTATTTAGACTCAGGTAAACCAATACTTGAGAATAGTGAATATATCATAAGTATTAGTCATACTAATGGCTTTGTTGCTGTTGCTTTTACCACAAATGGTGTTCCGGGTGTAGATATCGAATACCCTTCTGATAGAGTGATGAAAATAGCACAACGATTTATTTCAGCAGATGAGGATCTATTTATTCCAGTTGCAGATAACAATAAATACTACTCTTTAATATGGTGTATTAAAGAGGCTTTGTATAAGCTATTAGATACCGAAGGGGTAATTTTCAATGAAGACTTACTTTGTAAACCATTTGTAATTAGCAATCAAGGTATAGTTAATACTTCCGTTTTTGTAAATGATAGTACAGAATATCTAAATATTCACTACTTAATCACTCCTGAATATTATTTGGCTTATAAGATTTAGCATTGTTTATTATGCGAACTCTCGCTAGCTTTACCCATACGCATATCAATACAAAAAGAATGATACTTGAGTTAATTAAAGATAAGCAGAAAGCAGGTAAGAAATTGCTTGCCATGCTCATTGACCCTGAAAAATATCCTCAGAATAACCTAATTAAAGTAATAACTGCAATAGAATCGGCTATGCCAGACCTGATATTGGTGGGAGGTAGTTTAGTTTCGGTGAAGACAGATAAGGTAATTAAATCCCTTAAGCAACACCTTGATGTCCCAGTAGTGCTTTTTCCAGGAAGTTTATTACAGGTTACCCCTGAGGCAGATGCTTTGCTTTTTATATCGCTTATTTCAGGGCGTAACTCAGATTTATTAATAGGCAACCATGTTGTAGTTGCTCCTTTTCTAAAAGAATCTAATTTAGAAGTGCTTAGTACGGGGTATATCCTTGTTGAAAGCGGTAAAAGAACTTCAGTTGAATACATGAGTCAAACGGCTCCTATACCTGCTGATAAATCCGATATTGCTGCCGCAACCGCTATTGCCGGAGAAATGTTAGGGCATAAACTAATTTATCTTGAAGGAGGGAGTGGAGCAGAGGTGCCGATTCCGCAAGAATTGATACAAAAAGTGAAGCTTAGTATTGACATTCCTCTTATAGTTGGAGGCGGTTTAAATACCGCAGAAAAAGTAAAAAATGCATGCCACGCAGGAGCAGATGTAATTGTTGTTGGAAATGCATTTGAAAAAGATATTTCGTTACTATCCGAATTTAGAAAAATAATTAAGTCTTATTAGGTCTTTATAATGTCCAAACTATCAGCTTATTGAGATAGTGTAAAGTGAACAATAATTTTTTTACACTTTTTTGTTTTTTTTTATTGATATACAACTTTTAATCATACATTTGTAAGAGTTAGTTTTTATTTACATTTATTATGAAAGAAGGAAAAGTAAAATTTTTTAATGAATCAAAAGGTTTTGGTTTTATTAAAGACAATGAATCAGACAACGAGTATTTCGTTCACGTAACTGGTCTAATCGATGAAATCAAAGAGGACGACGACGTTACTTTTGAATTAAAAGAAGGAAAAAAAGGATTAAATGCGGTTAACGTAAAGTTAGCATAGATTAAGATATTTCGATATATAATTTATATTACGCAAATCCAAGCCCTCACATTTATAATGTGAGGGCTTTTGTTTTTTATAGGTAATCGAAATGTATTATTCATAGATGTTATTGGTCAATAAGTTAACTTCAATCAATTAGGACTTGAAATACAAATAAAATATCCCTAAATTGGATTAACACTACTTAATAATCACTACTATGAATAAATGTAAATTATTGCTATTAACAGTTGTATTAGGGGCATTTATGACCTTACATGCTCAAAATCTTGAAGATTTTATATCAAAGTATACTTCAGAGAATGGGCAAAAATATATGCAGCCTTTTGCTGATGCTTTCTCCGCTAATCTTAATAGTGGACTGTACCATAATTCGAGTATTGAGAAATGGGGTTTCCAAATGTATATAGGAGTTGTTGCTCAATCAGCAATTATTCCTACCAAATCAAAGTATTTTATGGCCAAATATGACGATCCATCTTCAGGACTATCAGGTGAGATTGAAGCGCCAACTGTTTTTGGACCTGCTGAAGGACCTACTGTGACACACCCGGGTAATGGATTAAGTTATGTTCTCCCAGGAGGATTTGATGTAGATCATATGCCCTTACTGATGCCACAACTTACCATAGGGTCGGTATATGGTACAGACCTAACAATTCGTTATACCAAAATGAATATTGAAGATGCAGGTGAGTTAGATGTATTTGGTTGGGGAATTAGGCATAGTATTAATAATTATCTCGATAGTATTCCTGTTGATATAGCAATTGGTTATTACAATCAATATTTTAAAGTAGGGGAGTATCTTGATGCAAGTTCTAATATCATTAGTTTGCAGTGTAGTTACAATACCTCGTTTGTTACTTTTTATGGAGGTTTATCTTATGAAACAGGAAAGGTAAAGGTTCAATACGATTATAGTGGAATAGAACCAGAAGTGAATTCTGAGTCTACAGAACCTGGAGATAAGGTGGAATTTGATATGGATGCAGCTAATACCATTAGAGCAACACTTGGTATAACCTTAAATATGGGGCCTTTTAAAGTTAATGGAGATTATAATTTTGCTAAACAGAATACTGTTAACGTAGGAATAGGGTTTGGAATAAATGAACGGGAAAGATATAGGAAATCTAAGGAATTAAAATAACTCCCGATTTTCTCGGGGTTAAGTATAATTAGTTGAGTTAAATAATTTGTAAAATATAATACGATGAAAAAGTTAGTAAACTTATTTATAATTTCCATCCTTTTAATTGCTTGTGATGAAAAGGAGATAAAGCTATACCCAACAATTGAGCATGACGCAACAATTATAGTTGCAGATAACGGAAACTTTGAAAAACAAGCTATAATTTATGCGAGTACTATTAATGAAAGTATTCAAGATTTGGAGTTTGAAGATGCAGGAATAGAAGATGTTTACATTGAAGGTGTATGGATTAACGTAAAAACATTAGGTATGAATGAGGCTGATACAATAGCATTGGACCTTACTATTAAAGAAAACAATCAGCTTAAGTACTTATTAGATAATTATGAATTAGTTATTCCAGATGATGAGGAAGAAATATTTCTACCCGACTACCTTCAAAAAGAAGGGGTGGATGCATTACATAATTTATTGAAGGATATTGTGGTGAGCGGTGCCGCAGATACAGATATTGAATTTCTGGCAATGGGCCAAGCAAGTCCTGAGGATAGTTATATTAATGTAGAATTAGAGATTCTTATTAAAGGAACTGTAGTGTTCTCACAAACAATTGGTGTAGGGGAATAGCCCCTGATAAAAAATTATATATAAACTAAATAATTCACATATAATATGAATTAGGGTTAATCTCAATTTTAATACTATGATTTTAGGTGTATCTGAATGGCTAAGTGGCAAGTTAGGATGGAGTGTTAAGGGCATCCGTATTGCTTTTGTTTTATCGGTATTAATCTTCGGTGCAGGTATTGGGTTGTACCTAATACTTTGGATTGTTAAGGTGTTTTCTAAGTAGTGTGCAGTATCAATAAAGTTTAATTTTATTATAAAATATTACCAATATTCCACGTCAATCTCTTTTTTTTGAAATAAGTTATGAGTAAGTGTTGCGAATATAAAAATTATTCGTATATTGCGATGGGTTAGGTTTGGTTAAAGATTGAAAAGCTGCTATCGTTCTCACGATAGTGGCTTTTCTTATTTTATACGTATCAGTGAAAATAGGTTCACTAGCAATAGGTTTCTTAAAACTTAATTTTAGCTTTACATTTATTGGAATGACTCGCCTATTGAATCTATTGATAAGTCATATACTCCTTTATATTATTTCAATAATATTTCTCTTAAGAGCTGAATCCTAGTAACAGATGACTCCCTGTAAATAGCAGGAACCACTTATTTGAGGAAAGAGATAAAACGCGACTTTCTCAGAGTTCACACTGTTGCTTACACAGAATAATGAAATGAATAATATTTTCAAATAAGACATTCTCTAATTAGAAAACCTGGCAAGTTCCAATTTTTGTAAGGTACATTGAAAGCTCCTACCTTCTATAGTTCCTATGGTCTTCATTGTATTCGATAAAGGAATAAAATCCACATTCTGATTTTTTGCTGTTTATATATGTTACTATCTAGATTTTTTATTATATTTGTATGGGTTAGGTTTGGTTAAAGATTGAAAAGCCGCTGTCGTTCTTATGGCAGTGGTTTTTTTACTTTTATCAAATCTTTAAATAATAGAATGTTAGTATTTATTTTCTTTGAGGCAGTTGTGCGATCAAAGTTTTTTTGCTACCATAGTGTTTTCTTCTTCGTACCTCATTGCAATGAGCTAATAAACAAGGTTATTAAAATGTAGCTATTTTAAATTTACTGCTTTAAATTTACTTCAGGTGTCTTAATATCCAAATTTGTAATCATTTCTAGGAATTCAAGTTTTCCAATTTTGCCAACTGCATAATCAAGCACTACTCCTTGGGGATCTGTAAAAATCGTTATTGGTGTTACATCGATGTTATAGCGCTTTATGATTTCTTTAGTATTGGGATCATCAACATTAATTATTACAGGTACAACTTGTGCATTAACGGCCTTCATGACTTTCTTATCTGCAAAAATTTCACGCTTCATAATACGGCAGGGTACGCACCAATCTCCTGTGAAAAACAATAGTATATTTTTGTCGGAATCATTAGCGATTTTTCGAGCAGAGACCATATCATCAGCCCACACTATATCATTGGAAGGAACGTAAAATGAATACCACGCATATAAAAGAGAAAGTACAAGGAAAGTGAGCCAGAACCATCGCCAAAAAGGATGTGATTTAATTTTTGAAGAATTATCTATTTTATTCATAAATCAAAATTATTAAGGATACAAGTAAACTTAGTTTAGCTATTACACCAATCTTGCTATGGTTACAATACCTTATTTAACGTGAATTCGACGTAAGAAAAGTTCTATTTTAAGAGAAAAGAAACAAAGCATTTGTTATATTTAAGTATC
>NZ_CANLCN010000026.1:0-56009 GCF_947489045.1 Saccharicrinis aurantiacus
TACAAATAAAAATTAATTATGCTAATTTGCATCCAATACAAAAACAAACTTTGTTGCACTAGACCCTTGAATCCAAGCTTTTTTTTATGTAGAATTTAAAACTTATCCTAAGCTCAATCTTTAAATCATTCTTATAAGATTAATTAGTTATTCATAAACTTCCGTTTCCACTTATAAACAGTTTCATACGGTATACCTGAAATTTCGGCTACCCTTTTTGTTGGATGTTTTTCTAATAACTTTACAATATTCTTCTTAACATCTTCCGTATAGCGGGGGCTAGCAGACTTTTTCTCGCAATAGCGTTTTCTAATTCTAGCTATACTCATTTCTGAAACATTATACTCCTTGCTTATATCTTTCGCAAATTCACCAGCATCTAAACGTTTGGCAATCTTTAAAGCCTCTTCATAAGTTATAGTAGACTTTCCTCTATAATCAAGATTTTTGGCCCCAGATAAGCCTTGTTTCTCTCTATTAATCGCTAACTTCTTAAAATCACCCCACTCAAGGTTTTCGGCACTATTATCTGTTGTAACACAATTAATATGCAAAACCATTTTATAAGAAACTGGCTTCTCGTTCCTTATAAACGCTTGAGCAACCAAACGGTGAACGTATAGTATTTTACTCTCAATACTCACTTGGTAGAATCCATTTCTACTATTATTTGGTTTCACAAGTGACTGATGCACCTCTTTATCTTTGTAGATTATATGTTTACCATCCATACTTACCTCAATTTCTTGAGATATCCCATTAACTTTTATTTTTTTCGTTTTCATTGTTGCAAGAGTTTAAGAATACCCCTCTATAAAAGATTGAGGTACAATTATTCATTATACCATTATCGGTATAAGATTATTTTAGTTAGTTAAATAGGCTTCCAATTAAGTTATCATGTACTAATTTATAAAATTATAAGGCTTATTACAATATAGTTATAATTCTATTATAATATTGTTAGATGTATGAACGAAATTTGCTGACTAATGCCACAATTCAACTACCGTTCTTTGTGTATATACAATACATTTCTTCTCTTTTAAACAAACATTAAAAGAATTTAATGAGAATATATCCCCTTAAGCAATTTTATTAAAACTAGAATATCTAAATTTACCACGAATATAAAATAAAAGTTTTGGAAAATTTTAAAAATCTTGGCTTAAGAAAAAATATCGTCAAAGCCATTGCAGAAATCGGAATTGAAACCCCAACTGAAGTACAAGCTGAGGTTATTCCTTTTTTAATGCAAAGTAATTCTGACATCGTTGCACAAGCACAAACAGGTACTGGTAAAACTGCTGCCTTTGGCTTACCATTACTTGAACGCATTAACCCTAAACTGAATGTAGTGCAAGGCTTAATACTATGCCCCACTCGCGAATTAGGTCAGCAAATTGCCAAACAACTATTTAAGTTCACTAAATATACCGACAAAATATTTGTAGAATCTGTTTTTGGTGGAGCGCAAATTGAAAAACAAATATCTTCATTAAGAAGACCTACTCATATAATTGTAGCAACACCTGGTCGTTTAATTGACCTCATAAAAAGAAAAGCTGTAGATATAAGAAAAGTTCAAACCATTATTTTAGACGAGGCGGATGAGATGATGAGCATGGGCTTTAAAAAAGAACTTGACGAAATATTAACACAAACATCGTTTGTTGAAAATAAGTGGTTATTCTCAGCAACAATGCCTCCATCGATTAAGCAAATAATAAAAACACACCTTTCTCCTAGCGCGAAGTTTTTTCAGCTTAGTAAACGAAATGTTGTCAATAAAAATATTGATCATCAGTTTTTGATCTGTGATGAAAAGGAGAAGTTTGCAATTCTAATGCAGATTCTAGGTTCTGATAAAGATAGTAGAGGGGTAATATTTTGTAAAACAAAGAATGCTGCTCAAACATTAGCAAAACAACTCATTGCTAAAAACATTGCAACTGATGCTATTCAAGGCGATCTGAAACAAAAAGATCGTGATAAGGTAATGAGGGCGTTTAAAAATGGAACACACCGTGTATTAGTGGCTACAGACCTAGCCGCAAGAGGAATTGATGTTGAAGGATTAAATTTCGTAATCCATTACCAACTGCCAGATAAAGAAGAATACTATACACATCGAAGCGGAAGAACTGCTAGAGCAGGAAATAGAGGCGTTTCATTAGCCCTAATAGAATCAAAAGAGGTTAAACAAATACGTTACTTCGAGAAGAATCTCAAAATAAGCTTCAAACAAATTAGAAGAAAGAAATAGATTTTTAGTCATTATAAAATGGAGGCCAATAATAGCATTAGCCTCCATTTTTATTTTTAATATAGCATCTGCTTACTAATTTCCCATAATACAATCCCTGCGCTAACACTAATGTTAAAAGAATGCTTAGTTCCGTGCTGAGGAATTTCTATACATCCATCAGAAATATTAATTGCCTCTTGCCTTACTCCTTTTACCTCATTACCAAACACTAAAGCTACTGGCACCTGAGGCTTTACTTTATAATCAGTTAAAAAGGTGCTATTTTCAACTTGCTCAACACAGTTTACTTCATAACCTTTCTCTTGTAATTTTTCAATAACCTCCTCAGTACTTTCTGAATACTCCCAATCTACAGAATCTTCAGCACCTAGCGCCGTTTTATGAATATCATTATGAGGTGGCGTTGGGGTAATTCCACACAAATAAATCTTCTTCAAACGCAATGCATCAGAGGTTCTAAAAACAGAACCTACATTATTCAAGCTTCTAACATTATCCAATATCACAATTATCGGAGTTTTATCTGATGCCTTGTATTCTTCTACCGACAACCTGTTTAACTCTTTATTTCGTAATTTTCGCATACTAACTTTCTATTTTGTACAAAAATAACTAAATCCTTGTAGCTTTAATGGTAAATCTTAATCACAACAAAACTAAAACTAGAGTTTGGTGTTATTTTAAGTGATATTAGTTTTAGTAATCAATCTAGAAAAATTTCTACTATGAACATACATGAATATCAAGGACAAGAAATCTTATCCAACTTCGGGGTTAGAGTCTCCAAAGGCCTAATTGCAAATACTCCTGAAGAGGCTGTTGAATCCGCCAAAGAACTTACCAAATTAACCGGCACAGATAAATGGGTAGTGAAAGCTCAGATACATGCAGGCGGACGAGGTAAAGGTGGTGGAGTTAAATTAGCTCAATCATTAGACGAAGTTAAAGAACTTGCCGATCAAATATTAGGAATGCAGTTGGTTACACACCAAACCGGTCCTGAAGGGAAAAAAGTAAATAAGGTATTAATCGCTCAAAATGTATTTTACCCAGGAGATTCGAAACCCGAAGAGTATTACATGAGTGTTTTACTAAACAGACAGTCAGGGAAAAATATAATTATGTATTCTACCGAAGGAGGTATGGATATTGAGACTGTTGCAGAAGAAACTCCTCATTTAATTTATAAAGAAGAAATTGACCCAGGACAAGGAGTTCTTCCATTCCAGGCTAGGCAAATTGCTTTCAACCTTGGCTTATCAGGTAAAGCTTTTAAGGAAATGACAAAATTTGTTCCTGCGTTATACAATGCATATATAGGGGCCGATGCTTCTTTGGTTGAAATTAACCCGGTACTTAAAACATCAGATGATTTAATAATGGCAATTGATGCTAAACTATCATTAGATGATAATGCTTTATTCAAGCATCCAGATTTAGCCAAAATGCGTGATTTAACAGAGGAGGATCCTACTGAAGTAGAAGCCTCTGAGCACAATCTTAACTTTGTAAAACTTGATGGTAATGTAGGTTGCATGGTAAACGGAGCTGGTTTAGCAATGGCAACAATGGATATCATTAAGCTTTCGGGTGGTGACCCAGCTAACTTTTTAGATGTTGGAGGTGGTGCCAATGCCCAAACAGTTGAAGCCGGCCTAAAAATTATCTTAAGTGATGAAAATGTTACAGCAATTCTAATCAATATTTTTGGTGGTATCGTTCGCTGTGATAGGGTAGCCAATGGTGTAGTTGAAGCTTATAAAAAGATTGGAGAAATTAACGTTCCAATCATTGTTCGCCTACAAGGAACTAATGCAGAAGGTGGCAAAAAGATTATTGATGAATCTGGTTTAAAAGTATTCTCTGCTATTACTTTAAAAGAAGCAGCAGACTTAGTTCAAGAGCTCGTATAATTAAGAATAGACTATAATATTTTAAAGGCTTCGTTTTTCGAAGCCTTTGTTGTTTACAGTCAATAACAACAGCTAAAACAATAAACCTAAAAAGCTCGTAAATTATCGAGAATTAAATATCTTTGCAAATTGAATACTGCAACAATATATGCTTGCATTTACACGGAAGTAATAGAACATGAAGAATATAAGGAATTTTTGCATCATTGCACATATCGATCACGGGAAGAGTACATTAGCTGATAGATTACTTGAGTTTACTCAAACAGTATCTGATCGTCAAGCTCAAGCTCAAGTATTGGATGATATGGATATTGAAAGAGAACGTGGCATAACTATCAAAAGTCATGCGATACAAATGGATTATGAATTAGATGGAGAACAGTATGTTTTAAATTTAATTGACACACCAGGACACGTTGATTTTTCTTACGAAGTATCTCGATCTATTGCTGCATGTGAAGGAGCTTTGTTAATTGTAGACTCTACACAAGGTATACAGGCACAAACTATTTCTAACTTATACCAAGCCATTGAGCACGATTTGCATATTATACCGGTAATGAATAAAATGGATTTACCCAATGCAATGCCCGACGAAGTGGAAGATCAAATTTTAGACTTAATTGGTGGCGAGCGTGAAGACATTATTCCTGCCAGTGGTAAAACAGGTCTTGGTGTTGATGAAATATTAAAAGCAATTATTCATAGAGTTCCGGCTCCAGTTGGAGATCCTAAAGCTCCATTACAATGTTTAATATTTGACTCTGTTTTTAACTCATTTAGAGGAATCATCGCCTACTTTAAAGTAGTAAATGGTTCAATTAAAAAGGGTGATTTGGTTAAATTTATGGCCACAGAGCATGAGTATAATGCCGATGAAGTTGGCGTTCTACGATTAGATATGGAACCAAGGAAAGCGCTCCATACTGGTGATGTAGGTTATATTATATCAGGTATTAAAACTAGTAAAGAGGTTAAGGTTGGAGATACTATTACAACTGTTAAAGATGGTTGTGAAACTCACATTGATGGATTTGAAGAAGTTAAACCAATGGTATTTGCAGGGGTCTATCCGATTGAAAGTGATGATTACGAAGACCTGAGAGCTGCCATGGAAAAACTTCAACTTAACGATGCCTCATTAACATTTGAGCCAGAGAGTTCAGCAGCATTAGGTTTTGGATTCCGATGTGGATTTCTTGGTATGCTACACATGGAGATAATTCAGGAGCGTTTAGATCGTGAGTTTGATATGAATGTGATCACAACTGTACCCAACGTACCATATAACGTACACACTAAACAAGGAGAATTATTAGAAGTACATAATCCATCAGGATTACCTGAAGCTACACTAGTTGAAAAGATTGAGGAGCCATATATACACGCTCAAATTATTACTAAATCGGAGTTTATTGGTCCGGTAATGAGCCTTTGTTTGAATAAAAGAGGTGAATTAATTAAACAACATTACCTTACCTCTGATAGAGTAGAGTTAAATTACAATATGCCGCTAGCGGAGATTGTTTTTGACTTCTACGATAAATTAAAAAGTATCTCTAAAGGATATGCTTCGTTTGATTACCACCAAACGGGTTTTAAAAGTGCCAAATTAATTAAATTAGATATTTTACTAAATGGCGAAAGCGTTGATGCTCTATCTACATTAATCCACTTTGATAATGCTTATACTTTAGGGAAACGTATTTGTGAGAAACTAAAAGAATTAATTCCTCGTCAACAATTTGACATTGCAATTCAGGCTGCAATTGGAGCTAAAATTATCTCTAGAGAAACTGTTAAGGCAGTAAGAAAAGATGTTACAGCAAAATGTTATGGTGGTGATATCAGTCGTAAAAGAAAACTCCTTGAAAAGCAAAAGAAAGGTAAGAAACGAATGAAACAAGTAGGTAATGTTGAAGTACCACAGAAGGCATTTTTAGCAGTACTAAAGCTTGATTAAGAAATTTTAGATATATGAGAAAGGCCAATATTCAAATTGAATATTGGCCTTTTTATTTAATGTTAATTGGCAATTACATTACCAACTTATAACCTTTACCATGCACATTGATAATTTCAACAGAAGTTTCTTCTTTAAGATGCTTTCTTAACTTAGTAATATAAACATCCATACTTCTCGCATTAAAGTAATTATCATCTACCCAAATGGTTTTCAACGCAAAATTACGCTCTAACACTTTATTTGCATTATTACATAATAACTTAAGAAGTTCAGATTCTTTTGTTGTTAATTTAACAACCACATCACCTTCTATCAATTGTTGTTTTTGAGTATCGAATTTATACTTTCCTAACTGATAGACATCCTGAATGTTATTTGTACCTTTTGTTCTACGAATAATAGCTTCTAATCTAAAAAGCAATTCTTCCATACTAAAAGGTTTTGTAATATAATCGTCAGCCCCTATCTTAAACCCTTGAAATACATCGTCTTTCATAGATTTAGCAGTTAGAAATATAATAGGAATTTCGGCGTTGATTAACCTAATCTCTTTAGCTAGAGTAAAACCGTCTTTTTTAGGCATCATTACATCAAATACACACAAATCATATGTATTGCTTGTAAAAGCCTTATATGCCTCTTCCCCATCAGGCATTAAATCAGTTTCATATCCTTTAGCCTCTAGGTATTCGCGCAATAGCATACCTAAGTTTTCATCATCTTCGGCTAAAAGCAACTTATATTCTTTTTCCATTCCTTAGTACTTTTTATCGGTAAGAAAATCTCAAATTTTGTTCCAACGTTAACTTCACTTTCTGCATTGATTGTTCCACCATGATCCTCAACAATCTTTTTAACATATGCAAGACCTAGGCCAAAACCTTTAACATCATGCACATTTCCTGTTGGAACGCGATAGAATTTCTCAAATATACGGCTTAGGTTCTCTTTTGATATCCCTAAACCATTGTCTTTAATAGAAATAACTAATCCATCATTCTTATTCCAAGTTTTAACTTGAAGAATTGGAGTACCTTTCCGGTATTTGAAAGCATTATCAAACAAGTTATAAATCACATTTGTAAAATGCACCTCATCAACATAAACGTCACCATTTTTAGCATCAAGGCTTTCTACAATCTCACCATTCTTATTTTCTACTTTCAGCTTAAAGTTAGTAGAAACATTGTGAATTAATTGGTTTATATCAAGTTTTTTTATTTTTAAACCTGCTTTCCCTTTTTCAAATATAGCCATTTGTAGCACTTTTTCAACCTGAAAGCTTAATCTTTTACTTTCATCCTGAATGATACTAGACATTCTTTGCAATGCTTTTGGTGTTTTTGCAACACTCGGATCCTTTAACATTTGTGATGCTAAAGAAATAGTTGAAATAGGTGTTTTAAATTCATGGGTCATATTATTGATAAAATCGTTCTTAATTTCATCAACTTTCTTTTGCCTTAAAATAATTAAGATAGTAATAATAGAGGTTAATATCATTACTAAGGTAAAAGTAGCAGAAGGTATTATTAGATTAATAGATTGCATCAAGAAGTTAGGACGTTCTGCAAAATATAAATTAATATGATGGGCTTCGGGATGTGGATCATTTGGGAAAAGATATTTTTGATATACGATTTTTGATTCGTCAGGCTTATAGCCTGTTGTTGCAAGGGCCAATTTTCCCTTACCATCAAACACTGCAAATTCGAAGGGTAAAATAATCCCTCTATCTTCAAGTGCTTTCATCAGCATCACATCAACCTTTTCTCTATCTACACGCTGGTCGATTGATCTTTTAGGAAATAAGGCATTTAAAAGCATCTCACTTTTTCCCTCAACTTTTGCATTAAGTTCATCTTGAATACTTAAAAAAGCACTTGTTAATGGGCCAAATTTACTCGTACGTGTAGAAACTGGCGTTTGATTATTTAAACTAAAAATTAAAGAATCTTCATTAAAGGTAAGCATCGTCGTACTGATTTGCTTATCCTGCAACTGAAAGCGAAAAGAAATATCAAAACTCTCATCGAGGTTTGTACCTTCACTTCCGTTTCCGTTTAAATATCGGGGTTTTCTATTTAGCTCCTTTGGTAGGTTTGATGTTGATTGCTTTTTAATTTGCGATCGTATTAGAGCTGCTTGCTCTGTACTTTCATCTCGCGCAAGCTTATTAACCACTTGGGTCATGGCCTGCTTGATTTGCTTATTAAACTCTAGTTCCTTTATATCACTGGCATCTTGCATCCAAAGTGTTTGCACATAAATGATCCCGAACAAACTCGCTGCAATGATAAATGCTAAAAGATAAATGTATTTTTTACTCATACTTATAATAAATCTATGTAATAGTATGTGGTTTAAATAAGCTATGCAATATAGCTAATTGCAATGAATTTAAATTGAATAGAGAGGAACTTTTAAGCTTTATAGTTCGGATTATTTTCTTTTATAGAGATATTCTGCAACGCCTCCATTGCTGCATTTTGCTGAGATTCCTTTTTTGAATTACCTTCTCCCCTGCCATATACAATGGTTTCGATCTCAACATTTGACACAAATATAGGAGCATGATCTGAAGTGCTTGACACCTCCTCAGTCTCAAAATTTATCTCGCGCTTATATTTCTGTCCCCACTCAATTAGCATAGATTTGAAATTATTATCATGCTTAGTAATTTCATTTAAGTTAACGAAGGGATGCAATATTTTGCTTAAAACAAATTTCGCACATTTATCATAGCCTTTATCAACAAATATGGCACCTATCAGTGCCTCTAAAGCATCTCCAGGAATGTTTGTTTTATTCAGTGCTATTTTAGATTGCGAACTAATTATATCCTTCAAGCCTAATTGCAAAGCGGTTTTATTCAAGAATGCTCGATTTACAATCTTAGAACGCGTTTTGGTAAGAAAGCCTTCGTTTACATCAGGGTATTTGTTATATAATTCTTGGGCAACAATTGCACCAAGGATAGCATCTCCTAAAAACTCAAGCCGCTCATTATTCATAACCTTCCCATCACAATCTTTTAGCAATGCAGATTTATGAACAAGTGCTAATTCATATAAAGAGAGATTATTAGGATAATAACCTAATATAGTATGTAGCAAAAAATAAAGCCTTCTCCGTTCTGGAGAAAGCTTTATTTTAGATAATATTTTTCTTAACACAATTATATTAAATTGCTTTAAAAATAACAGATGCATTATGACCTCCAAATCCAAAGGTGTTAGATAAAGCAACCTTTACCTCTCTCTTTTGAGCTTTGTGATAAGTCATATTTAATTTTTGGTCGATCTCAGGATCGTCCTCATAATGATTAATAGTTGGAGGTACTACTCCATCTCTAATTGCTAAAATACAAGCAACTGATTCAATGGCTCCGGCTGCACCTAAAAGGTGACCAGTCATTGACTTTGTTGAACTAATATTTAAGTTGTAAGCATGCTCTCCAAACACTTCTTTAATTGCTAAAGTTTCGGCAATATCTCCACGAGGAGTTGAAGTACCATGAACATTAATATAATCTACCTCTTCAGGTTTTGTATCATAATCAGATAATGCACTTAGCATTACATTTTTAGCGCCTAATCCTTCAGGATGTGGGGCCGTTAAGTGATGAGCATCAGCAGTCATTCCAGCACCAATTACTTCACAGTAAATTTTTGCACCGCGAGCTTTTGCGTGCTCATATTCTTCAAGAATAAGAGATACACCACCTTCACCCATAACAAAACCATCTCTTCCTTTATCAAAAGGACGTGATGCTGATTCTGGGCTGTCATTTCTTGTTGACAAGGCCTGCATGCTATTAAATCCACCAATACCAGCTTCACAAATAGCGGCTTCAGAACCACCTGTTACAAAAACCTTTGATTTACCTAATCTAATTAGATTAAAAGCATCACCAATTGCATTTGTTGAAGATGCACAAGCTGAAACTGTATTGAAATTTGGTCCTCTAAAACCGTATTTCATTGAAATATGACCAGCAGCAATATCGCTAATCATTTTCGGTATAAAAAATGGATTAAATCTAGGCTTGAAATCATTCTTTGCAAACCCTTTAATCTCATCTGAAAATGTTTGAATTCCACCAATTCCAGCTCCCCAAATAACACCAACTTGATCTGTATCGATGTCTTCGTGGTCAATGCCAGAATCTTGAACAGCTTGCTCAGCTGCAATTAATGCGAACTGAGCAAACATATCAAGTTTTCTTGCCTCTTTACGATCAAAATAATCGTTCGAGTTGTAATCTTTTACTTCACAAGCAAATTTCGTCTTGAAATCGGTGGCGTCAAATCGAGTAATGGGTGCAGCACCACTTACTCCTTCAACAAGGTTTTTCCATAGTTCATCAATAGAATTACCTAAAGGAGTGATTGCTCCTAATCCCGTTACTACTACTCTTTTTAACTCCATAACTTCTTTTAAAGTTTTACTTATTTAGCGTTTTCCTCGATATAAGAAACGGCATCACCTACTGTGCCAATGTTTTCTGCTTGATCATCTGGAATAGCGATATTAAATTCTTTTTCGAATTCCATAATCAATTCAACAGTGTCAAGAGAGTCAGCGCCTAAATCGTTTGTGAAACTAGCTTCTGTTGTAACTTCTGTTTCGTCAACACCTAATTTGTCAACAATAATAGCTTTAACTCTTGATGCAATGTCAGACATAGCTTTTAATTTTAGTTAATAATTAAAATTTATTGATTTAAATAACTTTGCAAAGGAAAAAAAATACCTATAATATTTCAAATAATATTTAAATAAAATACAATTAGGGGCTTTTTTTTCTACTTTTGCACACTAATATTACAGGACTTAAAACCTCATAAAATTCAACAAATGAACAAAATAGCCATATTTGCCTCTGGATCTGGATCCAATGCAGAAAATATCGTAAAATACTTTAATAAGCATCAAAAAGATGTTGATTTCCTCTTTTTGACGAACAACTCTAAAGCATTTGTGAACGAAAGAGCGCAGAAATTAGGAATTGATATCATAAACTTTACAAAAGAAGAATTTACAAAGACCTCAAATATAGTTAATATACTACAAGAATTTGATTGTGATTTAATCGTATTAGCTGGTTTTTTATGGTTAATTCCAGACAATTTGGTTTCTACATACAAAAACAAGATAATTAATATACACCCTGCCCTTTTACCTAAATATGGAGGTAAAGGTATGTATGGAGCCAAAATTCACGAAGCGGTTTATAATAATAAGGAATCAGAAACTGGAATTACAATTCATTACGTAGATTCTAATTACGACGAGGGTAAAATTATATCGCAAATATCTGTAGGAATAGATAAGAATGATACTCCAGCTGATATTGAGGCTAAGATTCACGAATTAGAATACCTACACTACCCTTTGGTGGTTGAAGAACTACTTTCTGAAAGAAATTAAACGGTTATATAAATAAAATGACAAAAGCTCATCATACTATTTATATGATGAGCTTTTGCCACTTAATATTAAATCATGAAAATTATTCTACTGTATTCAAAGGTAAAGCATCTATTTCTTGTTTGAGCGGCTTATAAAACTCCTTAAACCTATCCATATCTTCTTTCTCTACGGGTTCAACAGGAGGCGCTTTCACTTTAAGTGGATCAATTGGCTTACCATTCTTGTACACTCTAAAATCGAGGTGAGGGCCCGTTGCTAAGCCTGTAGCTCCAACATAACCTATTAATTGACCTTGTTTAACTTGTACTCCTTTATTCATTCCTTTTGCAAAACCATTTAAGTGCATATAAACAGTTGTATAAACACTGTTATGCTTAATCTTTAAATAATTTCCACCTCCCTTAGCTTGATAGCCTCGAGCGATAATACGGCCATCTCCGATAGAATACACATGTGTACCTTTCGGTGCTGCATAGTCAATACCATGGTGCGGTCTTCTAATTTTCAATACAGGATGTAATCGGCTATTTGAGAAACGACTGCTGATACGAGAAAACTTAAGTGGAGCTTTTAAAAAGGCTTTTTTAAGGCTCTTCCCTTTTTCATCAAAGTAATTTGTTGTTAAACTATCTTCTTCAAAATTAAAGGCATAATAATCTTCACCTCTATGGTGAAATAAGGCAGCCTCTACAGATGATATTCCTACAGAAGTTGAATCCACATAATCCTCAGTATATAATACTTTAAAATAATCACCTTTTTCAATTCCGAAGAAATCAACTGTCCAAGCAAAAATATCGGATAGGTGTAATGATAATACAGGACTCGTATTATTCTCAGCCATGGCATTCCATAAAGAAGAAGTTATAAGACCTGTTGCTTCCTTTTGTACACTTCTTACTTCCTTTTGTCCTTTTGAAACAGTTATAGAATCGCCAAACTCGTACTTAACGTAGTTAATTTTATCAATTTCATAAACAAAATACTTTGCTTTTAAAGTTGTGTCGGGTTCTAAGAAAACAAAATATGGATTACCCACTTTAATTTTGCGCACATCGAATACATCCTTGCTCTTATCAGCTAATTCACCAATTTGCTTATAGGCAATATCATATTTTAATAATATTGAGGCGAGAAATTCATTCCTTCTAACTTTATTATTTTCGATAGCAAACGAATCTACATTAATACCATACAATAAATTCTCTGGTTCTGGAATTATTGTATCAATTACAACAATTTCTTCTTCTGTATTTTCTTTTTTACTTGAGTTATTACAACTAAAAAAAAATGCTATTATAAATACGGTGCTTAAGGCTAATGAAAGCTTTTTGATGATATGCATATAATCTAAAAATTTAAGAGCTGCCAAGTTATACCTTACGCATTTAAAAACAAAACGGATAGTACTATTAAAGTTATATATAAAGAGATATTATGCTTTAATCTTATCAAACCCTTGTCCAAATACATTTGAAACATTTCCCATGGTTACAAAAGCGTCTTGATCGATATCCTTAATAATCTTAAATAATACTGAAGATGTACGTTTTTTTGAAATTACCATCAATATTTTTCTATTCTCCTTTGTATAACCACCAATACTATCAATAATAGTAACCCCTTTATTGCCGAGAGTTAAAATGGTTTCTGCTAATTCTTCGTACTTTTCACTTATTATAAATATCTGAACAGATTGCTTATTTCCGGTTAAAACCAAATCTAACACATAGCTAAAAATGGCCATGGTTATTAAGCCATACATAATTTTCTCAATATCATGGAAGATAAAATACGAACTAGAAATAATAGCTACATCAAAGCTTAATAATAACTTACCAAGACTTACATTCTTATATTTTGTTATGATCATTCCGATTATCTCGGTTCCTCCTGTTCCTCCACCGTTTATAATAAGCATAGCGGTTCCTATTCCGCCAATGGTTGCACCAATTAAGGTAGCCATGAAAATATCGCGAACAACTGGCTCGGTAAAATAACCTGTTAATACCGTTAGTAGCATTGAAAATAAAATAATGCAATAGATGGTTTTAATACCATAGGATAAACCCAAAATCCTTATGGCTAGGAGTATCAAAACTATATTAATAACTAACGAGGTGATTCCGACATCCCATCCCCAAAGGAAATAGAATGTACTTGACAAACCTGTTACTCCACCAGCAACGATGCCTGATGGTATAATAAATCCGGCCCAACCTACACTACAGATTAATGCAGCGATGGATAAAATGGCGTACGATTTTATTTCGCGAAGTATTTTTTGAGTTGTCATAGTTACAGATTATGTATTAGATTTTTATTTGATCGAAGCCTTTACCATAAACCCCAGAAACTGATCCCATAGTTACGAATGCCTCTGGATCGATTTCTTTTATGATTCGGAACAAAACGGTTGATGTACGCTTTTTTGAGATGACCATCAAAACTTTTTTACTTTCTCCGGAATAACCTCCCATACCATCGAGAATAGTAACTCCTTTTTCAGCTGTTTTAATAATCTTATCTGATATTTCTTTATACTTAGGACTTATGATAAACAATTGCACAGTTGACTTATTACCAGAAATAACCAGATCAACAGCATATCCAAATGTTGCCATAGTTATAAAACCATACATTACTTTTTCTATATCATGAAAAACAAAATATGCGGATAGAATAATTACAACATCAAGCATTAATAGAAGTTTCCCTAGGCTGATATTACGGTACTTATTAATTATCATGGCAATTATATCAGTTCCGCCAGTACTACCCCCATTTACGAAGATAAGTCCACCACCAGTACCTGCCATTGAAGCACCAATTAGAGTTGCCATAAAAGCATCACTAACCAATGGCTCTCCGCCAAATTGCTCCATTAAAACATCTATAAAAATAGCAAACACTACGATACCATAAACACTTTTAACTCCGAATGAGAAACCAAGTATTTTAATAGCCATTAAAATAAGGCAAATGTTAATAACGAAACCCGTTAAACCAACATCCCACCCCCATAAGTAATAGGCCATTGTTGATAATCCGGTTATTCCACCACCAACAACTCCTGTTGGTATAATAAAGCCCGACCAGCCAATACTTGCCATAAAAAGCGCAAAGGTTAGAATGAAATAGGATTTCGATTCTTTTAGGATTTTTTCTTTAGTCATGATTCTGCACCTAAACTTTTGATAATATTTAAATTAACTCTTAATTATAAACTTTCAATATTTTCGGCAAAGGAAAGAAAAGATGCTTATATAAAAGCATATCAAAAGTCATAATAAGTGGGAGAATTGTAGTGATTTTTCTCATGCTCAGATTGTATTTGCTAAAATTACAGTTTGATAAATAGTGTCAATAGGTAATTTTAAATACAAAAAAAATACAAGCAAGCTATTTTCGTATATAGTTATCAATAGTTAAACAATATAGAGTAAAGTAGGAATTACACAAACAATATCATAGCACCTATTGTATGATTATTTCGTAAATTCTATTAACACAAATATCTATTAGTTGTAAGCCCTTAAAATATAATTGAATTAGAAATCCCTGAAGTTAGTATTGAAGATTTATACAGTAGTAACATCTATATCGTAACTTTAATTAAATATCCTAATATCTCGGTAATAAAAGGACATGCACACATCAATCAATCCGCCTTATAGGCTGACTAATAAAGAATTAGGATATTTATTCAAATAATAATACGAGCGTATATTTAAACTAAAAAAGAGGAAATCCAATTAGGACCTCCTCTATATTATTTCATTTTAAGGGCTTATTAGTTATAAACCTCTTGATTACTTAGCATACCTGTAACTACGGTAGTAGTCTCTACCTCTGTAGTGGTAGGGTCTTCAGCATCTTCTGTTATACTACCATCTTCATTTGTGATAAAGGTAGTTTTTGTTTCAATAATGGTTTTAGTCTCATCAATTAGTAGTTGACCTTGGTCTTCAGCAACTAATCCTGTTAAGTGATAATCAGTTACTATTGAAGTTTCTGCAATAACTTCTTCAATTGTACTTTCATCAATAATGGTATTAATGGTATCTAATTCGTCTAATTCAACGACAAAAGTTACCGAATAATTCTCCGTATCTGATGAATCTGTGTATGCTTGAGTATTCGAAACACTAACAGCACCATCTTTATCCCATACTATAAAAAGATCTTTTTCTTTATAAATATTCAGATCTTTATAAGTGTTATTACCTGTTTCTGTTAAGTAATAAACAGGCGTTAAATCTATATCCGGCACTTCATATGCATCCGGTTCGCAACTACTTATTGAGTAACCAACAAATAATAATACGAATATTTTATATATATTCTTCATATGTTTTATTTTTTAGTCCCACCTCAACTAGGAGGTGGGAAATAATTTTATTCTTAAACTATTCCGTTGGACGACCTTCGTACACACCCAAAAAGAAATTATCTAAATAAGCTTCAATAGATTTTCCTCCTCCGTAGCATAAGAATGCAACAGTATAACTACCAGCATCACCATTGATAACATCTTCTTTTGTTTGCCAAACACCTTCACCATTAGGATTAAACCAGCCACCATAAAGCTTGCCATTTACTACAGTACCATCAGAATTTGCTAATGAGATACGAGGTTCCCAAACAGCAGCACCATCATTTACTATATAATAATCATATCTGTAAGTATATTTAACACCCGCTTCTAGTATGAATGACCCACTATTACCAAAACCAACATTAGCATCATCCACAGTCTTATTCACATACATACTAAAATCACCATTCTTTGGATTATCCATAGATAGTTCTGCTCCTTTTGCAGGAGTTGTTCCGTCAGTAAAAGTATGTGGTGTTCCCCAAAGGTTATCAGTATCTTCAAACCCAGGATTTGTGATTAGGTTTGGCTGATACATAGTAACAGGTTTTAAACTAAATGCCTCCAATTGTCTCTCATCTAAGGAATTAATTGTCCCACCAACGTAAGATACTGTAATAACATCTGAGTTATAAATTGGCTCAGCAAGCTTAAGCTCTATAGTAGTACCACTTGTTGCACTTACACTAGCACTCTGAACCTCAATATTTTGATCAAAACCATTTGCATTAGTAACATGAACAGTAAAATCACTTTCCAAACCACTAAATGGCGAAACCTCTCCAGTCATGTTTAGTATTAACACCTCATCGTCAGTCTCTACGATATCGTCTGAAAGTTTAAAAGCAAGAGTTGATTTAATTACTTCTACTTTTAATGGGATATACTTCATTTTACTACCAGCAGGTATATTTTGACCACTTCTAGAAGATACCATTCTTGCATAGTAAGTACCCAACTTATAATAATTGATAAGAGCTACTGAATCTGCACTTGTTGATGGATTACCACCATTGAGATACCAAGTTCTACTATCTGGGCGTCCAACTGTTGACATATCAACGAACTCTAACTTTTCACCTGCCATAACTTCTTGAACCGGCCAAGAAGAGGAATCTGACAAGAACACTTGCTGGTCAAAATCAACATTTACTAATTCAATACCATCTCTAAATACTTTAAAAGCAGACTGAATAGAGTCATAAACATCAACAACAAAAGATGTATCAATAAGCCATTCTCCATTTTGGTTAACCGCCTCTAAAGTATCATTACCTTTAAAAGAGACATTATCAACAAATGTATTTCGCAAGCGAATATGTTTAAGACCTGGTGTGGTAAACAATACATGAACAGTTCCTGCATCAGATATTGTATCCAGACTCTCATCAATAAAAGGGATGTAAGTTGAGTCTTGGCGCGTAATATTTCCTTTTAGAAATTTACATCCACTTGTATCTGAAAAAGACCAGGAGTGAGACATTGCGTTATGCGACAGGTCCGAAAATGACATGTACTTATTTAGACCTACTACTTTGTCATTTTGAAAACCGCTAGTATACCAATCTACATCAGAATATTCGTTTAACGGTTCATATTCATTTTCGCAGGCAAACAAGGTTACCATTAAAAACAATGTGAATAATATTTTTATATGTTTCATCGTTCTTCGTGCTTTTAGTTAATCATTGAATTAGCCGTTGTTTCACTTGTTGGAATAGGCCAGTAAGCATCTTGCTCATCTGAATAGTTTAAAGCTGACTGAATAAACTCGCTTGATCCAGGATCAGACTCCGCTTCATCAGAATGCTCTAGAACACTACCCCATCGTGTTGCATCTTTCTCTTGTTTCTCACTATAGAAAGCATAATCACTACGTTTGTAGAATTGTTCTCCAAGATACTCTAACCTTTCTTTTGTAATCCCCCATCTTCTCATATCTAATTGACGGATTGCGTAACCTTCGGCTGATAACTCTAACGGACGCTCGATCTTCATTAGATGATCCATTAACGATTGAGCAGTATAAACCTTTTCATCATGTGTAGAACCTCCAAACGGACTATTGGCTTTTTCACCTAATAATGTAAGCGCTGAACGGTATCGCACTAGATTTACATAAGCTAATGCTGCATCAATATTACCATCATCCGTTCCTCCTTTTATTAAACACTCTGCATACATTAATAAAATATCAGAATAACGAATTACTCGATAGTTAACACCTGACTTTTGGTTTGTTACTTTTTCAGTTTCGTAAATATCCCAATTTGTATTTTTTCTCCAATATCCACATTCTCTATTGTTAAAATTAGTAGCATCAGCTGTAATGTAAGCACCATAATAAGTCATATCATCATCATCAACTAAGGCAATAGAATGTGAAGCTCTTAAAGAATACTTTCTTAACCTTTGCGTTCCATCTTCCTCTGTAACAATATTACGTACATCACTAGGGTCCATAGAATCTTCTTTATAAGCCATAATCAACCAATTGGCAGGATAGTTTGAACGCCACCCACCAACAGGGCTAAATTGCATATGATACGTATTCGTTGTTCCTTCTGCAGACCATTCTGTTTCACTTGGCTTAGCATCTTCATCATAACTAATTTCAAGAACCGACTCTTGGTTAAACTCATTCTTAGTAGTAAAGTTATCCCCGATGTCCTCCATAAGCATATAAGCACCACTAGTTATTATTTCTCTAAAATAAATAGCAGCCTCATCATACTGTTTTTCATAAAGATAACTTTTACCAAGTACAGCACGAGCAGCACCTGAGGTAACCCGCACTAAATCACCAGCAGTTTCAGTAGGAGTACCCCCTTCGTAATTAACCCAGCTTTGAGGTAAGTTTTCTTTTGCATACTCCAAATCAGCACGAAAAAATTCCTGTATCTCAGCAGCTGGCGTTAAAGGCTGATTAAAATCAGCTTCGCCTTCTGGTACAAAATCATATAAGATAACATCTCCATTATTGAATGAACTGTGCAGGTAAAAATAAAATAAGCCTCTAAAGAAACGAGCTTGTCCCATTTGTTGACTCCACTCTATCTTATCTTCTTCTATTTGCATGTTTGCCTCAATTCCATTCAAACCATTAATTACTTGGTTTGCTCTAAATATTCCCTTATACAAATTATCCCATTTGTTATTTGCCCCGTCTGATGAAGCAGTAAACATTTGAAGATAATAAGGATCTGATGTGTTCGGACGTCCCCAACCAGGAAAACACAAATCGCTTCTGCGTAATTCCTCACTTACACCCATTAAACCAGGGTTTTTAAACTGATTATAAACTGCATTTAAGCCAGTATTACAATCACTCAAATTCCGCCAGAAACTTTCTGTAGAAATTTCATTAGGATTAACCTCAGTAAGGTAATCTTCACAACTACTTAATGATATGATCGTTAAAGCAGCTGCTATATATTTTATATATTTTAATTTCATCTTATTAATGTTTTAATTTCTGAGATATTTAATAAAAAGCTCTTAATACAAAAAGAATGTATTGCTTTATAACTCTCAATTTTAATATTAGAAATCTAGCTGAATACCTGCTCTAAACTGTGAACTAATTGGGTAATTCCCTTTATCTAATCCTCTAGTAGCTAGACCATCATTACCAACCTCTGGATCATAACCTGTATATTTTGTAAAGGTCAATGGATTATCTGCAGCAATATAGATTCTTAATTTTGAGATACCAACTTTACCTGTTAATTGCTTAGGCAAACGATATCCTAATATTACATTTCGTAAACGAATATACGATCCATCTTCAATCCAAATATCAGCATAAGATCTGTAGTTATCATGGCTACCACCACGGTTTGCAGGAATGACACCATATGGGTTATCCTCATGCCATTGATAAATTAAATCTTTATGAGTTCCAGTAGTAAAAGAGTAAATTCTTGAACCATTAATAATTTCTTGACCAAATGCTCCAAACCACTGCATTGAGAAATCAAAACCTTTATAATCACAGTTAAAATTTAACCCCACCTCAAATTCAGGTGTACCACTTCCTCCGTAAACACGATCACTTTCATCAATAACATTATCGCCATTTTGATCAACATAAATCAAATCACCCATTTTCGCTGAAGGTTCAATTTTTTGATATTCGCCAAGCTTTTCTTCGGTATTAATGATTCCTCCTGTTTCCATTACCATAAACGCTCCTGCTTCGTAACCTTCACGGATAACAGTAATTTTATCATCATTACCACTTACATTAATAGGGTAACCATTATAGAAATAAGATATAGGGTTTGAACCAGCCATCTTAGTAACCTCATTAATATTTTTAGTGTATGTTGCATTTACACCCCAAGAAAATTTACCATGATGACGATAACCTGCCGCTATCTCAACACCCCTGTTACGCATGTCTCCAACATTAAGTATCACACTTTGGTTTTGTCCTGCCCCTGCAGCTGTAGGTATTAACAATGGAAAAAGTAGATCACGCTTTTCAGTATCATATAAATCCACATTTAAGGATAATTTATTACTAAAGAAACCAAAATCAAATCCAATATTCTTTTGTATAGAAGTTTCCCATTGCACCTCAGGATTAGCATAACCCGTTTGAATAGAACCAAGACCAATAGCTGTGGTTTGCTCTGTTCCGATCGCGTAATCATAACCCGAACTAATTGTAGGTGCATAACTATAATCTAATATACTTTGATTACCAGTAGTACCAAGACTTGCTCTAATTTTAAAAGCATTGATGGTAGAAGTTAAACCTTGAAAAAAGTTTTCATCTGCCACATTCCAACTAGCAGCAGCAGAAGGGAAAGTTTTCCATTGATTTTCTGAAGCAAATCGAGAAGATCCATCACGACGTGCACTAACACTAACGTTATATCGACCATCCTTAAAATTATATTGTAGCCTAGCTAAATATCCTAATAACTTATTCGTCTTATCTTGCGTCCAATCATTTCCAATACCAACAGCAAAATCAGCTGTAGTCTGTCCTAAATTAGGCACCTCATTACTTGTTAAGTCTTTTCCAGAAGCCCAAAAGCTAGTATACTTAAACTCTTCTACGGAAGCATTTGCAAGAAAATTAAACTTATGCTGACCTACCTTCTTAGTATAATTGAATCCTCCTTCAAAAGTAAAACTAGTATTACGATTACTTTCATTTCTAATTCCAGAACGAGTATTTGAGTTTATAACCAACTCCCCTTCTTCATCATATACCTCAAATAAAGGGTTTGTTTTAGTTCGCGTATTATTTCCATAAACTACTCCTACACGCGAAGTCATATTTAAGCCCTTAAGAACTTCAAAATTCACATCTATATTACCGTTAAAAGACTCCCCGTTGCGTACATCTGTTTGCTTTAGTTTACCCATAACATTACCCAGTTGTAGACGATCATTTTCCTGCCCCCCTTCGCTAAAAGTATTCGCATTAGGATCAATCTCTGGTTGATAAGGCTTGTACTTATAAGCATCATAAAGGAGATTATAAGCAGCATAAGCTTGCTCATCAACCCTAAACCCTAAACCTGTTCTAACACTCCATTTTCCTTTTTTATATGAGGTATTAGCTCTTACATTAAACCTTTGGTAATTAGTATTAATTAATGTTCCTTCTTGTTCAAAAAATGACCCAACTACATTATAAGTAAGATCTTTGGTACCACCCGAAATATTTAAACTATAATTTTGAATACGTGCGTTATCATTTTCAATTACATCAACAATATTTGTATTATTTGTAAAGTTATCTACGCCATTTTCAAGTGAAGTCCAAATATTATCTGAATGAGCTGTTTCATTTAAATGTCTTTTATTATAAAAATGCGTTTGAAAATACTCTTCAAAGTTAAGTAGATTAATCCCTGAAGTAATTTTCTGCACACCATAATAGCCATTAGCCGAGATTTTCATTTGTCCAGCCTTACCTTGCTTTGTAGTAACTAATATAACTCCTGCTGCACCACGCGTACCATAAATAGCACAAGACGCCGCATCCTTAAGAACATCTATTGTTTCGATTTCACTACTACTTAAGCCAGGATCTCCTGACTGAGGTATCCCATCAACAACCCATAATGGATCATTTTGACCATTTATTGAACTCACACCACGAATTTGAATATTAGCTGTAGCTCCTGGTGCTCCAGAACTAGCCTGAACACTAACCCCTGCAATATTACCCTGCAATGCAGTACCTAAATCGGAAGTAGAGATTTTTTCAAGAGCTTCTGCTTTTACTTGCACAACAGCACCAGATACTTCTTTCTTCTTTTGAGTACCATATCCAATTGCAACTACCTCATCTAACCCTATAGACTCAGGTTCTAATTTTACATTTACTTTAGCTGAGGTAACTGTTTGCTCAAGGTTTTTCATTCCAACAAAACTGAACAACAATATATCGCCCACCTTTGCCTTAAGACTAAAATTACCATCAAAATCAGTAATTGTTCCACTTGTTGTCCCCTTAATTACAACACTAACTCCTGGTATTGCCAAACCATCTTCTTGACTAATAACATTACCAGTAATTATCGATTCTTGTGCAAAAGCACTTATGCTAATACAACTCATAATAAGCAATAACAACCACTTATTAGAAGTTTTCAGCATTCGATTAAGATTTTCCTTCATCATTTCATTTTTAAGATTAAAGTATTAGACATACTACACACTTTCGGATTTAATATTTTTACACACTTTTTGTGATTTCAAAACTACATTAACATCCTTTAACGATATTCTATAAAGTATGATCAATAACGGGGGATTTTTTTGATTAGAGAGGAGGTCATAGGGGGTTTATTATACCCCCTATACATCACAATAGATTGTATTATAATTGATTAAATAACCTATCGCATTATAACTAGAATAAAACAAGAGACCTTAAAAACCGAAATATAGCTACAAAAGGACAACTACTAATACCCCTCATGCACATATAATGCAAAAAATATAATTTACATTTTTTAACTATATGCATTTTTAGAAATGAGTATAGGAAAATGACAAGGATTTGTATTATAAATTATAACCTTCACCACTTATTCATTGTCTTATTCATTAACTGCTTTAAATAACTTGAACAGCTTAACTTAAAGCCCTTAGTTTATTGAATAAAGCTACCTTATGGTTCAATTTAATAAACTAGTCAACATCAATCCTCAATAATCAATCAGAATATTCCAAGAATAAGAAATAGCATTTAATATATAATTCATTCGAATTTGTTCTGCTAATACAAACTCTACTTCAGACAAACTATGAAAAACATTGAAGAACATTTGTTAGAAGCATTAAGCTAATTCGAGTTTGCCCAATCTATACCAACTCCAGCATGACTAAAAATGAGAATAAAGGTGCTATTTTGGGTCTAGTAACAATAATCAAATAATAGGCTAAGCCATATTCTTTAAGCAAAAAAGCATCATATGCTTTACCATATGATGCTTTAATATATTTGATTATAAATATGCTTACGCTATTTACATAGGCTTATATACCACTCTATTATTACTTTGTAACAATAGAAATACTTGCTCCTGAAATACCTTTTGCTGATGCTTTAACATTAATTGTTCCTGCACTATTAGTTGCTTTAATTATGGCCAAACACATACCATTAAACGCTTTTTTATTATCCGCCTGGAATGATTCAAGAGAAGTTTGATCTCCATTATCAGTAGCTGCTAAAATACCAAAACCTTCTACGCTAAATGTAATTCTGTTATCAGCCATTGGGCAAAAGTTTCCGTCTTTATCAAGAATCCTAGCTGTTATAAACGATAAATCAGTACCATCAGCAGTTATCGCATCACGATCTACTTCTAATTCAATACGATCTGGTTTACCTGCTGTATGAATTACCTTAGTTGCTTCTGCTTTGCCATCTTTGTAGGCTACTACCTTAATATTTCCGGCTTGATAAGGCACTTCCCATGATAAACGGTATTTTGACTCGTAAGTTCCTTTCTCGAAAAAGTGAAATTCAGCAGGAATAGGAGTCAAATCAAAACCCTTTACCTTTTTACCCATAGATTTACCATTTACAAAAAGTTCTACCTCATCGCAGTTTGTATAAGAATAAACAGGGATTATATCTCCTTCTTTTCCTTCCCAATTCCAATGCGGCAATACATGCACCATTGGTTCTTCAGTCCATTGACTTTGATACAAATAATATCTATCCTTCGGAAAACCAGCTAAATCAACTGGGGCAAAATAAGATGAACGAGAAGGCCAATCATCATTCCAATATCCATTTGTTGAGTTATCTCTACCGCCATATGGAGTTGGTTCTCCCAGATAGTCTATACCTGTCCACATAAACTCACCCAAAGAAGAAGTCACTTTCTCTTGTTGCTCAAATTCCACATCAGGCGGGTATGCCCAAGGAGGCCCAACTGTTCCATCATAACTAGAGACATGATTTGTGCTATGTTGGTGCATCGGTTCAATTGGTAGATGATACACACCTCTGCTACTTGTTTGAGATGAAGTTTCAGAACCATATACAATCATATTCGGATTTTCATCTAGAATCTCTTGATAATTTAAAGGCCAATAGTTCATTCCAACAATATCGATATAATTGGCCAACTTGTTTTTAAACGGAGCTGGGAAATAATTAAACCCGGCTGTTGTTGGGCGCGTTGGATCAACCCTATGGCAAATATCATTTAAATGCTTGGTTAATTTCCAACCATCTTTTCTACTCTGCTCTAAAATTTCGTTTCCAATACTCCACATAATAACACAGGCGTGGTTTCTATCGCGTTTAATCATATCTGTTAAATCACGCTCGTGCCACATATCAAAATATTTGTGATAACCGTTTTCAACTTTGCCCAATTTCCACTCATCGAAAGCCTCAACTTGAACAACAATTCCCATTTTATCACAAATTTGCAATAGTTCAGGAGACGGCGGATTATGACTTGTGCGGATGGCATTAACACCCATACTTTTCATTATCTCTATCTGGCGTTCTTTTGCCCTATAATTTATAGCTGCCCCAAGTGCACCTTGATCGTGATGCATACATACACCTTCAAGCTTTACTGTTTTACCATTTAACTGAAACCCTTTGTCTCTAGAAAACTCAATGTCTCTAATTCCAAAGGTAGTTTCATAATGATCTACTACCTCACCCTTAATAACTATTTCGCTTACCGTTTTATATAAGTTTGGCTGATAAATTTCCCAAAGTATTGGCGCTTTAACAGCAAGGTCAACACTTGCAATACCCGTTTTTCCTTTTTGGACGATAATATCCTTTGTTGATTTAGCAACCTCTACCCCATTAGGATCTATAATACAAGTTACTAAATGGGCTGAAGTTTCAGAGTTAGTATTATTAACAACTGAAGTCTCTATATTAACAATTGCACTCTCACTTGTGATTTTAGGAGTAGTTATATAAGTACCATATTGTGGAATATGTACCTTATTGTTAATTTTTAAACGTACATTTCTATAAATACCAGCTCCAGTATACCACCTTGCTCCCAAATCCTCAGGTGCAGCCTTTACTACAATAACATTAACCTTACCAAGGTTAATATATTTAGTGATGTCGTATTCAAATCCGATGTATCCATTTGGTCGGGTACCCACATGATTCCCATTTACCCAAACCTCTGAATTACTCATTACACCATCAAATTCAATTGAAATAATTTTGTTTACATGTTTTTCATCAACAGTAAAGTGCTTTCTATACCAACCAATACCATGCACTGGTAATCCGCCAGTACGAGCATTGTATTCATTACTAAAGGGCCCTTCAATTGCCCAATCATGTGGTAAGGTAACTTTGCGCCAATTAGAATCGTCAAAATCTATATCCTCAACACCATCTACATCACCCTTATTAAAAGCCCAACCGGAATTAAAATCCTGATCAAGTTCATAGTCTTTTTTCTCACAACTACTCGAACTGAGTATAATTAACGCGAAAAGACCAACTAAAGCATTTGTAACTTTATTCATTACATACTTATTATTGTGCATTACTTTTCTATTTTTTAGTTTAATGTAAAACTATCGATAAATTGAGAGTAGAGTATGAAATTATAATACACTAATAGGGGGGGGAATTAGTTAAAAGAAATAATAGCTCTTTCTCAGACAACATCACTTAAGCACTCTCTATTTGTTATTTACAACTTTCACTACTTCAAAATAGCCCAATTTACCCCTGTTCATATTATCAAAATAACCAAGAGATTATCTTTCCTTTTTTTGTAGATTTGATTCCAACATTAAAATCAATTTAATTGCTAAATATTTTATTAATGAAAAATGTAATCCTAATACTCACTTTGTTTATTGTTACAAAAGTTTCAATAGCACAGGAAACAGAATTTAAATGGCTAGATCATAACCTTCCAACTGAAGAACGTATTGACCTCATAATTGAGGCAATGACTTTGGAAGAAAAAGCCTCCCAATTATTAGACGTTAGTAAAGCAATTCCTCGATTAGATATACCGGAATACAATTGGTGGAACGAATGTTTGCATGGGGTGGCTCGCAATGGTAGAGCTACAGTCTTTCCTCAGGCAATAGGCTTAGCCGCAACCTTTGATGTTGACTTAATAGAAGAAGTATCAACGGCTATCTCAGATGAAGCTAGAGCCAAATTTAATATTGCTATTCAAAAAGAAAATAGATCACGCTATGCTGGTCTTACGTTCTGGACTCCTAATGTAAATATATTTAGAGATCCTAGATGGGGCCGTGGACAAGAAACATATGGAGAAGATCCATATCTAACTTCTAGAATAGGAGTTGCATTTGTGAATGGATTACAAGGTAATGATGAAACATACTTAAAAGCTGCTGCCTGTGCAAAACATTATGCTGTACACTCAGGTCCGGAGGAGTTTCGTCATGAGTTTGATGCCTTCACCACACAAAAAGATTTATACGAAACGTACCTACCTGCCTTTGAAGCATTAGTAAAAGAGGCTAGTGTTGAAACGGTAATGGGTGCCTACAATAGAGTATTAGGAGAGCCTGCTTGTGGTAGTCCTTTTTTATTGCAAGATATATTACGAAAAAAATGGGGTTTTAAAGGGCATATTGTTTCCGACTGTGGTGCTATTTCAGACTTTCATCTATATCATAAAGTAACTAAAACACCTGAAGAATCAGCGGCACTAGCGATAAATAGCGGGGTTGATTTAAACTGTGGAAGTGTATATAAAAACCTATTAAGTGCACACAAACAAGGTTTAGTTACTGAAGATACTATTGATGTAAGACTACGCTCTTTATTGCGCACTAAGTTTAAACTAGGTTTATTTGATCCAGTTGAGGCAAACCCATACAATAACGTAGGCGAAGAAGTAATCTGTAGTCAAAAACATAGTGACATCGCTCTGGAAGCTGCACGTAAGTCAATTGTTCTATTAACCAACAAAAACAATGTATTACCATTATCACCTAATATTAATAACCTGTACGTTACTGGCCCACAAGCTAACAATAGTGAAGTGTTACTAGGTAATTATTATGGGATGAGTAATAAGCTTGTAAACATGCTTGAAGGTATTACTGCTGCTGTAAGCGCAGGAACCACTATCAACTATAAGCAAGGTTGTCTTCCTTACAGAGAAAATGTTAATCCGATTGACTGGACAACTGGTGAAGCTAAAGACTCCGAGGCTATTATTGCAGTTTTAGGTATTACCGGTGCAATAGAAGGGGAAGAGGGTGAAGCCATTGCTTCAGACTCTAAAGGAGATAGAATAAAACCATACTTACCAGAAAATCAACTCAACTTTTTAAGAAAGCTTCGCAAGGACAATAACAAACCTGTAATTGTTGTAATGACAGGAGGTAGCCCAATGGTGATTCCTGAAGTTGCTGAATTGGCCGATGCTATAATATGGGCTTGGTATCCTGGTCAAGATGGAGGAACAGCTGTTGCTGATGTTCTTTTTGGTAAAATATCACCTTCAGGTCGTTTACCATTAACTTTCTTATCAACATTAGATGGTCTGCCAGCTTACGAAGACTATTCAATGAAAGGGCGTACTTATAAATACATGGAAACAGATCCATTATTTCCATTTGGTTTTGGCTTAAGTTATACGCAATTTAATTATGCTGATGCCACTGCTAGTGCAACAAAGATTAAAAGAGGTAATGCAATTACAGTATCATGTAATATTGAGAATATTGGAGATAGAGATGGTGAAGAAGTGGTGCAAGCCTATTTAATTCAACCAGGTGCAGGAGATGATGCACCATACAAGAAACTAGTTGGATTTGACAGAATAAACCTAAGCAAAGGAAGTAAAACAGAAGTTTCATTTGATATTAAACCCGAACAAATGGGGCAATATACTGAAGAAGGGAAAAGAGTTATTGCTAAAGGGGAATATACGCTGATAATTGGGGCTACATCTCCAGTTAAAGATTATGCAAGACTTGGAGCTTCAAAACCTGTTGTATTAAAGTTTATTGTAAAATAAATACCAAGATGTTTTTAATAGAGTAACTTTTTAGTCTAAAATATGTATAATATATCCTCGATTCTTTATAGGTTCGAGGATATTTCTTTCAATATTGCCTATCGAAAGATCACATTCTAAAATATTCAATACAAATGATTATGCGTAATGTACTATTATCACTTTTGTTGATCCTCTCCCTATCTCTAGTTGCTCAATCTGATTTTGAATACCTAAATACAAAACACGGTCTTTCTCAAAACGATATCAATTTCATACATCAGGACTCGAAAGGTTTTATGTGGTTTGGTACTGTTGATGGACTCAACAGGTATGATGGACTGACCATGAAAGTTTATCAATTTACAACCCCAATGACACATCCTATTGGAAGTAATTTGCCATATTGCATGGTAGAAGATGACTTAGGCAACTTCTGGATAGGAACTTCTGACGACGGCATTTGGTACTTTGATCGTGAGCAAGAAGAATTTCATCAATTCCCATATGAGCATAATGGCCAGCGTTTTTTTACAGATAAACAAGTGATAAAGATATATCTTGATTCTGATAATAGACTTTGGGTTCCAACTGCTCGTGGCCTAAGTATAATAGATCTTAACGCCTATAAAAATGGAGAATATAAAGGAGTTTATTATAAAGCTGATTTTTCGAAAGAAAGCCAAGGAATAGCTAAAAGCATTACCAATATTTATTTTTTAAAAGAAGATACAAAAGGTGAAATATGGTTTGGAAGCAATAACGGTTTATTTCAGGCACATCTAAATGAACAATTTGAATTACGAACTGAACGTATACAAATTTTACCTCCTAGTACATGCATGAACTTTTCAGAAGTAGAAGGTGGGTATTTAGCTACAAGTTATTTGGGCACTTGCTATTTTACTAACGATGATATTAGAAATGGAATAAAACCAGAATACCTAACAGATCATTTCTTTAACACACATTTATTAACCTCGATGGGCTATTATTTTGGAGGAAACCCTTCTGGCCTATACCAGTACAAGTGGGACCCTATCAACAAAAAACTCGAACAGATAAATCACTTTCAGTCAGAATTTAATAATCTAAAAAGTCTATCTAAAAATAATGTTGTTACCTTATTTGAAGACAATGCAGGACTTCTATGGGTTGGAACCAATGGTGGAGGATTAAATAAACTAGACCTAAATGAGAAAAAATTTAATCACTATTACCAAACAACTCAAGAATCTAGCCTAGCGTATAATAAAGTACGAGATATTACCGAAGATAAAGTTGGTAATATATGGTTCGGAACAGAAGGTGGAGGTATTTCTTTACTTCCAGCAAAGAACAAAGGAGATTATACCAAAAGCTTTATTAATAAAGATATTTATACCACTGCATCCAGTCAAAACTTTGTATATAGTTTTACCACCATTCCTCAACTTGATAATGCAGTTATAGTAGGTACTGGCTATCCACATAAGGTAATACTTGCCAGAGCATCAAAAAAAGGAACTATCGAGTTTAAACCTTTCCCTGATTTAGTGAAAAATTCGGTATTCTCAAGTCTTACAGACAGCAAAGGGAATATTTGGTTAGGTACCTATGGTGATGGTTTGTATAAAACCCGATACAATAAAAAATCAGACCAACTTGAGGTTATTTCTCATTATTTCTCAAACAATGGCGGTGCCTCAGAATTGGCCTCCAACAAAATTAGAGCCATAGCAGAAGATCAGGAAGGGAATATTTTAGTAGGAACTGACAATGGCTTAAGTATTTTACAGCACAACCAAATTACAGAAACGTCACCCAGGTTTATTAACGTTAAACATAACCCTAATGTTGAAACTTCCTTAGGGCATAATTATGTATTATCGCTCTTCATAGATAGTAAAGGTCGTAGCTGGGTAGGAACTATGGGTGGTGGCTTATCGCTTATTCTGAATAAGGCAAATGACAATTATATATTTAAACGTTATTCTACACGAAATGGATTACCCAATGATGTAATTAAAGCAATTGAAGAAGATAATAACGGTAATTTATGGATTTCGAGCAATAATGGCCTTACACGTTTTAGCCCTGAAAATGAAGAAATCAGAAACTATTCTGTTATTGATGGTTTACAAGGTTTTGAGTTTAGTGAAGCGGCATCGTGCAAACGCAGAAATGGAGAATTACTTTTTGGAGGTGTTAATGGATTCAATTCGTTTTATCCTTCAGACATCAAAGATAACCCTTATGCTTCAACAATACAGTTTACCGAATTATATGTGTTGAACCAACACGTTGGCCCTGGAGAAGAAATTAATGGCCGAATCATACTTAATAAAGCCTTAGCTTCAGAAGAAAAACTAGATCTTCAATACAATGAAAATAGCTTTAGCATTGGATTTTCAGGGATGCACTTTGTGGCTCCTGATAAAATAAAATATAAATATAAGCTAGATGGGTTTGAAAAAAATTGGAACCACGCTTCTAGTATTAACCCTAAGGCTATTTATACAAATGTTCCATCCGGATCTTATACCCTGAAGGTTTTAGCAACAAATAATGATGGTGTTTGGAATACCGTTCCTAGTTCCATTCAAATACAAATAATTCCTCCATTTTGGCGAACCATTTGGGCAATGATACTATATATATTGGTACTATTGGCCATGTTACTCTTCTTCAGACGATACTCTGTTATTGCCGTTACAC
Organism: Saccharicrinis aurantiacus; assembly: GCF_947489045.1. NCBI lineage: Bacteria > Pseudomonadati > Bacteroidota > Bacteroidia > Marinilabiliales > Marinilabiliaceae > Saccharicrinis > Saccharicrinis aurantiacus. The sequence goes on from NZ_CANLCN010000026.1 coordinate 31,138, forward strand.
AGAAGAATAAGCTAATGATGGAACATTTTAAACAGGAACAAAGTGAAGAATTGGTTCAGTTAAAACTTCAGTTTTTCACCAACATATCGCATGAATTTAGAACGCCACTTACGCTTATTCAGGCTCCACTAGAACAGTTAATCACTAAAGTTGAAACAAGTACAGTTGAATTTAGAAAGAAAAATTACACTGTAATGATGAAAAACATTCAGCTAATGAACCGATTAATTACACAGCTCATGGAGTTTAGAAAGCTTGAAAAAGGTAAAATGCCTTTAGAAGTGGGCCGAGGTAATATCTGCGATTTAGTGAATGATGTAAGTTCTGCATTTGAAGATGTAGCTTCTTCAAAAGGTATCAACTTTGAAATTCGAAGCTCATACAAGGTAATGGAACTCTGGTTTGATTACGATAAAATTGAAAAGGTGCTTTTTAATCTGCTATCAAACGCATTTAAGTTTACCCGAACTGGAGGCAAAATATCTATCCTTTTATCAGAAGTGGAACTAGAAGGACACGAATGGGTAAAAATAGACGTAACGGATAATGGCCCAGGTATTGAAAAAAATAAAATACCTTATTTATTCGATCGTTTTTACCAAACGGGTAATCATAAATTATCAAAAGTTTCTGGTACTGGAATTGGCTTAGCCTTTGCTAAAAATTTAGTAGACCTGCATTCTGGTAGAATTACAGTTGAAAGCGAAGCTGATGTAAGCACTGTATTTTCAGTTTATCTTAAAAAAGGAAAATTACACTATGCTAAAGATGATTTCCTTTTAGAATCTAATATAGAACGTAATGACGCATTGCCTATTGTTAATGAAGTAAATACAATTGAATCGAACCAATACGAGAACAAAGACATCAAAATTGATTCAAGTAAACAAACCATTTTACTAGTAGAAGATAATCCTGATGTACAAGTACTTTTAATGGATGCTTTTAAAGAAAAGTATAATTGCATTCAGGCCTTTAATGGAATAGAAGGCTTAGAGGCTGCAAAAAAGCATTTACCCAACCTTATTGTTAGTGACGTAATGATGCCGGAAATGGATGGCTTTGAAATGGTGAATGAAATTAAAAAGGATACCTTACTTTGCCATATTCCTATTGTTATGCTTACAGCCAAAACAACAGATAAGGACAAACTGACTGGACTTGGCGAAGGGGCTGAAGCCTATGTATCAAAACCATTTAGTATAGAAGTGTTAGATGCACAAATTAACTCTATACTGAAGGCACGAAGATTGGTAATTAATAAGTACTCTAAGTCATTTGAGATTCAACCGGAGGAAGTAACCTTTACTTCTATTGATGAAAAACTAATAGAGCGATTATTAAAGGTTGTTGAGAAAAACATTGGAAACCCAGAATTTACAGTGGTTCAGTTGGCTGATGAAGTGGGTATGAGCCAATCAATACTTAATAAGAAACTAAAAGCATTATTAGGACAGACTGCCAATGTATTTATTCGCTCAATTAGACTAAAACGTGCAGGTCAGTTGTTAAAGTTAGGCCGACTATCAGTAACTGATATTGTTTATGAAGTTGGTTTTAACGATGTAAAATATTTTAGAGAGTGTTTTAGAAAGCAGTTTAATAAAACACCAACTGAATATGCAAAAAGCAACGAACCAAATGAAAATATAGAAGAGGAAAACTAAATTATTAAGAGCTTGATCGAATTTAAACTTCAATCAAGCTCTTTTAATATCTAATCTATTATTTAACCTCTTCTGAAATAAGCACTGTGCAATGGTACTCTTTCTTTTTACTTGAGTTTGAGAAGAAACAGTGATGGGAATAAGCACAATAAGCCATAATAGCTTGCCGGATAGATAGTTTTTCATGTTTAGGGTAATTTATACATTTAGCTGAGAGCAAAAATATTAAATCTTAGCACAGCCACAATTACCTTTACACAAAACATACAGATTATTTGATATTAATAGTTATCAAAAAGCCTCACTAAAAATGATGTAAAAGGCATTACTATCTTTTCCTATTCCGTAATCAATACGTAAGTTCATTCGTGGTTGAATCTCAACCCGCAAGCCTATACCTCCATTGGGTATCCAATTATACATAGTGGCATAATTATCCGATACACAACCTACTCCTACCCATGTGGCAAAACCAAATCTACTATCGTAAGAACCCTTCTTGTTTATCCGTTTACGTGTAATCATATGACGATATTCGGCAATACCGAAAGTGGCAGTTTTGTCTCTAAATCGTCCCCATTGGTAGCCACGTAAATCGGTAGGAGTACCAACTTGTGGCATCTCACTCCAAGGCACATCACCGCCAGTATGCTCCGTACTAAACTGCAGGGCTACCGTTTTCCTATCCCCAACCGGAAAATACTTACGTGCATCTAATGTTACTTTATTAAAGTTATTCGGATTAGAGGCGATCATGCCATTATAATTAAGTAAGCCCATGTTAAGAAGATAGCCTGAATATGGATTTTGCGCATTATCTCTATAATCTAATTCAATGGCAATTCCCAAACCTAAGTTGCGAACATGCGTACCAAACTTTAAAACAGATGGATCTTGCTCCATGGTTGAGTTAAGGCTTGATGCTGTAGTAGCATTGATATCATATACAAATCCTAAATTAAATCCACTTTTCACCTTAAAAACCATTTGCCCTGCTAATGACCACCACTCTCGATGGTATGAAGTTGTAGAATCTGGAGAGCTTGTGCGGATAGCATTATCATATCCTACACCCCAATAGTTATCGGGCATGTTCTTATAATAAAACTGTGTTTGAATCTTATATTTATTGTCTCGTCCGTATATATAAGGCAAAACAGTTATGGTTGCTGAGCCATTGGTACTATAGCCCACCGAGAACGGAATACTTGATCGCTCTAAAAACTGATTGTTGGGTTGTATTTTAAACGACATTAACCCTCCGGCCGTAAACAAAACGCCCAACTCAGGCGAATACGAAGGCGCTGCATAAGGCGTAAGCATAAAGTTTCGTTTTCGTTTATCCACTGACATTGTATCGTGCACCTCCGGAGAGTTCGATTGTGCAACCTTCAATTTCTTTTGCCCATTAACTTGACAAAAAAACATCAACAGAAAAATAAATATAGAAAACCCTGCTTTTTTTATTTTATGATAAAAAAACTGTTGTTTCATTGAGATGAACAGATATTACAAGTGCGTATTGATTTTACTTGTATAGCGAAGGTATAACATTTTACATTAAAAAATACCAATAAAATGGCTTACCATGATATACAACTTTAAGAATAGGAAAAAAGTATAATACAAGACAAAAAAAAGTAGCCAAGACTAAACTATTTTTTATACTTAGCATTTATTAATTGACGCAATTACTAATTTAGCCCCCATAAAAACAAATAAAATGGCAAAAGAAAAAATAAGCTATGCAGATGCAACTGCTGAAATTGAAGGAATATTAGAAGAACTAGAAAGTGGTGATTTAGATGTAGATATCCTTGGTGAAAAGGTAAAACGTGTATCTGTTTTATTAAAAATTTGTAATGATAAATTAAAAAAGACAGAGAAGGATGTTGAAAACGTATTGAAATTAATGAATGAAGATGAGTAGTTTACTCACCTTCATTCACAGTATATTAAAACATTAATCTTACGCGTGCATAAAAATGGGTACCTGCTTGTGGATAATAATAGTTCCACGAGCCCATTTCACCATTCTGGTAATAATTTTGTCCCCAACTATAAGCATTACTTGAATATAAATGATTGAATATATTATTTACAGTTAACTGAACTTCAATCAAATCCATCCACGATGGTTTAAATTGTTGTGTCACTACAGCATTCCAAATTAAATAATCATCAAGCTTATTTATTTCGCTTTCGGTATTATCAAAATATTGTTCGCCCACATATTGACTAATAATTTTTATTGAGTTTCCTTTTATAGGTTCAATGGTAAAAATACTATTTGCTGTTACTGATGGCGAATAAGCAATGGTACTGTTTTTATGCTGTATTAAGGTATCTTTTACAACCGACCAATCATCCTCTACAACTAAGGTAGCCGTTTCGGTAAACTCCTTAATCTTATTCATACTCAAAGTAGTATTCCCATCCCATCGTAAATACGGAAGTATTTTAACGCCTACTTCAATCTCTAAACCAGTTCGGTAACTGTCATCAACATTGGTCATTATATCGTAACCCACATCACTTTTTTCGCCTGTAGGCACAAGCTGATCTTTATATTGCATGTAATAGAAATTCACATTACTAGCAAACTTGGGCGACTTGTATTGGTATCCAATTTCTAAATCATTTAATCGTTCTGACTGCGGCGTAGCGTTTAAATCGCCATTCGCATCCTTAAAGTTAGCGCGAGAGGGTTCTCTGTTGGCTACAGCGTATGAAGCATAGGCTTGATTTTGCTTATTAAAGGTGTAAAAAATACCTGCCTTAGGGTTAAAGAAATTGTAATTATGCGCTTGGTTTAAGGAGGACAAATCATCATCGCTTCCCTTCATGGTATAATTAATACCACGATATTGCATATCTGCATAAATATTTAATTGATCCGTTAAGCTATAATCTACCTTGGCAAAAATATTTCCATCGGTTTTAATGCTATTGTTAAAATACCACTGATCTCCTTTTTCAGAAGCACCTGCATAACGTTGCCAAATAACCTCGCCAAAATGATCACCATCAAAGCGGTTCCATCCTCCACCTAAAGTGAAGTTTGCACGCGATGTATTATAAAGTAGCGAAGCTGTGAAACCATAAAAATCATTCGCCAACCATTTTTGTCTGATTAAATCAGTACTACTCATCTCGCTTCCATCAGGTAATGTCACGTTGGGCAATCCGTAATCCGCATAAGCTTCATCCTCTTTATATTGCTCATAATATCCATCGCCTCGTGTATAAAATGCCGCAGTATTAAGGTGTAGCTTATCGTTTAAATTGGCACTATAAAACAATTGGTAATGTGTTTGAATATAGTTGTCAGTTTGATCTTCGTAGTATTGCTCCTCGCCATTTTCATCCGTATAAACGCCAGCCGGGTTATACCTTCTATCATTTTCAAGGGTTTCCTGATCTATCCCCCACCAGCTAATACCTGTGCGCTGATCACCATGTATAATATTGGCTTTTACAAGACCATTATTCAATTTCATGGTTCCGCTCATATATAAGGATTTGTGATCAGAAAAGGCATGACGGATATAACCATCCGATTGTAAATCGGTATATCTAACATCAAACGAATATTTATCCTTAATTAAGCCAGTACTGGCATTAATACCGTATTTATAGGTATTAAACGAACCCATTGTGGTGCTTATTTCTGCCAATGGCTCTGCATGATAACTGGTGGTATTAAAGTTAACGGTGGCACCAAATGCGGCTGCCCCGTTTGTAGAAGTACCTACTCCGCGTTGTATCTGAACTTCTTCTACCGAAGAAGAGAAATCGGGCATATTTACCCAATATACACCCTGACTTTCAGGATCATTAAGCGGAATACCATTTACCGTAATATTTATACGCGTTGCATCGGTACCCCTAATGCGCATATTGGTATTACCAATACCTATACCTGATTCAGTAGTAGATACAACTGAAGGTGTTAAACTAAGCATAATAGGTATATCGTCTGCAGCGTTGCGCGACTTTAAAACATCTTTGGTAATATTGGTTTTGGCAACTGGCGATTTATCTCCCGCGCGTATTGCCGATACAATTACCTCATCAGTAATCTGATTTTTAGCATCCAACACTATGGGTAAGTTAAGGTCGCCAGTGATACTAAATTCGTTAGAATAGGCTGCATAGCCGATAAACGAAACTGAAACTTTATAGTTTCCGTTCTTCACATTTTTAAAAACATAAGAACCATCGGACTTGGTACTCATACCAAATTTTGTATTCTCTAAAACAATATTGGCGCCTGCCAAAGGCTCGCCCTTAGTATTCGTAATTATTCCGGATAGGGTGTTTTGACTAAATGAATACGCACTAATAATGCAGAATAGCATTAAAAGAATTAAATTTTTCATTCTTAGATGGATTTAAATGTAAGTGATGTACCCTTCAATTTAGTTAGATACATTGAATATTAAAAATAAGTAATTGAGATACTGTAATGGAGAATGCCTGCTAGGCATATACTTTTCCTTGGCAGCATTACCTGCCCAGGTTCAAAGGGTATACTCTCAGCCAATAATGTGGCACCCCATTATAGAAATCGGGTGCGAAAATAAGACCTTAATATCTTATTAGCAAATATTACTAAGAATAATTCTAAATAAGGGGAGTTTATTATTTTCTAAAATTCAATGAATGTAGCTTACCAATTTGCTTCAGTAACTCTAGCGTTTCTAAACCAATATTGTTATGCTCGGCAATGTAAGATGAAAGTGCAACACCATGTATACCAGTCGCAAAAACTTCAGGCAGATCATCTGGAGTGATTCCGCCAATGGCAATAATAGGAGTGGTAATATTTGCCGCTTTACACTGCTCAATTATCGATTGATATCCTTCAGATCCTAGTGTTGCGCTGAGGTTCTTTTTGGTGGTAGTAAATTTATACGGACCTAGGCCAATGTAATCAGCACCCTCTTCGCTCAAGCGTTTTACATCTTCGAAAGTATTTGCTGTGGCACCAATAATTTTAACAGGTCCTAGTATAGCCCTAGCCTCAGAAACACTAATATCATTCTTACCCAAATGCACACCATCCGCATCAATCTTTTCAGCAATATGCACATGATCGTTCACAATAAAAGTAGCTTCGGAATTAATACAAACCTTTAAACATTTAACCGCCTCAGCCGTAATTTCTTCTTCCGAAAGATCTTTTAATCGCAACTGAACCCAACTACCGCCACCTGCACAATATTCGACGGTTTGCTGTTCGGGTGTTTTAGTTCCATCCTGTAAAGTAATAAACTGAAGTTTGCTTATTGGTTTATTCATAATAAATAAGAATTTGCCGCAAATATACTCAATGATTTAGCTTTTGGGAGATTTATACGAATCTATTTATTCTGAAGTTTCTTTAAAGCTCGGCCAAAGCATAAAACGTGCAATGAAATTTTCTCATTGGAAGAAAAAGCATTTTTTGAAGCAATGAAATTTCTTTAAAGCTCCACCAAAGCGTAAAACACGCAATGAAATTTCCTCATTGGAAGAAAAAGCATTTTTTGGAGCAATGAAATTTCTTTAAAGCTTCACCAAAGGCTTGGGCAAGCTTTAAAGAAATTTCACGAGCTCAAAAAAAAGAGTGACCGTGAAATAATTTCACGACCTCAATAAAAAATAGGGGCGTAAAATTTCTTCACGCCAATTTATCAGTGCTGTATTATTGTTCCCAAACCGAACGTAGCGTTTTCAAATAAGCTAATACCTCGTTTATACTTTTAGTTTTCTGATAAAGCTGCCATACTGAGCCAAGGACTGCCACACCGGCAAAACCCAGACTTTTGCATGCTGCAATATGCTGCATGTCAATACCACCTAAGGCAATAATTGATTTCTCTTTGTGATTACTCAGAAAAGCTGCCAATTCTAATTTATCAAAAGCATTTCCGCCGTATCCTTGCTTTGAGATACTTTGGAATATGGGACTAAGGAAATAGTAATTTAAAGATGTATGGCATTCCGTAATTTCATCGTAACTGTGCGTAGATATACTTTTTGAACAATCAATGGCATCATAATACGCAATGGTATGCTTGGTATTTCCTGTAAAGTGAACGCCTTTTAATTGCAACTTCTCTGTTAATTGAGGATGGGTGTGGGTTACAATGTTTTCTCTAATACCCAAGGGAAATTGTAGAAGGTAAGCTTCGGCCTCTTCTTCAGAAAACGAAGGCTTTCGGAAATGAATATCAGCTAGTTTGCTCTCAATAATAGCGCTAATAAGAGCTGCCTCATTTTCAGTTTCATCTGGATTTGTGATTACAATTAGCTTCATGCATTGTTAGTTTTCTGCATCAATAATACAAAAAAAGGATAAGCCTTTAATAGGATTATCCTTCGTTTATATATTGAAGTTGTGAGCTCTAATGCTACTTTTCAACTTTAAGAATCTCTGAAATCATTTTTTCCATACCTGCTTTATCTCTAAAACCCATGGCAGCCTGTGGTTCTCCATTTGTAGGAATAAACACAATGGTTGGTAAACTTTTAATTCCGAAAACAGCTGCTAACTCTTTCTCTTTCTGAGTATCTACCTTAAAAACCTGAATCTTACCCTTGTATTCTTTTTGCAACTCATCCAAAATGGGTGCTAACATTTTACAGGGTCCGCACCAGTCTGCATAAAAATCAAGTATAGCTGGTACATCACCACTGTAACTCCACTCCTTTTGGGTTTCGTAATTGAATACTTCGGTTTTAAAAGATTCTTTATTCAAGTAAATAACACCTTCCTTCTCTCCTTCTCCATTAGCTGCAAACATAACAGTGGCAGAAAATAGAATAGCAGAAAATATAAATAGTACCTTCTTCATAATACTAATTTTCAATTATAATGAAACCTTTAACACGTCGTTAATCGCTTTTATAAAGCTTTCTTTTGGCAATGCACCTTGTGCCATTTGTGGCTGCCCTTCACTTGGTACAAATAATATTGATGGGATGCTTTGTATGCCAAACATACCCGCTAACTCTTTTTGTGCTTCAGTATCTACTTTATAAATATCCACTTTACCTGAAAATTCGGTAGCCAATTCATCTAAAACAGGCGCCACTGCTTTACAAGGCCCACACCAATCTGCGTAAAAGTCGATAATGGCTGGCTTGTCTCCCGAAAAATTCCACTCTTTACTTGCCTCAAAGTCAAAAACTTTAGTTTTAAATGTTTCCTTAGTTAAATGCTCTACCATAATTATATTTTTTAATAATAATGTTACAAATTAAATATCTAATAATCTCAATATCTAGATATCAATAACTGTACCAAAGTCAAATTACTACATTTTTATGCTCAAAGCCATAATAAAGTTGTAATTTTGTCATCCTAATTTCACATTATGGCAGATATTAATGTAAAAAAATATATAGATGGCACTGTTTTTAAAGCCATTGCAAGTGTTGCTCAATTCGAGAAAATAGAAACCTATGTTATAGGGGGCTATGTGCGTGACATATACCTTGATAAACCATCCAAAGATATTGATATTGTTGTGCTAGGCAGTGGTATTGAAATGGCTGAAAAAGTGGCCAAAAAACTAGGTGGTGTAAAAGTTTCGGTATTCCGAAATTATGGAACTGCGATGTTTAAATACCGAGATGTTGAGGTTGAATTTGTTGGTGCGCGTAAGGAATCTTATCAACGCGAATCAAGAAACCCTATTGTTGAAGATGGTACACTTGAGGATGATCAGAACAGACGAGATTTCACAATCAATGCCCTGGCGCTGAGCTTAAACAAAGATAATTACGGCGAACTTGTTGATCCATTTAATGGAATGGAGGATTTAGAAAATGGTATTATTAGAACGCCTCTTGATCCGGAAATAACATTCTCTGATGATCCCTTAAGAATGTTGCGTGCCATTAGATTTGCAACGCGCTTCGGCTTTAAAATTGAAGAGAATACTTTTGCAGGAATTAAAAATAATGTTGAACGCATTGATATTATCTCGAAAGAGCGTATTGTTGATGAGTTGAACAAGATGATTATGGCCGATAAGCCTTCAATGGGCTTTAAGCTTCTTGATATAACGGGTCTACTTGTGAAAATTTTGCCTGAATTTGCGGCCATGAAAGGCGTTGATGAAGTGAATGGCAAAAGACATAAGGATAATTTTTACCATACGCTTGAAGTGCTTGATAGAATTGTACCCAACACGGATGATGTTTGGTTGCGATGGTCGGCTATATTTCACGATATCGCTAAACCTGCGACCAAGCGCTTTGATAAAAAATTAGGTTGGACATTTCATGCCCACAATCACATCGGACAAAAAATGGTGCCGCAAATATTCAAAAGGATGAAATTCCCGATGAATGATAAAATGAAGTTTGTGCAAAAAATGGTTTTCCTACATATGCGCCCTATTGTTTTATCAGAAGATATTGTAAGCGACTCGGCGGTTCGACGATTATTGTTTGATGCGGGCGATGATATAGAATCATTAATGACACTTTGCGAAGCAGATATTACCTCTAAAAACGAAGAAAAAGTGAAGCGCTACATGCGAAACTTTAAAGTGGTGCGTCGCAAGCTAAAGGAAATAGAGGAAAAGGATAAAGTAAGAAACTTTCAGCCTCCGGTTAGTGGTGAGGACATCATGGAAGCTTTTGATATAACTCCGTGTAGAGAGATTGGCGATATAAAAACAGCCATTAAGGATGCTATTTTAGATGGTGACATCGAAAACAATTTTGAACAAGCCTATGAATTGATGAAAGTAAAAGGTCAGGAACTAGGCTTAACTTTGAAGAAAAACTAGGATGAATACTAAATCTGGGGAATTATTTTCTGAAATAGACTACAAATTAAAGGAAGGTAGCGCCTATCCTATAATTATTGCAGACCAATTCAGAACCCCAGAAAACATGGGGCATATCATTCGCTTAGCCGCAAATTTTGCCTGCGCTAAGGTTCTTTTAGTTAAAGAGGATAGTGAAGTACGCCTCAGTAAAATAAAGAAAATAGCCGGAGCAGCATATGGTCAGGTAAACTGGCTGTTTTGTAGCGCACACGAAATTAAAACCCACCTTCCTGACGATTACACTGTTGTTGGAATAGAAACCACTAAAGGCTCTCAGAATATGCACTCTTCTGCCTTGCCTAATAAAATGGCGCTGGTTTTGGGTAACGAAGTTCATGGCATGTCTGAAACGCTTCTTAATATGTGCGAGTCATTTTATCATATTCCCATGCCTGGAGTTATAAAATCGATGAACGTTACACAGGCATGTTGCGCAAGCCTTTATGCTTGGAGCTCACAAAATGTATTAGAAATCTAAACTAAGCATGATGGGTAGGTGATCGCTATAGCCACCATGATACTTATAACCCAAGTAAGTTCGCTTGGGTTTAAAGCCCGAATTTGTTTCATCCTTCTCAAGTAAATAGGGGAAATCAATTATCCTAAAGCTACTTTTCGATTGTAGATTTTCGGACACCAAAAACTGATCGAATAAATACCATGCATGCTTATGTTTTATGCTGCCGTTTTTACTTGAACTTAAATTTACTAGTTCTGCTTTTTGCACCAAGTCCTTTAAACTTTCGTCATCCGGATTATCATTAAAGTCGCCCATAACTACAAACTTAGCATCCGCATCCTTTTTATAAACTTGCTGAATTGACTGAGCCAAAACATTTGCCGCCTTAATTCTTTTTTGATGTGTTTGCATTACACCGCCATATCTGCTAGGCCAATGGTTTATATAAATATGCAAACCTATGGAATCATTAGTTACACCAAAAACATGTAATATATCTCTTGTTGGACGGGCAGGCGCTTCAAAAACAACAGGAATGGCTTCAACAGAATCAATGGTAAACAGATCCTTTTTATACAATAAAGCAACATCAATCCCTCGTAAATCAGGCGATTCAATATGTATAGGAAAGTAATTTACATTTGATAGACCCGTTTTAAATATCAAGTCGTTTAATACGGCTTTATTCTCCACCTCACACATACCAACAAGCATTGGCAAATTAAAACCATCCGATTCAAAGATTACTTGGGCTATATTAAAAAGTTTCTGCTGGTATTTTGAAAAGCTCCAATGACGAACCCCATTGGGTAAAAACTCATCATCTTGCTTTAAAGAATCATTCTTAACATCGAAAAGATTTTCGACGTTGTAAAATAATATATTTCGTTGCTGCGAGTGCAGTAATAAACTGTTACTGCATATAAAAAGAGCTACGAATATGAAAATGCATCTAATTCTCCTCAATTCTTTCGTAAGCTCCCATATCAGGTCCTTGGTCATTTAGGCGGCTTGTATTAAGTATATCTGTTGGGTAATTTTCAGAAATTTCAACATTGGCAGCATCCTTACATATCGACAATGTATCTAACTGATAATTAAATTCTTTTTCTGCAATAAAATTAGGATTTGTATTGGCAATCACATCCTTAAAATGTTCCTCATTGGATATGTCGGTACTTCCTGATTTAATGGCACTACTTTCAAAATAATAATTGTAGGCACTAGCATTGTCACCACCATACTCTTTAAAATCTAAACCAATTTCGTTTGTATTGTTTCCGTATATAATGGAATTATAAAAATTGGCCTCCAACAATGGGTTTATGATTTCTGTTTCATCATCGTCAATGAAATAGTTATTTAGTAGAAGCGCAGGTGTGTTTCTAAAGAAATTTCGAAGAGAAAAGTAATTGGCAATAGTACTGTGGTAGAAGTTATAAGTCCCACCAAATGTTAAGGCCAAAGAATGAATTCCACAATGACCAATTACCAAGTTAGAAGCCGTAATATTTGAGTTTTGAGCAATTAAACCATATTTACTGGCATGATCAATTAAAGTATTATCAATTGCAAATGGCTGATCGTTGCCTAAACCTACTGAGTCAACAACTATTCCCATTATGCTATTCTTAACTTCAGCAAAATTGATTGAGTTATCTTTACTTCCCGGCATAAAATGGATTTTATTCCATTGGCCCGGGGTCTCTTTATAAAATTCTTCTAATCGGTGTCCTTGAAATAATACAGGCTCTTCAAAAGTACCATCAACTTGCATGGAACCAAATACAATTAAACTAGCATCATTATGGAGGTGAATACTTGTTCCTGATTCTATGGTAAGATTTACATTCTCATCAACCACCGCATAATCAAAAATCAAATAAGGTTTCTCATTGGTAAAAGTGGTTGACTCTGTTATATGATGCTTCTTTAACACCTCTACATTCTGACCATATGCTAATAGTTGCACTTGCTGATTCAATGCTCCTGAAACAACAATAATAGAATCGTTAACTACAAAAGGGTTATTAGTTTCATCAGGTTTAATAGTTACATCCACAAAAACATAAAGACTGTCGTTTGCATTTATTCGTAAATTCTCAACTTTATTATCGGCAAAACCATTAATATTTAGTCTAAACTCACTTACATCACCTCCCGCTAATTCTATCTTATCGATAATAAAATCTTCAGGGTGTGGGTTATAAATCTTAAAATTAAGGGTTGCTGAGCCAATCTCAGAAAAAACGGTATCAAACATTAATGTATCCACCGAAAACTCAAAAGCCTTAGCTCCTGTATTGTACGAATACTCCCTTTCACAAGAGAAACCGGCTACAAAGACTGTTAATATGAATAGATACTTAATTATTCGAGTCATAATCTGCTTAGTTTTGAATATTAATGCAAAAGTATAATTTCACATAATATTTCATCTATCTAATTTATGTTTTAGTTCAACTATTTATCAATAAAATAAAAGCTAGTAAGTTGCCTATAAATTAATTTCACAAAAATAACATTTTTTTACAACTTATAACATTTATCTAGTATTTACTACATTAGAGCTAACGTACAATCTTAGTATTTATTTTTTATGTCACTACATAATAATTATCTTTCCAAGCAAATCTAAATTCGAATAACAACATGAGTAACAATTCACATAAACCATATACATTCGACAGGGTAGTTAGAATGGTACTGTCTGTTGCAGTTTTCTTTATAATCTATTATTTATTACAACGATTAAGTAGTGTACTCATTCCCTTTTTAATTGCTGTATTATTGGCTTATTTAATGAACCCTCTTGTGAATTTCCTGCAAAAGAAAGCCCGGTTTAAGTCACGTGGTTTATCTGTACTTGCTTCATTAATAATAGTTTTAGGCACCATTTATTTATTGGTTATTTTGCTGGTACCGCAGTTTATTAATGAAATGACCCGTATGGTTTTTTTAATACGCAACTATCTTCAGGTAGGTGGGGTAGATAAGATATTACCACAGGAGGTAATTGATTGGATTTCGGTTTATATCAACCAAACGGATTTTTCTGATATTCTCAACCCTCAAAATATAGCAGGCTCTCTAAAAAAGATATTTGGCCAAGCTTGGAATATTTTTTCAGGATCGATAAACTTTGCGGTTAGCGTAATCAGTGCATTAATTGTATTGGTTTATTTGGTATTTCTACTAATCGACTTCTCTAAAATATCAAAAGGATGGGTGAATCTTATACCGCCTACTTATAGAAAATCAGTACAGCATGTGTTTGATGATCTATCATCGGCAATGAATATTTACTTTAGAGCCCAAGGTTTAGTTGCTTTAATTGTAGGAATACTGCTAGCAATAGGTTTTAAAATTATTGGCTTACCATTGGCTGTTATGATAGGTCTTTTTATTGGGGCCTTAAATATTGTGCCTTATTTACAAGTAGTTGGTTTTTTTCCGGTAATGCTTCTTGCTTTACTAAAGGCCATGGAATCGAATCAGAGTTTTTGGCAGATATTATTGGCAGCAGCAATTGTTATGGCAATTGTACAAATTATACAAGAAACCATACTTGTTCCTAAAATAATGGGCCGTGTTTACGGAATGCATCCAGCTATAATATTACTCTCACTTTCGATATGGGGTAGCCTACTTGGGCTTCTTGGTATGTTAGTGGCATTGCCTCTTACAACACTGTTGTTTTCGTACTACAACCGTTTTGTACTGCAAAAAGATATTGATGAAGAAGAAGGTGCGGATATATTCTCAGATAAAAACTTTGAATAAAACTAAAAAGAGCAGCCATGGGAAAATGGCTGCTCTCTGAAGATTTAATAACTTGTTTAAAACAAGTTATCAAACAATATTATTTAGTTCCACTCAGTAAAACCAGTCCATTCGAATAACTCTTGTGGATTAGGACAACCTGCATTTGAATCACTTTCAGTAACAGTTGCATCACCTTCAACAGGCATTCTTACGCCATCTTCACCATAAGTAGCATCATCAAAAGTAACATCCTCAACAGTATAAGTAATTGATGATGAAGCTAAACCATCACCACGTCCATCTTGAAAATCAATTAATACATCACAGTCACCGTTCTTTAATAAGATGTTTTCAAGAGTTGCTTTAGCTCCACGACGAATTTTAACTAATTCACGTAAACCTTTTGCACCATCAGGAGTATTAGAGAAACGTTCTGTTTCTGAGTTATTAATAATTGTAACATTTTTCATAACAAAGTCAGATTGACCTACATGATCAGGACCATTTCCATCCATGTTTCCATCAGCTTCAATACCACGAGGATCAGCCTCTGTAGAGTGAAAACCTTTTGTCCAGATACCGTAAGCATTCTCTAATGTACCACTCCAACCTTCAGTAACATCAAACATATCATCATCTTGATTTACAACTAAAAGGTTTTTGATATCAACAGTTCCACCAAACCACTCAACAGCATCATCAGCACCGTAAGGAATGTAAATGTTTTCAATAGTAGTACCATTACCAACACCATTTAATGTTAAACCATTATGCTCAACATCAGCAGATGAACGTGCTCCAGTATACATTAACTTCATATAAGTAATAGAACCAGAATTATCGTTAGCATCAGTACCACCATATATTACATTGGCATCTACTTCTGCGCGATTTGTTGTTCCTTCAGTAACACCAGAAATTGGAGCATACCCATTGATGTGTAATCCACCCCAATCAGCAGCTTTTGGGTTTGCAGCATTAGAAGTTAATGTTACAGGTTCTGCTGCCGTACCATTAATAAATATTTTACCTCCTTGCTCAACCATAATATAGCTATAGAAACTTGGTTCAGCTTTTATTGTAGTACCTGCAGGAATTGTTAATTTACCTCCATCACTAATACGTAATGTACCTTTAAGGATGTATTCAACAGACGCATCTAATATTGAGTCATTTTTAATTTCTCCTATTAACTCATTTTCTGCTGTTGGCTCTCCACCACCATTTGTGTTGTCATCATCATTACATGCAGCAAAAAGAGTTGCTACAACTGCTAGTCCTAAATAAAACTTTTTCATTTTCTGTTACTGTTTTTGATTTAAATTATAATCGTTTATTAAAATATTCTTCTGCAAATAAAGGTCAAATAACGCTATATTATGTTAAGCTACTAAAAAGTATATGTTAAGCCTATGCTAAGTGAACTTCCCTTTTTATACTCCTCTAATTCTATTCTTTGCCCAGTATTTTCAATAGTTCTGTAATATTCAAATTCTGGATTCAAGGCATTCAACAACTTAACAGAAACACCAATATGTTTATTTATTTTTCCTGTTACTGCAAAGTCTAATGTTGGAATACCTTTTTCCATTAAAGTTGGCATACCATCGTATCCGATGGAGTATACTCTATCACTGAAGTAGTTAAAAAGAGCTGTAGCCGTAATTGAACTATTATTCTTTTTATATGTGTATGATAAATCGGTATTAACTATATAAGGGGCAGCGCCTTCAAGCTGTGAGTTGGGGTCTGTTGGCTGAGAACCTGGGTCAACCCTTAATTTTACATTGGTATATATATACGATGCATTTAAACCCCATGTTAATTTATGGGACTTACCAATTTCGCTTTCGTTGTTATACAAAAGGTTCTTCTTCATTTCAAATTCGATACCTGCTGCTGTAGCCATATCTCCAACGTTATCATATAATAGAAAACCTCCTGCATTATTTGAACTGTATCGTGCTATCGGATCTTGGATGTGTTTATAAAAACCTGCTATAGAGATAATCTCTCCCGCTGACAAATAGTAATCCCACTTGGCATCAAGGTTATTATTAGTAGCAGGCTGTAGGTTTGGATTACCACGCTCTTTAAATGTCATCCCGATATATTCGAAAGGAGCAAGTTCTTTAGATTGAGGCATAGTGTATGTTCTACTGGCACCAAATCGTAAAGCATGTTTATCGTTAATACTATACTTTAAGTTTGCACTTGGTAGTATAAATAAGTTTTGACTACCGTTGGTTTCACGTCCGTGCAAAGTCCCGTCATCAGCAACACTACCTGCGAAATCAACAAAGATATCAACGTAATCAACTCTAATTCCGGCCATACCAACAAGTTTAGAGTTAAACTCATGTACTCCATTAACAAGTCCAGAATGAACATATTTATTAACATCGTAGATGGAATTAATACGCTCTAGAAAGATTTCACCCTCATTAAATCGTTGTTCATTATATATATAATCAAACGACACATCCTCTTTAGAGTTAAATACAATAGTCTCAACATTCTGTAGTCGCATCTCATATTGTACCGCATCAAAACTATCGGCTACGAGACGATTTGTGTATCCGAAGGATAGCTGCGATAATTTATCAGAGTTTTCGTTTAAATCCAGATCAAACATCATTCGCATGTTTAAATCACTACTATTTAAAACCGAAAAATACCTTTGGTTCATACCTTTTCGGGTATAGGTCTGATATTGCCCATCATCGAGATATAAAAAGTTAATTCTACGATCTGGTTCGTTACTATTAATTGAGTTATAGGCAAGTCCTGCATTAAGTTTCAAGTTATGAGTCAAATTAAAACTACCATAAAGTTGATTCACCATTAATAGGTTATCATTGACTTGCTGACGATGAAGTAATAAGGAGTCACGTGCAGCTCCTGACTGAAGCGCATCATTATCGTAACCTTCAAACTCAGCAAAATACTGGCTATTGGTATGTACTAATAGAATATTGTATGCGATATTGTTTCCATTCAACCACTGGTAATCAAGATTACCCATAACCATATGGTTAGTATTAATATCATACTTGTCGAATGATAAATCTTTATCTACTGTACCATCGTTAATCATTGATCTTTGAGCGCCTTCTTGATTTGATAAAGACGAACTATAAGAGGTAGCAATAAACATTGATAGGTCGTTATCATTAATTTTTACTTTTTTCCCAGCCGATATTCCTAAACTTTGATTAAATCGATAATCAACTGCCGATGGGTCAAGGTTATTCTGAAAATCGAAGCTTGTTGGATGTGTTCCTGTTGGGCCACTATAATTATTGGCAAAGCCAAAACTATTCACTCCATCAGCTTTCATAAAATTACCGTCTAAAACTTGAGCATTCGCACCTCCAGAAACACTAATGGCAACTTCCTGATCGCTTTGTAATATTTTGGTTTTAATATCAATGTTAGCTCCACCAACATCCCCTGTGGTTGTTGAAGAGAAAACTTTATCTACACTAACGCTTTGAATGATATCTGAAGGAAACATATCCAAAGCAATATTCTTATAACTAGGATCTTCAGATGGCATTGGAAAACCATTTAAGGTGGTTGAGTTTGTTCTGTCTCCTAAACCACGTACAAAAACATTTTTTACGCCATCTTGCTTCGAAACCCCTGATATTTTTGTTACAGCACCTTCGGCATCACTAACACCTTTTCGAGATAACTCCTGTGCACCAATTGCTTGAGCTGCAATAACTGCATTTTTCTGCTCCATTAGAAGCATGTTTTCAGATTCTCTGTTGGCTTTAGCTACAACTTGTACTTCATCAATATCCATTGTAGCTGCGGATAATTGAATGTTAACTGTTTTTACTTCTCCGTTACTAATAGTTACGTTATTAATTAATATCGGATCGTATGAAATAAACTGTGCTCTTACATTATAAGTACCATCAGATAATGGAGGGAGTTCATACTCTCCCATAAAATTTGTGATTGTACCAATTGTAGTGCCATCAATCACAACTGCCGCTCCTACTAATTCTTCACCCGTTTGTTTATCGGTAATAATACCTTTTATTATTCCGTTTTGGGCCGACATAACAATACTCCATCCCAAGAGTACCGTTAATAACAATAATTTGTTTTTCATTTTCAATTTGAGTTTGTAATATTCTGTCTGATATTTTTATTAAATCTTCACACGAATAGATGCCATAATTATTCCTAAAAATGTTAGAATATGTAAATTGACAGTTTAGCAAGAGTAGGTTGATATATAGTTAACATTAGATTATGTTAATACATAATTCCACTAAAGAAGAGATCTTTATAATGTTAATAAATTACGGATACTGCGTAATAGAGCCCTGAATAAAACTAACTATAGAATCACATCAGCAAAACCAAAACCTTAATGAGTGTTAAAATTTAACACCTTTTTAAAGCTCATCTCAACTCAAGTTACTTTTGGCATGATAAACTTTAAGAACATTGTTGATTAAAATTAAGCCTATAAATAGTCTTCACTTAGCAGGTAGAAAAATACCCCCTTTATAGACGTTTATCTGTTTCTCCATTTAGTGCGATAATAAGTTGCTTTGTAAAAAGAATATATAGTTAACGAATTTCTTACCACTTAAAATTTCTATAAATATGAAAAGAATTCTACTTGGCGGAGCTCTACTATTAGCAATTGTTAATGGAGCTAGTGCTCAAACTAAAGTAACTTTCTCTCCCAAGATACAAAGGCATTTAGGAGATGTTTCTGAAATAGATAGAGCCAAATATTTTAATTTACACTCCACAAAATCGGATACAGAGTTAGATCAGTTCTATGAAGATTACAATGTGATGAAAACACGTGGCTTTTGGGGAGCTTTCTCAGATAGTAAAACAGATCCGGGTGTATTTCCGCCTGAAGAGGCACATCTAAATCCAGGAATAGAAAGACAAGTAGTCAAAAATTATATTCAAACAGAACACCCTAGTACCACTTATGTTTATGATATTGATGCTGTAGAAGCTGGTAGATGGGCAGCTCAATACTATATGAATAAAGTTTCTAACGGCTCAGTTGCTGAGTATTTTGAGCCTATGAATGAACCATTCGTTCATGCTTGGGAGTATATCCCTGAAGGAAGTGGTGTAACACAAACAACCATTAAGGAACAAATGTCTGAGGTGTTCAGCGAAGTTGGTAAAGCAATACATGCTACACCTGAACTTAAAAACATGAAAATAATTGGTTACTCATCGGCATGGCCAGAAATGGAAAAATCTGATTTTGGCCACTGGGATGATAATCAAAAGCTCTTTATGGATATCGCAGGTGAAAATATGGATGGTTTTGCAACACACCTTTATGATGGTACAAATGTAACAGGCAGTCCTGTTCAACGTTCCGGTTCTAATAGCGAGGCTGTTTTGGATTTGATTGAAACTTACAGCTGGATAAAATGGGGAACTGTTAAACCACACGCATTATCTGAGTATGGAGGTATTTTTAAAGGAACTGATGAAGGTGGTATTTACCCAGCAGGATGGGATGATGGCAAAGCTGTACAATCGGTTCGTTCAAATAACCACCTATTATTTAATTTCTTAAACAGAGAGAATGACCTGTTGATATCTGTACCATTTAACACGGATAAATCAGAATGGCATTACAATAATAATGGATATACACCATATGGAGCAGTTACCCTTCGCCCTACTGACGAATATATGGGTAAGCCAATCACTAATGCAACCGAATGGATGTACACACCCAAAATTACCTTTTACGATTTATGGAAAGACTTTGAAGGTAAAAGAGCATTGGTAAAAACAATGAATCCTGATATTCAAACACACGCATTAGTTGATGGCAACCGTTTTCAATTAGCCCTAAATAACCTGGGCGATGAAGAAGAAAATATTTACTTAGATAATTTCGATGGTTTTAACATCGCTGGTGGCCTTAGTCAAGTTGTGAAAAAATCACTTAAAATATACTGGATAGAAAAGGCAGGTGATCCAATTAAACCTCATGAATATTCAGAAACAACACTAAGTGAGAATCCAACCAATGTTATACTTTTACCTGGAGAAACTGTTATTTTGGAATATTATTTCAACAATACTCTAGAACAAGATAACCATATAAGAACATCAAAATACTATTGCGAAAACCATATAGTACAAATTGACGGAGAAAAATCTTTTACGTTTAACAATGTTGAAACAAACTTAAATGGGGGTTATGCTTATATCAGAATGTCAATTGGTAGAACGCATGATAAAAGTAAAAAACCAAGCGTTACGCTAAACGGAAGCAATGTAACTGTACCTGATAATTGGGCAGGATATGACCAAGAAGCTCGTGAAACATTCTTTGGAATGATTGAAATACCGGTGCCAATTGATTTAATTGCCGAGGGAGAAAATGTTGTAACAATAAACTTTTCAGATAATGGTGGACAAATTAGCTCTGTAGTTCTTCAAGTCGACTTATTAGATGAGCAATCAAATGTTAAAGTAGATGAAGATAAACTATCAGAAGTCACTATATATCCAACAGTACTCACACATAATACGCTGAATATTAATATGAGTAGAAACGGGGTTTTTAATCAATTAGATATTCTGTCATTAAATGGCTCAATCGTTTATAGTCAAGCTATTAATAATGATGATACCAAACTTACTTTAACTAATATTAATTTTCCCAAGGGACTATATATTGTGCGATTAAAAGGTGTAAGGGCATTTTATACCAATAAGATAATTCTACAATAAGAGTAGTTTTAGTTTTTTTTACCACCATCTATTAATTTAGGTGGTGGTTTTTTATTTAAAAATACTGAGGCATAAAAACCCCCTCCTTGCCAAACAATTATCACCTCCTTGTTATCAGATAATTCTAGTAATTTGCCTCTATAAATAATTATCCATGATATTATTAAAAAGCAAATACCTATTCATAAGCTTATTACTAGCTTTTATTTTAATAGGTAATATAAATGCAGAAAACAAAAAACTGCCTTATGGTTACCGAAACTCTCAACGTTCGAAAGAATGCATTAATACCAACTGGCGATTTCATTTAGGCGATCCTGAAGCTAAGTTTTATGAAACAAGTACTAACGACAGTAATTGGGAAATGGTTAGTGTACCTCACACTTTAAAACCAACCTCCTTAACCCTCGATTTATGTGAAGATAGTAAAGAACAACCTACCTTCCACCGAACGGTAGGATGGTACCGCCGCGATATTAAAGTTAGCAGCAATTCCGATAAAAAAGTATTTCTCGAATTTGAAGGAGCGCATCAAGTTACCAACCTTTGGGTTAATGGCAAGCATGTTGGTGAGTTTGCAGTAACTGGATATACGCCTTTTCACTTCGATATAAGCAATTTCGTGAATCGTGGGGCAAGTAATCAAATTACCCTAATGGTTGACAACCGTCGCAACGAGAACATTCCACCAGACCCAGGACCTTTTGATTACGTTAAATTTAGTGGACTATACCGCGATGTTTATCTGGTTGAAACCGATAAAGTACATATTACTTTTAACTGGGAAGCATTAAAAGCAGGTATAAATATAACCACTCCTACTGTTGATGTAGTGAATAAAAATGCGGTTATCGATATTAAAACCGTAGTGAAAAATGAAAACTCTACCTCTAGAAAATGCGAGGTGATTCAACGCATCATTAATAACGAGGGAATAGTAGTTTTAAAACTTAAAGCAGAAGAAACCATTGAAGCTGGCCGTGAATTTGAGTTTAATCAGATTGGTAGCATAGAGGATGATGTACAGTTTTGGGATGTTGACAATCCTTACTTATACCGTGTAAATACCGAGGTGCTTATTGATGGAAAAAGCATTGACTGCCTTGAAAATAGACTAGGAATTCGCTCTTTTCGCTTAGATAATGAATTAGGATTCATACTTAATGGTAAACCTATAACGCTAGTTGGCTTTAATCGCCATCAACATTATGCCTATCTAGGCGATGCGTTACCAAATTCTCTCCATAAAAAAGATATGCTGCAATTCAAGCAACTTGGATTTAACGTAATGAGAACGGCGCACTATCCTCACGATAATGCTATTATGGAAGCATGTGATGAGTTAGGAATTTTAGTTTATGAGGAAGCTCCAACATGGACTACAATGAATGCTACAGAAAAATGGTTTGATAATTTAGAACTATCTGCGCGCATGATGGTGCGTAATCATCGCAATCATCCATCAATTGTAATATGGGGAGCTGGTATTAATCATCGTGGTTATGTACCTCAAATTCATTGCGCTATTAAACAAGAAGATCCAGTAAGACTAACAGCCTCACAAGGGGCAAGATGGACCGGATGGCAAGCCTCTGGTTTAACTGACATTAATGCAAATATGCTATATGGCCCATTCATCTGGGACAGATCAGAACCGATGTTTGCAATGGAAGGTCATCATGGACCAGCAACAGTGGCCGTACATAAACGCGATCCAAAAATGGCAGGTATCATCTCCTGGACGGCTCATGCCTATTATACATTTCACCCTACTCACCCCAAATACAAAAGCATGAAAGATAGAACCCGAAGTGGCGCTATGACAATCTTTCGCCAACCTAAAAAAGGATTACTTTGGTATCCATCAGAGATGTGTGAAGAACCTTATTTACACATCGAAGAGGGCTGGACTCCAAATGTAAAGGAGCTCAATATTTATAGTAATGCCGATGAGATTGAATTATTTCTTAATGGAAAATCATTTATGAAGCAAAAACCATCAAGTGATACAAGCTATATTGGTTTAGATCATCCTCCTTATTTATTTAAGATAGATAATTATAAAAAAGGAAAACTTAAGGCTATAGGTTATAAAAACGGGAATGAGTTTGTCACTCAAACTATACAAACTCCATTAAAACCACATCACTTAAATTTAGTTTTAGATACTTTAAACCGAAAGTTCGAAGCTGATGGATCTGATATATTAGTTGCTTATGCACAAGTCTTAGACAAAAATGGAACTCTTGTTAGAGATTCTGTTGGAGAGGTAGAATTTAGCATTTCAGGGCCAGCAAAAATTTATGGCGATAACGCAAACATAAATGCTAACCCAATGTTCATTGAGAACGGTGAAGCTCCTGTTTTAATACAGGCTGACACTAATACTGGGAAAATCACAATCTCTGCAAAAAGTAAGGGCTTAAAAACTGCAAAAGCAACAGTTATTTCTACCCCCAAAGAAAACGATATGATAATTGCGAATGCACAACCAATTTACGATTTTGAAAACATCAAAGTGGATTTAGGTGCAAACGACCAATTAATTCAATTCGGATGGACACCTTGGAACAGTGAGGACAATAAACCTTCCTCAAAAGATTTGGATATATTTGGTGGAATCAAAGCAAACATACGCACAGCATCAAATAATGGTGTAATTCGCTGGTTGGGAGAAATGAATGTCATTGGCAAGTATGGTTTTACATATGGCGAAGGTGTTATGGCTATAGATGAAAAAGGTTTAGAACTAAGTTTTACAAATATTCCGAAAGGCACATATAAGCTAAATACCATTCATCATGCGCCAAAAACAAACTCTGATTTAATGGATACAAATGTCGACAAATTAAAATCAGCTCGTATCACATCAATGCCGTATGCTAATAAAATAAGCATCAGTGTTAATGATGAACTCTACTCTACTGTAGAACCAACAAATGGTAAAAATATGCAATTTGACAGAGTTGCAGAATCTACCACTATATTTACATCCGATGGTATTAACCCGGTTACAATAACTTTTAAAGATGCAGAAACAAACAAAGGTATTTGGTTAAACGCATTTACTTTAAGTAGTTGGAAAGATAAATAACATATTGCTTACAACGAGACTATCTCAAGATAAGATGGTCTCGTTTTTTTAGCTCCAAATATAAATCACTACCTACAAGATTAATATCACAAAGGATGCTAGTTCAATCCCTCACACAAGAACTATTCAAGCAGTAATATAATAAAGATTCGAAAGTCCACTTTAAAGCACAAAAAAAAGCCTCACAGAGTATCTGCAAGGCTTACCATTATTGATGTATTCTATGTACCGAGAGGCGGGCTTGAACCGCCGACCTCATGATTATGAATCATGCGCTCTAACCAGCTGAGCTACCTCGGCAT
>NZ_CANLCN010000027.1:0-55561 GCF_947489045.1 Saccharicrinis aurantiacus
CTATTAACAAGTGGCTTGATCCCTGTCATCAACTCATTATGGCTAATTTTTATTGGTTGGCGGCTCGGAATGACGAGAGGCGTACGGCATTGCGTCATCGCGATGAAAGAAGCGATCTCAAGGAGAGCTGCAAAGGACACCAGCTTACAAGAACTACCCAGCACTAAACCAGCTCTATCGTTTAGATACACGCAGTGCGTGCAACATAATATTTTAGTATATATGCTAGCTTTTTTATAATGCAGTATTATCTTAGATGCCTAGTAAAGAGTACAACAGATAAAAACCTCTTTCCTTAATTTACTATGAAAACAATTAAACCTTTATCTCTATTTATCATGCAATTAACAAAAATCCTACTTTCATTACTTCTATTATTATTAATTACTAACTGTAATAAAGATAACACACCTGCAACAGAAGAGGCTGATATTGAAAACAACACAGATGAGTCAAACGAAGAAAACAGTACTGATGATCCCGATTCTGAAAATGAAGATGACGATGACGGTAATGAAACAGATACGGAAGACATTATACCGCAGCACTATTTAAATTTAATAACAGGACTATTATTAATTGGTGAAGATGGTAACCCACAATCATTTGTAGGTAATTATTCAAACAAAGATGCGATTCAAAAGCCAACCGAAAGTAATGATATGACTAGCAATACCATATCCATTTATCCAAATCCTTATCTAGACTATTGCTATATACAAACTCCTGCTGACCTAAAAAATATTTGGTTTGTTAAAGGGGAGCGAACAAACGAGTTTAATAATGTAGATTTTAGCAATATAGCTATTGACACTACAAATCTATCGGTATCAACAGAACTTCTTCTTACTGATATCCCTAAAGGGAACATCATATCTTTAAACACCTCTAATCTTGAAGAAGGTTTTTATAAGGTTATTATGGAAACTGAAGACAATGAACTTGTATGGTTTAGTACGTATAAAAAAGACGTCTCTTCTGAGAATCCAATACCTGAATGGTATGAATATTGGAATTAAAATTTAACATTTCAATTCAACCAACAAAACTCCGGTCACCCCCTGCGTTAGCGATTGCAGCGGCATCCTTTGCGAGCCCATTATGGCGAGTAAAGATATAGCGTAAAGCGCGGCCCTTTAGGGAACGCCCTTATAATACCAAAAACATCATCGAATGATTGGTATAAATAGGAAAAGGACTACTCAGAAAACTGAATAGTCCTTTTGCATTGTCGATTTACACTATTATTATATTAATTTAAACCATAAGGGCAGTTTAGAAACTAAAACCCACTTTTACGGATGGCATTACATCTTGAAAGAATTCGGTAAAATAAATTTGTGGTTCTATGTAGATGTGCTTGCTTAACGATTTACGAACGCCAAACTTAAGGGTATTATCCTCATACATGTTGCCTTGTTTATTGGTTAAATATCCCAACTTAAAAGTGTAGGCATTTGTTTTGTCGGGGTCTTTTGAGAAGTCGCGTCGATAGCCAATGCTCGCAAACTGATTAATATTTCGCTTATCAGGATTTGAAAAATCGTATTGCCATTCGTAATAAATATTATACGTGTTCTTTCTAATACCTTTCTTGTTAAACGATAGCCCCATGGCTAATTCAAAACTAGCTACCCAAGCATTCTTTACACTTTCTAATCCGGTATTACCACTCAGAATAATTTGATCTCCGGGGTACTTATTGGCCTCGTATTGTCTTTTATAACTGTTATCGTCACTCACCGAGTAATGCAGTTTGGCAATATGCTTGCCACCATAATCTTGATCTTTATTGTTTTTAATATCTGCCATTAATTGGTTTAATACGCCTAACAATTCGTCATCAATAATTTGATGCAACTGCTCAATGGTATCGAATTTCAGAATATAAGTGTAAGTTTTACTACTAAACTGAAGCTGGTGCTTCTGTAGGTAATAAATATTGGTATCAAAATTCTCTGAAGAAATGATTTGTTCTTCAACCTCTTTGTTATTAATCAGTAATTGGTGCGAGCTTTCTCTAACAGAGCTATTGGTACTTGTGCTGCTTAATATTTGTCCATCCATTTCTTTTATGGTAAATGAAGTGGACGATTGCTTCATAATTTCCGATAGGTTTGATGTTTGGTAATAACGGAAAAAGCGGTTAATATTTTGGGCTATACAAGCGGTATCAACATTGTGCTTGTAAATGTCTTCGCCCTTTATTTCGACGGCTGCTTTATTGGGCAAGGTAATTTTTACTACATCGTTTTTTGTTGAGGCAGCGCTCATTTGCACCAAGCCTATCAACAGGCTCAGGGCAATAACTATTCGTGGTTTATTTTGCATTTTGTTTTTCTTTATAAACGAATTCTTCCACTCGCAGGCGCCTTGCTTATAGTTGATTTCGATTTGTTAAATATTACGAGTTTTACTTTATTTTTTTCTTGCGATGATGAAATGGCATTCTCTTTTTCAGGATTTAAAGACGCTACCAAAGCCGCTTCGTTAATTTCTAAGCTTACATCTTGCTTAACTTCGGCTTGCTGATATACCAGTAAACTACTGTTTAATGCGGCTAAGCTATCTTCGTACTGCTTTAAGGCTTGTTTACTATTGCTTAACTCCTCTTGCATATGAGCAAGTGCATTTACCGATTGTTGGTATTCATTTTTAAGTGTACTAAGTTCTTCGCTAGCCTCATTAACATACACCTGCTTTACAATTATTTTTACAATGGTATCTGTTACTATTTGTGCCATGGCTTGTTGCTTTACGGGTAAAGCTTCTGCTGATTTTGCACTATTTTGCAAAACTTGTATTTGGTGTGCCATGTCAGTGGTGCTCTGTGCCAATTGGGCATTACGGTATTCCGAATGGCCCCATCCGCCAAGCAAAAGGAAGATGATTACAGCAACTGCTATTTGTCGCCAAGTAATGCGCGGCTTAGCACTATGGCCTCCATTATTTATGTTTTGCCAAACTAAGGCTTTATCAAATCCTATATCTGAAGACTTTTCGTCCCATGCCTCAACTTGCTGTCTAATTTCTTGTTCTGCGGACTTCTTCATATCTCATTTCTGTTTTATTAATCATTTGCTGCAGTTGTAATCGTGCCTTTCGTAATTGCGACTTAGAGGTATTTACTGAGATGTCGAGCTTCTGGGCAATCTCATCGTGTTTAAATCCCTCAATTACATACAGGCTAAAAACGGTTCTATATCCATCGGGCAATTCAAAAAGCATTTGCATTAAATCGGCTTCTAACAGGGCCTGATCGGCACTGATGGTATCTTCAGCAATTTCTTCAATTAGTTCTAACTCGGCGTAAAACACCTTTCTTTTTCGCAACTCCATTAACGATTGGTTAATGGCCACCTTCTTCATCCACGATTTTAGTACTACTTCTGTTTCGATATCGGTATCTGCCAGTTTCTCAAAAATATTTACAAAAGCTTTCGACAAAACCTCGTGCGCATCATCGCGGTTGGCCATATAACGATAGCAAACGCGATAGAGAAAATCTCCATACATTTTAAATAGCTCGTGCTGAGCTTTGTGTTTTTTCTTTTTTAAATCTCGTAAGAGCTTCTTCACTATTAAGGTTTTTTTGCTTTGCTTACTTTAAGAATGCAGACTGAAAACAAAAGGTTGCCTGAAAGATATAAAGTTTACATAAAAGATGCTTTTGTAATGCACATATGACACACCAAAAATCCGATTACACAAAAACCTGACAGTAACAATGTAATTCTGACAGTGTTTTGATAGTATTATGGCACAAAAAGCACTTGGCACAGTTTATGAAAAAACCATACTCGTAAATTTTAAATATTTAAAACTTAAAAATATGTCAACATTAAAAGGAAAGATTTTAGCTGGAAAGATCTTAGTGAAGCCACAAGCGGCAGAAACAAAAACTGCTAGTGGAATTATTATTCCTGACTCGGCAAAAGAGAAACCGCAACAAGGAGAAGTTGTATTGGTAGGTGCCGAAAAAAATGATGAGAAAATGGAAATCGCTGTTGGCGATGTAGTTCTTTATGGCAAATATGGCGGTACTGAATTAAACATCGACGGTGTTGATTACCTGCTTATGGCTCAATCAGACGTATTATTTATTAACTAATCAAGCATCTTTAAAATATAAAGAAAATGGCTAAAGAAATTAAATTCGATATTGAAGCTCGCGACCTACTTAAACAAGGTATTGATGAGTTGGCTAACGCAGTAAAAGTAACATTAGGTCCTAAAGGTCGTAATGTAATCATCGACAAAAAATTCGGACCCCCAGCTATCACTAAAGATGGTGTATCGGTTGCTAAAGAGATTGAGTTAAAAGACCCGTATGCAAACATGGGTGCGCAAATGGTTAAAGAAGTAGCTTCTCGTACAGGTGATAACGCTGGTGACGGAACAACTACTGCTACTGTATTAGCACAATCAATTGTTAGCGTTGGTTTAAAAAACGTTACTGCTGGTGCTAACCCAATGGAGCTTAAAACAGGTATCGATAAAGCTGTTAAAGTTGTAAAAGAGAGTATTGCTGCTCAATCGGAAGTGATTGGCGAGCACAACGAAAAAATAGAGCAGGTTGCTAAAATTTCGGCTAACAACGATGCTGAAATTGGTAAACTAATTGCTGAGGCTTTTAAAGCGGTTACTAAAGAGGGTGTTATTACTGTTGAAGAGGCTAAAGGTATTGAAACTACTGTTGAAGTGGTTGAAGGTATGCAGTTCGACAGAGGTTATATTTCTCCTTACTTTGTGACTAACACAGAGAAAATGGAAGCTGAATTAGAGAATCCTTATATCTTAATTCACGATAAGAAAATCTCTACAATGAAGGATCTTATGCCAGTACTTGAGCCAGCTGCTCAGTCGGGTCGTCCTTTATTAATTATTGCCGAAGATATTGATGGCGAAGCATTGGCTACTTTAGTAGTAAATCGCTTACGCGGATCGTTAAAAATTGCTGCTGTTAAAGCTCCAGGTTTTGGCGACAGAAGAAAAGAAATGTTACAAGATATTGCCATCTTAACTGGCGGTACTGTAATTTCTGACGAGGTAGGTTTAACGCTTGAGCAAGCTACATTAGAAATGTGTGGTTCGGCTGCTAACGTTACTTTAGATAAAGAAAACACAACTATCGTAAACGGTATTGGTGCTAAAGAAGCTATCGAAGACAGAGTAAATCAAATTAAATCTCAAATCGAGAATACAACTTCTGATTACGACAAAGAAAAGCTACAAGAGCGTTTAGCTAAATTAGCTGGTGGTGTTGCTGTACTTTATGTAGGTGCTGCTTCTGAGGTTGAAATGAAAGAGAAAAAAGACCGTGTTGATGATGCTTTAAGTGCTACTCGTGCTGCTGTTGAAGAAGGAATTGTTCCTGGAGGTGGTGTTGCACTTATCCGTGCTATCGACCAATTAGAAGGTTTAGCTGGCGATACTGAAGACGAAACTACGGGTATCGAAATTGTAAAACGTGCTATTGAAGAGCCATTACGTCAGATTGTTGCCAATGCTGGTAAAGAAGGTGCTGTTGTGGTACAAAAAGTTCGCGAAGGCGAAGGCGATTTTGGTTACAATGCGCGTATCGATGAGTACCAAAACTTCCTTGCAAGCGGTGTAATCGATCCTGCTAAAGTAACACGTATTGCGCTTGAGAACGCTGCTTCTATCGCAGGTATGTTCTTAACTACAGAGTGTGTTTTAGTTGATATCCAAGAAGACGAGCCAGCTGCTCCACCAATGGGTGGCGGAATGGGCGGAGGTATGCCTGGAATGATGTAAGCATAAACATCACATAATATATATAAGCCCCTGCAAACTCGTTTTGCAGGGGCTTATTATTTCAAGCACACTTCACGGCATTGCGTCATTCCAAGGCACCTTAAAAATGATAAATGTTAAATGATAAGATGTAAATTATTGCACTATCGTAAGCAAGCTGTAAATCCCATTTATAATTTATACCTGTCTGCCGACAGGCAGGATTAACCATTAATAATTAATCAGGCGCCTTTTCCAGCTATCCGCTATAGCCTCTCACCCTAAGGCTAAGTATTGCTAGGCGGTACGTGTGCTCCTAAAGTCGCATCCGCCCACCAAACACTACTAAGCCTTATTGTAAAAGGGCTGCCACTCCTATCTGGGGCGAAGACTACCCAAAGGTAAGCTGAAAAGCGTGGCGCCTTGAGATGGCTTCGTGCCTCGCCAAGACGAAGATGTAATGGCTGCATTTATAAGTCTGTTTATCGCATATATCTTCCTCTCTGGTGCGCAATTTCTTTCTAGTTCAATTTATTAATTGAGATCCCAAACAATAAAACTCGTATTGTAGCAATGGGATAGTTCAAGGTAATATGTACTACAAATCATTCATTAAGCGCCTCGGAGAAAGGCCTCTTTACAAAACACTTTTGTTTAATATATAGCTTTAGTAAGACTGGCTAGCTGCGAGCTTTGCTCGTAGATCCGACAGCCGTACTTAAGCTATATATAAATAAAAAAGTGATTTGGAAAGCAGCCTTGACTTTCTTTTACTTCTGTTTTCTTGTGTCAAGACATCGGGACGATTAAGAATTAAGTATTCTTAATTGTTTCAGGATGAAGTCGGGCTTGGGCAGACAGCCCAATACGTAATATTATTTAAGCCAACTTCGATACTAAACCAACAATAAAACTGAACATAAATTACCAATTATCGCTATAGTATATTATTTTTGAGAAATGCTTTTGAACCCTTTTTACAAACTACTGTTTAAAGCATAGACAAATAATTAAAACAGACAGAATATGAAATTTGAATTACCTGCATTACCATATGCACACGACGCTCTTGAGCCAATCATCTCAAAACAAACTATCGAATTCCATTACGGAAAACACCACCAAGCATACGTTAATAACCTGAACAACCTTGTTGAAGGAACTGAGTTTGCTGATGCCGATTTAGAGACGATTATTAAAAAATCGTCGGGCGGAATTTTTAACAATGCCGCACAGGTTTGGAACCACACTTTCTACTTTGAAGCTTTTGCTCCAAACGCAGGTGGCGAGCCTAAAGGTGCTTTAGCCGAGGCAATCGTAAAAGCATTCGGAAGCTTTGATGCTTTTAAAGAAGCATTCAACAAAGCGGCAGCTACTCAATTCGGTTCGGGTTGGGCTTGGTTAGTAAAAGATGCCAATGGCGATTTAAAAATAGTACAAACTGCAAATGCTGCTAATCCACTAACAGACGGATTAACACCAGTATTAACTTGCGACGTTTGGGAACACGCTTACTATTTAGATTACCAAAATAAGCGACCAGATTACATTGGTAAATTCTGGGATCTTATCAATTGGGAAGTGGTTGAAAAAAGATTTTAGTAAATAAATCAGTTGCAGCTCGGTAAAGTATCGGGCTGTAACATCTACATAAAACCTTTATAATTATGCTTAAAGATCTCATTCTACAAAACCGAAGCTACCGCCGCTTTGAACAAGACAAGGCTGTTAGCAAAGAAACACTCAGCGAATTAGTTGACTTAGCACGCTTATCACCTTCTGCCCGAAACGCACAACCCCTGAAGTACATTTTATCTTACAAACCCGAAACCAACAATATTATTTTCCCTCATTTAGGCTGGGCTGGTTACTTAAAAGATTGGAAAGGTCCTGAAGAAGGAGAACAACCTGCAGCTTACATCATAATGCTAAATGACACCTCAATAAGTTCTAATTTTTTTAGCGATAACGGAATTGCTGCTCAAAGCATTATGCTAGGAGCTGTTGAAAAAGGATTAGGTGGTTGCATTATCGGTAACGTAGAAAGAGAAAAATTACAACGCAAATTAGATATTCCATCTGAATATAAAATTCTTCAAATACTCGCCATTGGAGTACCTAAAGAAGAAGTGGTTATCGAAGACCTTGACAAGTCTTATCAATACTGGAGAGATATAAAAGGCAAACACCACGTGCCTAAAAGAAGTTTGGATGATTTAATTATAGACTTATAAATTTATAATGAGCCTCAACAAAAACTGTTGAGGCTTTGTTTTATCTTACAATAACACAGTAAACACATTAAGGCATATATTTCACAACAGCATTGAAAGTAGTATATTTGCCAACAATAGACACCATAAACATATTACTATGAGATTCTCAATTCTAATTTTACTAGGCTTACTTTTTATATCAAATAGCATATTTGCACAGGATACTAATAAAAACTCTCAATTATTTAGGGGTGTTATAATGGATAGCGACAGCACTGAAAGCATAGCTAATGCCAGATACATTATAAACGATAAAGAAACACACATAACAAATAGAAGTGGGGAATTTATCTTTTTAGCTGAAAAAGGAGATATTATTAAATTTACCCACGTAGGCTACAAACCACTTTATTTGCAAGTTACAGACTCTATGAAAAACAACAAGTTTTTAACGGGTGTGTTTTTAAGTAAGGACACTATTCAACTATCTGAAGTTGTAATTATACCTCAAAACCTTAACCCAAATGCTGTAGCAAGAAACCTACCTCTTATGACCACTAACGATATGATTACAGCTCAAAATAACTTAAACAGATCTGCTTATCAGGCAAAGACAAGACCCGTAGAAGTATGGGATGCAGAAATGAATCAAAAAGGTTTTATAAAATCACAATCGGATAATATTGTTTACAAGCACCAATACCAACCCGACCAACTGGTTGCAGTAAGCAATACCGAAATAAATGCAGAACTAGAAAGACGCAGACTAAACAAAAAGAAATCTTCTAAAGCAATACATATTACTCAGGAGGAGTGGGAATTTTTAATTTCTACTTATAGAGAACGACAAAAACAACAATATAAGCACCTAGAAGAATAACACTTTTAGCATATATTCATAATATCATTTCATAGTATTTAAAATGGATTTTACACTTAACGGCAAAGGCGGATATACAAAAACAGAAAGTTACGATGATGAAACTACTAACAAATTAGTAGAGCATTATGCAGAAACGATCAAACTATTAGGAGAAGATGTAAACAGGGAAGGGTTAGAAAAAACACCGCTGAGAGTAGCCAAAGCAATGCAGTTTTTAACGCAAGGCTATCAGATGGATCCTGAAGAGATTATAAAATCTGCTATGTTTAAAGAAGATTACCAACAGATGGTGGTAGTTAAAGATATTGAGATATACTCAATGTGCGAGCATCACATGCTACCTTTCTTCGGGAAAGCTCACATTGCCTATATTCCCAAGCAACATATTACTGGTTTAAGCAAGCTAGCACGTGTGGCGGAGGCTTTTTCTCGCAGATTACAAGTGCAGGAGCGTCTTACTACTCAAATTAAAGAAGCTATTCAAAATACTCTTAATCCGCTTGGTGTTGCTGTTGTGATAGAAGCACAGCATATGTGCATGCAAATGAGAGGTGTTCAAAAACAACACTCGGTAACAACCACTTCTGACTTTACCGGAGCTTTCTTAAATAGTCATTCTACTCGCGAGGAGTTCTTCAATATTATCTCAGGAAAACTGCATTAATCAAAATAAATGATTAAAATATACAAACTCAGTTCCTAAATGGTTCTGAGTTTTTTTGGATAAAAAAAGCCGGTTTGCAATAACAAACCGGCTCGTATAATATTATAATAATTACTTCTTTCTAACTGTAGGCCCTTTAATAACACCTCGCTCTGAACTCTTAATAAAGCTTAGGATTACCTCACGCTCTTCGCACTCCGGAATCTCAGCCTCAATCTGCTCTATTGCACTTGTGTTATTCAGGTTACTATTATAGAATATTCTATAAATCTGGTGAATACGATCTACTATATCTTTTGAAAATCCTCTACGCTGTAATCCTACAGTATTGATTCCAAAATAAGTTACTGGCTCTCTACCTGCAATAACATATGGAGGAATATCTTTAGATATTTTTGATCCGCCCTGAACCATAACATGACTACCAATTGATGAAAACTGGTGTACTAAAACAGATCCACTTAAAATAGCAAAATCATCTATAACCACTTCTCCTGCAATTTGAGAAGCATTACCAATGATCACATTATTTTTTATCTCACAATCATGACCAATATGCGAATAGGCCATTAATAAGCAATTACTACCTACAACAGTTTTACCCTTTGAAGCAGTTCCTCTATTAACAGTTACACACTCTCTAATAGTAGTATTATCTCCAATAATAGCAACAGTTTCCTCCCCAGCAAATTTTAAATCTTGAGGGATGGCACCAATTACAGCACCTGGAAATATATTACAATTTTTACCAATTCTAGATCCTTCAAAAATGGTTACGTTAGCACCAATCTTAGTTCCTTCCTCAATAACAACATCTTTATATATGGTAACAAATGGTTCTATTACCACATTCGGAGCTATTTTTGCTTCCGGGTGAATGTATGCTAATGGTTGTTTCATGTGTGTTTATTTTATTTCATCTACTAAATACAGATAACTACTAATGTAATGCTACCATACTATATTTAGCGAAAGCCTAATACTCAAATAAGTAATTTACAGGCTACATATCTATTAAATTCTTTATGCGTAAAATCTTCCTTCCGAAAAATCAGCTGCGAAAATAGTCTAAGTATCCCAATAAAAAAAATAAATACCCTTATTTACAGCTACTACAATCTCTTATATAACGAACATTGCAAAATACAGCTATTTATACTAAGCTTTATTTTTTGATACATTGGCCATAAATTCACCTTCAGCTACTACAGCGTCACCAACAAAGGCTACACCCTTCATATTAGCTACACCTCTACGCATAGGTGCTATTAATTCTAATTTAAAAATTACCGTATCTCCTGGAATCACTTTCTTTCTGAACTTGATATTGTCCAATTTCATAAAGTAAGTAGAATAGTTTTCAGGGTCCTCAACCTGATCTAAAACGAAAATACCTCCACATTGTGCCATTGCCTCTACTAAAAGTACACCTGGCATAACTGGCTCTGTTGGGAAATGTCCCTGAAAGAAAGGTTCGTTTAGAGTTATGTTTTTAATACCAACCACAGACTTACTAGATAAGTCGATAATTTTATCAACCAATAAGAATGGATATCTGTGAGGTAAAGTATTACGTATCTTATTTATATCGTAAAGAGGTTCTTTACACGGATCATATACTGGAGCAACTGGTTTATTCTGAATCTTTTTTATCTCTGCTCGTAACACCTTCGCAAACTCAACGTTCGACTGATGTCCTGGTCGCGTAGCAATAATCTTACCCTTAATTGGCATACCCGCTAAACACAAATCACCAATAACATCTAATAACTTATGACGTGCTGGTTCATTTTGATGCACTAACTCAAGATTATTTAAAACACCAATTGACTTAACTTCAATATGAGGTTGGTTAAATAAGTCTGCTAATCGATCTAATTCTTCCTGGCTAACTTCCTTATCTAAAATAATAATCGCGTTATCAAGATCACCACCCTTAATAAGATTATGCTTCATTAGCATTTCAACTTCATGAAGAAATACGAATGTTCTACAAGCACTTACCTCTTTCTCAAAATCTTCTAATGAATCTAAACTAGCGTACTGACTCGCTAACAGTATCGAATTTGGATAAGATATTAAAGTATCAATACTGAAGCTATCATCAGGCAAGGCAACTAATTTTATGCC
Organism: Saccharicrinis aurantiacus; assembly: GCF_947489045.1. Lineage (NCBI taxonomy): Bacteria > Pseudomonadati > Bacteroidota > Bacteroidia > Marinilabiliales > Marinilabiliaceae > Saccharicrinis > Saccharicrinis aurantiacus. The sequence continues at coordinate 11,651 of NZ_CANLCN010000027.1, forward strand.
CCTCTCCTTATCTTCATATTCTATTCTTTCTTTAATAACAAAGTATCTTCTTTCTGCTTCTTGCTCAACTATTCCTGCATTTTTAATGGCTTCTACATAGAACTTAGAACTCCCGTCAAGAATAGGCACTTCTGGGCCATCAACTTCAATTAAACAATTGTCGACACCCAGACCTCTTAATGCAGCCATACAATGCTCAATTGTGCTTATACTGGCTTCCTTCTTTTTTAATACAGTTCCTCGCTCAGTAAATGCAACATTTTCAACAAGGGCTTCTATAATAGTTTGATCTTCTAAATCAACTCTTTTAAACTTATATCCATGATTTTCAGGAGCTGGGTTAAGTACTAATGTAACTTCAACTCCAGTATGTAGTCCTTTCCCTTTTAGGGTTGCTTGTTTTGCTAAAGTTCTTTGATTCTCTATCATTATAAAGTCTTATTCTATTGTTAAGAATTAGTCTATCTGTATTTATTCTCCTTTTAATTTCTTAATCTCTTCTTTCAGAGATTTTAGCTCTTCAGCCATTTCAGGCAATCTTTTAAAATTAACGTAAGATCTATTAAATGATCTCAAGTCAAAGGCTGCAGAACCTTTTATTACAGTTCCTTCCTTTTTAACATTACCTGAAACGCCAGATATTCCGGCTACATTAGTTCTATTTGCAACCGTTAAATGCCCAGCAACAGCAGTATGTCCTCCAAACATACAGTTCTCACCAATTTTTGAAGATCCTGCAACACCAGAAAGAGCGGCCATAACTGTATTTTTACCAAAAACTACGTTATGTGCTACTTGCACCAAATTATCTAATTTAACTCCTTGTTGAATTAAGGTTGATCCCATTGTTGCTCTATCAATAGTAGTATTGGCTCCTATCTCGCAATTATCTTCAATTACAACATTTCCTAACTGGGGTATTTTATCAAATTCATTATTCTGGTTAGGTGCAAAACCAAAACCGTCAGAACCTACAACAGCACCTGCATGTAAAATACAGTTATTACCAACCTTACAGTCTTTATAAATCTTAACCCCTGCATATAAAGTACAATTATCTCCTATTGCTACATTATCACCTATATAAGTGTTTGGATATATACTTACATTGTCACCTATAGTAACATTGTCACCTATGTAGGCGAATGCTCCAACATAAGCAAAATCACCAACGGTTGCCGACTCTGATATAAAGCTAGGTTGTTCTATTCCCGTTTTCTTTGGCATCATTTCAGTATACATCCTCATAAGTTTTGCAACTGAACTGTAAGCATCTTCCACTTTAATCAAAGTACACTTAACTGGCTCATCAGGTATAAAATCATTATTTACAATTACAACCGAAGCTTCGGTATCATAAATATACTTTGTGTATTTAGTATTGGATAAAAATGAGATAGTTCCAGGTTTACCTTCCTCAATCTTAGATACATTACTGATTTCCACATCCGGGTTACCAACAACTTCTCCTTCGACTAACTCTGCAATCTGCTTTGCTGAAAAATTCATGTGATTTGTGTTTACTTTCATTTTATTAGGATGCAACTATAAGGAACTAATAGGCAGTTCTTTTAACTACATCAAAACTAAATGGACCTCTGAAATTTAAAGGGGTGCATTTAAATAATTAAATATGATACTTAAAGTATTAATTTCGTGCAAAGCTAAACATTATTTCCATTATTTTTAAGATTAAACATTGTCATTAATGACAAAAACGTCTTTAGGATAGCATAATATTTTCTTTTTTATATTATTTCCTAATACAGATAGTTTTAATATATCAGATGCCTCTGATATATCTTTCAATTCTCCATTTGAGAAAAGTATTTCAATTTTATCCTTATTAACATTATAGGTATGACTCTCAACATTGTCAACGGCAACAAAATAATCAACCTCAGAATTATCTAGTTTGTATTTACGTTTTACTTCAGCTCTTATATTTGATATGCTCTTTGTATCAAACGCTTCATTCTGTATAATTACTTTATGCAAATTCCTTGACAGTAAGGATGACGCAAGTTTTGATAGAATAAAGTCATCATGATCAGACCAGACTTTAATGGCAGACATAATATCTGAATCATCAAGCAATGAAAAAGCATTTAAAGCCTTATTATCCTGCTGAAAATAATCTAATGTAATTGTATTTCCCAAAAAATATTTTAGCGCAGGTGTAGCAAACAAAGGAGTGTCATTCATCATTAAAAATTTTGCTCTGCGTAAAACGTTAACTAGCATACGCTCGGCAGCCACCGCAGTTTTATGCAAATATACCTGCCAATACATTAACCTACGGGCAATTAGAAATTTTTCAATTGAATAAATTCCTTTTGATTCAACCACAAGGTTATCATTACTAACATGTAGCATTTTAATAATCCGGTCAGACCCAATTACGCCTTCAGAAACTCCAGTAAAAAAGCTATCGCGACGTAAATAGTCCAACCGATCCATATCTAATTGACTACTCACTAATTGATGTAAAAAATTTTTGTTGTAATTATTCTTAAAGATCTCAATCGCCAAATCTAGTTTTCCATCAAACTGATTGTTTAATTGATGCATAAAAAGTAAGGATATCTCCTCATGCGAAATACCTTGAACAATACTATTTTCTAATACATGCGAATATGGCCCATGACCAATATCGTGCAGCAAAACAGCTAAATGAACAGCAATGGACTCCTCCTCTGTGATAATTACTCCTTTCTCTCTCAATATCAAAATTGCAGAACTCATTAAATGCATCGCCCCAACTGCATGTTGAAACCGGTTATGCATTGCTCCTGGATAAACTAGAGAAGTTAACCCTAACTGTTTAATACCACGAAGCCTTTGAAAATAGCGATGTTGAAGAACATCATATACAAACTCAAATGGAATTTTAACAAATCCGTAAACCGGATCATTAATGATTTTTAGTTTGTTTAAAGAACTTTGCATATAATAATTAAAGATTGTAGGTACTTGAAACCAATTATTAGTAGTAATACATTTTTTACAGACGTGTAGTTAAATGTTTTAAAAATTAACGATTCAACAAGATAAATTTAAAAGCATAACAAATCAAATAAATGCCCTTTGGAAATTACGCTACAATTAGTTATCTTTGCAGCAGATTTAAAGAGAATCTAGGTGGTAGGGGGCGAGTGTCCCCTATTTTATTACAATAAATTCATGATAACCAAAGAAACAATTCATAATATAATTGAAGGTAAAATTACTGAAGACAATTGTTTTATTGTTGATATAAAAGTATCGGCTACAAATAAAATAATGGTCTTAATTGATAGCATAGAAGGGATTACCATTGATTATTGCATTCAGATAAGCCGATTAATAGAAGGTGAATTTGACAGAGAAGTTGAAGATTTTGAGTTGGAAGTTTCAACACCTGGTTTAGGTCAACCTTTAAAAGTACTTCCTCAATACATAAAGAATATTGGCAGGGAAATTGAAGTGATATTATTTGATGGTGCGCCATTCAAAGGAATATTGGTTAGTGCCAACGAAGATGATTTTACCGTTGAAGAAGAAAAAAAGGTAAAAATTGAAGGCAAGAAAAAAAAGGAAATAAAAATATTTAGTCATACATATAAGTTCGACGAAGTTAAATCGGTAAAATTAATTATCTCGTTTTAACCGATTGAAAACTAGAATACGATGGAAAACATAAATTTAATTGATACTTTTTCGGAGTTTAAAGAATTAAAGAGCATTGATCGTGCTACAATGATCAGAGTTCTGGAAGACTCTTTTAGAAGCGTATTAATAAAGCGCTTTGGAACAGATGAAAACTTCGATGTAATCATCAATACCGATAAAGGTGACTTTGAGATTTGGCGTAACCGCGAAATCGTTGCTGATGATGAATTAGAAGACGACAATCTTCAAATTTCATTATCTGATGCTAAAAAGATTGAAGATGACTATGAGGTTGGTGAAGAAGTAACCGATGAAGTTAGATTTTTAGATTTTGGAAGACGTGCTATTCTAAGTCTTCGCCAAAACTTATCGGCAAGAATATTAGAATTAGAAAAAGATAATATCTATCATAAATATAAAGATAGAATTGGTGACATCATTACTGGTGAGGTTTACCAAATTTGGAAAAGAGAAATTTTAATTCTTGATGACGAGGGTAATGAACTTATTTTACCTAAGACTGAGCAAATTCCATCTGATTTCTTTAGAAAAGGAGATACCTTAAGAGCTGTTGTAGTTAGAGTAGAAATACGAAATAACAACCCTCTGATTATCGTATCAAGAACATCTCCTGTTTTCTTAGAGAGATTATTTGAACTTGAAGTACCTGAAATTTTTGATGGTTTAATTACTATCAAAAAAATTGTTCGTATGCCAGGAGACAGAGCTAAAGTTGCTGTTGAATCATACGATGAACGCATTGACCCAGTTGGAGCATGTGTGGGAATGAAAGGTTCAAGAATACACGGTATTGTGCGTGAACTTAGAAATGAGAACATTGATGTAATTAATTATACAACAAATGTTCAATTATTTATTCAACGCTCACTTAACCCTGCTAAAATTACAAGTATCAAACTTTTTGAGGATGATAAGCGTGCGCAAGTATACCTTCGTCCTGAAGAGGTGAGTTTAGCAATTGGTAAAGGTGGATTAAACATCCGTTTAGCAAGTCAGTTGACAGGCTACGAGTTAGATGTTTACCGTGAAACAGAAGAAGATGATGAAGACGTTAGCTTAGACGAATTCTCTGACGAAATTGAAGGCTGGATTTTGGATGAGATTAAAGCTATTGGTTGTGATACCGCAAAATCAGTATTAGACTTATCCGTAGAGGATTTAGTTAAACGTACTGATTTAGAAGAAGAAACAATAAAAGATGTAGTTAAGATACTAAGTTCTGAGTTTGAATAGGAGTTCAAATCTACTTAATATTTTAATAGTAATAATCGAGAAATTCATTAAGTCCCAATATGGCAGTTGGAAAAAGATTAAGCAAAGTCGCAAGAGAATTCAATGTAGGTACACATACCATTGTTGAGTTTTTACAAAAGAAAGGGTTTGATATAGAATTCAACCCTAACCTTAAGATTACTGATGCAATGCATCAGCATCTTGAGAGTGAATACAGTACAGATTTAAATGTACGCAAGAAATCTGAAGAGCTTACTAAGCAAAAGCCTCAAAAAGAGACTATTTCTATAGAAGATATCAGAGAAGATTTAGCTCCTGCTGAAAAGCCTAAAAAGGAAGAGAAATCTAAAGTTGAAAATATAGAGGTTCCTAAAAAAGAAGAGCTAAAAGTTAAAGGCAAAATTGATCTTGATCAATTTAACAAAAAGCCTAAGGCTGAAAAACCTGCTGCGCCAAAACAAGAAAAACCTGTTGAAGCTAAGCCTGTTGAAAAAGCACCTATTAAGGAAGAAAAACCAATAGAGAAACCAGCTAAAAAGGAAACACCTAAAGCTGATCCTCCACATATACCAACTGCCACAAAAAATGTTGAGGAGCCAAAGGTGCTAGGGAAAATTGATATTGACTCGATTAATAAGCCAAAAGCAAAACCTGCACCTAAAAAGGAAGTTAAAACAGACTCAAAGCCGGCCGCTGCTAAAAAGGAAGAACCAAAAGCAGAAAAGCCTAAGCAAAAAGAAGAACTCAAAACAGAAGTGGTTACCGAAAAATCAAAACAAACGCAAGCTACTGAAGGAGAAAAAGAAACGAAGTCAGATGGTGACGTTTTTAAACCTACTCAAGTAAAAAAACTGAGTGGTCCTACAGTTATTGGTAAAATTGAATTACCAAAACCAGCTGAAAAATCAGACAACGCGAATCAAAAGAAAAAGAAGCGTAAGCGCATTCGCAAAGATAAAGAACGTGTTAATGTTGGAGACAAGCAGGCTCAACAAGGCGGTGGAAACCAACAAGGTGGTGGACAACGTCAGAGACCTCAAGGTGGAAACCAAGGTGGAGGAAACCAACGTAACAACAACAATAATAACAATCGTCGTAGACCTAATAACAATGTAGGCAGACCTCAAAAAAGACCTGTTAAGGCTGAAATTACTGAGGAAGACGTACAAAAACAAATTAAAGATACTTTAGCTAGATTAACTGCTGGTAAAGGAAAATCGAAAGGTTCTCGTCACCGTAGAGATAAGCGTGATGCCGCTTACCAAAAGCAGGCTGAAGAAATTGAAAAGGCAAGCTTAGAAGAAAATATTATTCAAGTTGCAGAATTCGTAACAGTGTCCGAATTAGCAACGATGATGAATGTTCAGGTAAACCAAATTATTGCCTCATGTATGAGTCTAGGTTTATTTGTATCTATTAATCAACGCCTAGATGCTGAAACTATTACTCTAGTAGCTGAAGAGTTTGAACACAAAGTTGAGTTCATTAGTGTTGAAACTGCTGAAGCAATTGAGGAAGAAGAAGAGTATGATGAATCATTAATGCTTGAACGTTCTCCTATTATTACAGTGATGGGACACGTTGACCACGGTAAAACCTCTTTATTGGATCATATCCGTAAAGCAAATGTTATTCAAGGTGAAGCAGGGGGTATTACTCAGCACATTGGAGCTTACTCAGTATCTTTAGATAGCGGTAGAAAAATTACTTTCTTAGATACTCCAGGTCACGAAGCCTTTACGGCGATGCGTGCGCGTGGTGCTTCAGTAACTGATATTGCAATTATTATTGTAGCAGCTGATGATGATGTGATGCCTCAAACAAAAGAAGCAATTAATCATGCTTCTGCAGCAGGTGTACCAATTGTATTTGCAATTAATAAGATTGATAAACCAGGTGCTAATCCTGATAATATCAAGAGTCAGTTATCACAAATGAACTACCTAGTTGAAGACTGGGGAGGTAAATATCAGTGTCAAGAAATTTCAGCTAAAAACGGTATTAATATCGATGAGTTACTTGAAAAAGTATTACTTGAAGCTGACCTGCTTGAATTAAAAGCTGTAAAAGAAAAGAAAGCTGTTGGTTCTGTTATTGAATCATCATTAGATAAAGGTAGAGGTTATGTAACTACAGTTCTTGTACAATCAGGAACACTTAAAGTAGGTGATATTATTCTAGCTGGAGGTTATACTGGCCACGTTAAGGCAATGTTTAACGAGAGAAACCAACGTGTTACAGAAGTTGGACCTTCTGAACCAGTTTTAATACTTGGTTTAAATGGAGCAGCTCAAGCTGGTGAGAAGTTCAACATCATGGAGAGCGAGCGCGAAGCGAAAGAAATTGCTACTAAACGTACTCAATTACAGCGTGAGCAAGGAATGAGAACTAAGAAGCATATTACGCTTGACGAGATCGGACGTCGTATTGCAATTGGTAACTTCCAAGAACTTAACGTTATTGTTAAAGGTGATGTGGATGGATCTATCGAGGCACTTTCTGACTCATTAATTAAGTTATCAACAGAGGAGATTGCAGTTAATGTAATTCATAAAGGAGTAGGTCAAATTTCAGAATCAGATATAATGCTTGCAACGGCATCTAATGCAATTGTAATTGGTTTCCAAGTTCGTCCGTCATTAACAGCTCGTAAAATTGCTGAAAAGGAAGAAATTGATATCCGTCTTTACTCAATTATCTACGATGCAATTGAAGAATTAAAATCAGCGATGGAAGGTATGCTTTCTCCTGAAATTAAAGAGCAAGTTATTGCAACTCTTGAAATACGCGAAACTTTCAAAATTACCAAAGTTGGTACTATTGCAGGTTGTATGGTTAAAAGTGGTAAGATTAATCGCAACTCTAAAATCCGCTTAATTAGAGAAGGAATTGTAATTCATACGGGATTATTAGGATCGCTAAAGCGTTACAAGGACGATGCAAAAGAAGTGGCTAGCGGTTATGAATGTGGACTTAACTTAGATGGTTATGACAACATTAAAGAAGGTGATATAATTGAAGGTTACGAAGAAATTGAAGTTTCTAGAAAACTGTAACTAATATTACATTTATAATATACAGGCTGCTTGAAAAATCAAGCAGCCTTTTTTTTGCTAAATTTTAGACATAAAAAAGCCCGATATAAAATTATATCAGGCTTACATATCTTCTCCTATTAGAATTAACTAACCAATTCTTTATACTGATCAGCAGTTAATAGTGTATCATATTCTGCAGCATCTGTAGCTTTTAATTTAACCATCCAACCACCTTCGTAAGGATCTTTATTCACAAGCTCAGGATTAGACTCTAATTCGGCGTTAAACTCTTCAATTGTTCCTGCTACAGGCATGTACAAATCTGAAACTGTTTTTACTGCTTCAATTGTTCCAAATACCTCTTCTTTATCTAGCGTTTCACCTTCTGTTTCAATTTCAACAAAAACAATATCACCCAATTCGCCCTGAGCGAAATCAGTAACACCTACATAGGCAATATCGCCTTCTACTCTCACCCACTCGTGATCTTTTGTATACTTAAGATTTTCAGGAATATTCATTGTTATCTTTTTAAGTTTTAAATACAATTCAAAAATATATCTTTATCAGATAATATTTATGGAGAAATATCATATTAATGAATCTCTTCGTTATTATATGGTGTTTCTTGATAAACGTAATAATTCAACCAGTTTGTAAATAACAAACTAGCATGACTTCGCCACTTTACAATTATATCATTAGATGCATCATCATCTATAAAATAGTTCTCTGGTATGGCAATATCATCGCCTTTCTCTAGATCACGGAAATATTCATCACGCAAGGTGTAAGGATCATACTCGGCATGGCCAGTAACAAATATTAATCGTTTATCAGGAGAAATTACAATATGTACTCCAGCATCTTCTGATTGAGCCAATATTTTCAATCCAGGAATCTTATCTATATCTTTTTTTCGTACTCCTGTAAAACGAGAATGGGGAGCAAAAAACATATCATCAAAACCTCTTAATAAAGGTTCCTTTTTATCTTCTACATTATGATTAAAAACCCCGAATAATTTATGCCCTAAATGGTATTTAGGAATACCATAATGGTAGTAAAGACCGGCCTGCGCGCCCCAACAAATATGCAGCGTGCTGGTAACGTTTCTACGTCCCCACTCCATAATCTCTTTAAGTTCGTCCCAATATGTTACCTCATCAAATTCTAGATGCTCAACGGGAGCACCAGTAATTATCATACCATCATACTTACTTTGCTTTACCTCTTCAAAGGTTTTGTAAAAGTTAGCTAAGTGTTCACGCGGAGTGGTTTTAGGCGCATGTGTACGTGTCATTAATAAGTCCACTTCAACTTGTAGTGGCGTATTAGACAATACTCGCATAATTTGAGCTTCGGTAGTAATCTTAAGAGGCATCAAATTAAATATAACTATTTTAAGCGGCCTAATATCTTGCTGGATAGCTCTACTCTCATCCATAACAAAGACATTTTCGCTTTCAAGTATATTCTTTGCTGGTAATTTATCTGGTATCTTTATTGGCATGTTTCTTTCCTTTATGACTCACAAAAATGCAAAATACATTCTAAACAAAATAATTACAATGATATTTGTAACAATATTAAGCCTATAAAACTGCTATTAATTCAAAATCGAGCTGTTTTTTAACCAAATTAGCATTGGCAACTTGTATTCTGACAGGATCTCCTAATTGGAATTTCTTATTCTTACGTCTTCCTATAATACAATAGTTTTCCTCATCAAAGCTATAATAGTCATCATCTAAGCTCCTCATTGATACCATGCCTTCACATTTATTATCATCAAGCTCAACGTAAAAACCCCATTCGGTAACTCCTGAAATAACGCCGTGAAATTGCTCTCCTACTCTATCTTTTAAGAATTCAACTTGTTTCAGTTTTATAGATGAACGCTCAGCCTCTGAAGCGGTAAGTTCCATTTTTGAACAATGCTTACATTGCTCTTCTATTTTTTCTTGATTTAATGATCTACCTCCATCCAAATAGTGCTCTAATAAACGATGTACCATCATATCAGGGTAACGACGAATTGGCGATGTAAAATGAGAATAATGTTTAAAAGCTAAGCCGTAATGCCCAACATTTTTTGTAGAATATACAGCCTTAGCCATGGTTCTGATGGCTAAAACTTCAATAATATTTTGCTCTTTTTTACCCTCTACATCTTTTAAAAGGCGATTAATTGTGCCACTTATTTTATCTGGATCTTCTCCGTTAATATCGTAACCAAATTTACGTGCAAAGCGAGCAAAATTTTCAAACTTTTCAGGATCTGGATTATTATGAACCCTATAAACAAATGTTTTAGCTTTGTCCCCGTTTCCGTTTGATATTTCTTTTTTACCGATAAACTCAGCAACCTTTTTATTTGCCAGAAGCATAAACTCTTCAATTAGTTTATTTGCATCTTTACTTTCTTTAAAGAAAACACTTAAAGGTTTACCTGTTTCATCAATCTCAAATTTCACCTCAGTTCGTTCAAACGAAATAGCCCCACTTTGAAAACGTTTCTTCCTTAATTTCTTGGCTAGTCCATCTAACTGCAGGATATCAGAATTGAAATCTCCCTCTCCTGTTTCTATAGTTGTTTGTGCTTCTTCATACGTAAATCTTCTATCGCTATGAATTATAGTACGTCCTATCCAATAATCCTGTAAATTAGCAGATTCATCTAATTCAAAAACCACCGAAAAACAAAGTTTATCCTCGTTCGGACGAAGAGAACATATCCCATTACTTAACCTCTCGGGTAGCATTGGTACAACTCTATCTACAAGATATACCGAAGTTGCTCTATCGTAACCTTCTTTATCAATAATTGATTTTGGCGTTACGTAATGTGTAACATCAGCAATGTGTACACCTACTTCCCAATTACCATTTTCTAATTTTTGGAGTGATAAAGCATCATCAAAATCCTTGGCATCTTTTGGATCAATAGTAAAAGTGGTAATACCTCTGAAATCTCGTCGATTCTTAATTTCTTCTGAAGGAATTTCTTCAGGAATTTCTTCAGCTGCGGCAACAACTTTTTCTGGATAATGATAAGGTAAATCAAACTCAGCCAAGATGGCGTGCATTTCTGCATTGTTTTCCCCTGCATCACCTAAAACTTCAATAATTTCGCCAAATGGGTTTTTATTATGGTCTTTCCAATCGGTAATTCTACCAATGGCCAACTGACCATTTGTTGCTCCGTTTAACTTAGTTAGAGGAATAAACAAATCCTTAAACATTACTCTATTATCAGTAACCAGAAATGCAAAATTATCGGACATTTCAATTCTTCCAACAAAGGAATCTCGTTTACGCTCGATTATTTCAAGCACTTCACCTTCTTGCGATTTACCTCGTTTTTTAGCAAAACATTGCACCTTAACTATATCGCCATTAAGCGCTGATTTAAGGTTTTGTTGGCTCACGAATACATCATCACCATCACCATCTTCAGGTACAATGTATGCGGCTCCACTTTTAGTTGCATCAACGGTACCTATTATATATTTATTTCGAGATAATAATTTAAACTTTCCTTTGGCAGTTTCTGTTAAAAATCCGCTATCTAGCATTTCATAAAGAATTTGCACCACTGCCTGCTTCATTACAGGCTTCTTTAAATCGAGCAAAGTCGATATTTGTTTGTAATTGTAACTGCGTTTAGGGTTATTATTAAATACTCCTTGAATAAGGTTAACAATCTGTCCTTTTTTAAGAGTATTTCTCTTTTTTTTCGGTTTCTTTTTTCCTGTCATATCGTAGTGATGATAGTAATCAATTTATAATATAGGAGCTTCTTTTTGAAGTGAGTAGTTTGTATCATTTACAGATTATTGACATATAGTCAATTCCATAAAACACTTTCTTTAAACTGTATCTAGTTTAGTATCCTAATTATTGGTGTAATATTTTTAGCTCAGAATAGAAACATTATCCTATTTCTAAGGTAAAACAAATGTACTCAGTTTTTTTTATCAGATATAGTTTATTGCTTTAAATTACATTTTATTATTTTTAGACTATGTGATAACACAAATCACCATAACTCCATATCTTAGTCATATGAACCATTTTCTATTTATAGTATTTATATACATCCTGTCCTCATTCTCATTAAAAGCAAACCTTAAGGAGAATCTTCATTTTATAAATGATACTATTAATCAACTAAACTCTGAAGGTAAAAAAGAAGGTTTCTGGTTTATTAACGATAAGACAAACCAATTAAAACAAAAGGGTTCTTATTCTAATGGTAGAAAAAATGGAATATGGACAAGCTATTATTCGAATGGAAATAAAAAGGATGAAATTACCTATATAAATGGTAGAGCAATAGGTAAAGCCAATTTTTATTATGAAGATGGAACCTTATCTGAAACTGGAAATTGGCATATCAACCATTGGGAAGGCAATTACAAGTACTATCATAAAAATGGAAATATTGCTTACGATTGGAACTACGATAAAAAAGGTAAACGAAGCGGTAAACAGAAATATTATCATGAAAATGGTAAAACAAAATATTCTGGAACTTGGAATGATGGCAAAACAATTGGCTCGATGAAATCATATAACGAACAAGGTAACTTGATATCAACCAAAGAATATGTAGATGGGAAGGTTAATGAAATAGTAGAGGTTAAACAAGTCTCACCTTCTGTTACTATTAACAATAGTAATCAAAAGCATAATAATGACAACAAAAAATTTAACGGAAGTGGTTTCCATGTCATCTATAAATTAAATGGAGATATAGAAGAAAAGGGAACCTATAAAATTGGTGAGCTAATAGATGGAGAGCGCTATATCTATAATTCTGATTCTCAATTAGTCAAAATAATTATGATAAAAGATAGCAAAGAGGTTGGGTTTAGAAGACCTTAAAATCAAGCACAAAAAAAAGCACTATTTTCATAGCGCTTTCTTCTATATTTTTTAGCCAATGTAATTAATTATAAACTTGATCCACTGTATAAAATTTGGAGTCAACTAAAACTTCTTGCAAGTTATCCTTATTCACACCAATAGAGTTAACTCGATGCGTAGGCACATCAATTAGTCCATTAAACTCACTACTGTTTATATACTTTTTTAGGTTCTTATTATTTATCATATCAATTGCAATTTCAGCACCTTTATGGGCTATCTCTTTTAGCGGATGATAAACCGTAACGGTTTGATTACCCGCTAGGATAGCTTTACAGGCTCTTATTTCAGCATCTTGACCACTTATAGCCACTTTCCCTTGCAAATCATGTTCTTTTAATACGCTAATAACAGCTTCTGCCATACCATCTGACCCTGCAAGAACTGCATCGATATCGGTGCCATATAACGAAATGATCTTTTCAAATTCATACTTCGCAATTGATGGCATCCATTGCTCAATATAAGTCTTGTATACAATATTTACCTTTTCTTGATCAATGTAAGGTTGTAAATATTTCTCTGCTGACTTTTGTAAATCTAATCCATTTTTATCGAATTTATCGCCCCCTAGGATTACGAAGTTACCTCCACCACTTTTCTCCACAAGAGCATCCACCATTATTTTCCCAATTTGATCACCATTGCTGCCCATAAAGAAATCTACTTCACAATTTTCGATTAATCTATTATAAGCCATTACCGGGATGTTATTTTCATGAGCCTCGCGTACTATTGCGGCTGCAGTATTAATATTTACCGCAATAATTACTAATAAATCAACATCCTGCGCTATCAATTCTCTAGCCTGTTCAATCTGTAATGCTTCATCATTCTGAGCCCCTTTAATGATAACATCGTAACCTTGAGGCTTACAATAATCCTTGAATGCTTTACTCTCAATAGTAAACCTGATAATATCTTTAGTAGGGTGCAAAAAACCAATAGTGTTTTGTTTTGTTTTACTACATCCAACTAACAAAATGACAAACATAATACTAAGTAACCCTTTGAAGGCTCTTTTCAAATTTGTATTCATAGAAATAAAGTTTTTAAGTCCCCATATATTTATTAACGTTATAGATAAAATCCACAACAATTATCCTTACTCTCATTATACATAATCCGTATTTAGGATACAGAATTAGTGTGTGATTAAAACTGATAACTAAAGATTATGTATTCCTTACAAATCTAATAAAATTCATTACTTTTACACGTCACACATACTTATATTTAAACTAAGTGAATAAGTAATAAGTATTCGTTACTAAACATTTAGACATTACTAACTTATTTAAAATCTATATTTTATGACTTGGAGAGATCTTAAAATAAAGAAGAAAATAGGCATTGGGTTTGGCCTAGTGGTTTTACTTTCAACCATAACATGCCTCGTTTTACTAATCAACCTACTTAAGGTTGATAGAGAAATTACTTCTTTATCTGATACCTATATACCATCGGTTAATGAGTCTTCCAGAATGGATCATTTTTGGGAAAGTTCTAATGGTTATCAATTAGCTCAAGATTACTCTGGAAATACATATTATAGAGAAATGGCATCTTGGGATATTAAGAGTTTTCAACAAGCGCTAAATAATCTCATTACACTTTCTGATTCGACACAAATAAAAGGAAATAAAAAAGGCATAGACCTTCATGCTGTTGGTGATCTATTCGAGAATTTTGATAACATCAGAAATGACTATCTAAATAAAGAAGAGCAAAGTACAACAGCTCAAGTTCATTTAAAAGAAGCATTTGAAGATTTAAACCAATTAGCTGAGTCAAATACAGGATCATACAATACTCAGAGAACAATTGCACAACTAAATAAAGCATATGCAAACCTCGTACAATCTGTAAGCCATAAGAATGGAGTTGAAATAAAAAAAATAGCCAATACATTAGAAGAGCTGCAAACTAAACTTCCGCAATCCCCTATTAAAACAGATGCTAATAGTTTTATTGACCAAACTACTTCTTTCGTAAAACTTTATAACAACGCACGTTTAGCCGAATTAAAAAGATTTGAAGCTGGAAAAGAGTTAATGTGGGAAGTTAAAAAGGCATCTGATATCGGTTTAGATTATCTGTTAGAAATGGGGACCAATAGCGCAAATGTGGTAACCCAAGAAAAAAACATTCTTATAATAGCTCTATTTGTAATTATGATTTTTGGAATTATTTTGACCTTTATTTTGGCAAACTCAATTAGTAAACCAATTATGGAGGGAATTACCCTAGCAGAGAAAGTTGCTGCGGGAGACCTCAATATAACATTTGCTTCTAACCGTAAAGATGAAGTAGGACGTTTATCTGCTGCTTTAGATTCAATGGTTGCGAATATTAAAACCGTAATTGATGAAATTAGAGTTGGAGCCGATAAGATGGTTAAAGCTAGTGAAAAGCTTACGCGTGAATCACTTGAATTAAGTGAAGGCGCTACAGAGCAGGCTTCATCAGCTGAGGAGGTTTCTTCGTCAATGGAGGAAATGCATGCTAATATTCAACAAAATACAGATAACGCAAAACAAACCGAGAAAATTGCAAAAGATGCTGCTGTTGGTATTCAAATTAGTAACGAAAGCTCTGTAAAGGCAAATGAATACCTAACTAACATTACTGATAAAATTTCTATAATTGGTGATATAGCGTTTCAAACAAATATATTAGCACTTAATGCTGCTGTTGAAGCAGCTAGAGCTGGACAAGAAGGAAGAGGATTTGCTGTGGTTGCTGCGGAGGTACGTAAACTTGCGGAAAGAAGTCAAGGTGCTGCAAACGAAATAAATGAAGTATCACAAAAAACAATAACTTCATCTTCTGAGGCAAGAGAGAAACTAGTACATATTACACCTGAAATTGAGAAAACAGCAAATTTAGTTCAGGAAATTACATCCGCATCTCTAGAGCAGGTTACAGGAATTGAACAAATCAATAATGCGATTCAACAGCTCAATCAAATCACTCAACGCAATGCCGCAAATAGTGAAGAAATTAGCACTGCTGCAAAAGAGCTAGAAGCTCTCTCGGGCATGCTGAAAGGATCAATCTCTGTTTTTAAGCTCGGCGATGAACCTGAAACTGTTAAAGAAACAGATACATCACGAACATCAACTACAAAACAAGACACTCCAGTTTATCAACCTAAAAAAAAGAACTTAACTAAAGTTGAGCCAATTATAGATTTAGGGATAAATGAGAGTGAAGGTTATGAAAGTTTTTAACTAATATATTATTGCATAAAAAAGGATTGGAGCTATTCGAATCCTTTTTTTTATGCCTATTTCTTAATATCAGGATAGGAAACCCTAGCGTGATAAATATTTTTCAACTTCTCCTTAAAAACAGCTTTTACCTTATTTACTTCTCTAAAGGTAATTGGCGCATTCTGAAATTGTCCTTCTTGCATTTGAACACTCACAATCTTTTCCACTAAATTCTCAATAGCCTCATCAGTATATTCCTTTAAGCTTCGTGATGCTGCTTCTATTGAGTCGGCCATCATTAAAATAGCGGTCTCTTTAGTAAAAGGCGTAGGACCTGGATAAGTAAAGTTCTTTTCATTAGGCTCAACATCTGGGTTCTCGTTTATAAAAGAATTATAGAAATAACGAGTCTTCGTTGTACCTTGGTGAGTAGTTATAAAATCTATTATTTGAGTTGGTAAATTATGCTTCTGAGCAATTTTTACTCCTCCCTCAATATGATCAATTACTATCTTAGCACTATCTTCATAATCCATATTTTGATGGGGGTTGATACCCGTAGTCTGGTTTTCAGTAAAGTAATATGGATTTACACTTTTCCCAATATCATGATACATTGCTCCTGCTCTAATTAATAAAGGATTTGCACCAATTTTATAGGCCGCTTCTTGTGCCAAATTACCAACTTGTATACTGTGCTGAAATGTCCCAGGTGCATTCTCTGCCAATTGACGTAATAAAGGATGGTTGGTATCAGACAACTCTACCAAAGTAACATCCGAAAGGAAATCAAATATCTTTTCAAAAACATAGATTAACGGGTGCACCATTAATATCAATAAGGCATTTATAGCAAAATATATATACGTTTCATAATTTAAACTTTCGATATTACCCTCTTGAATTAATGTTAATCCAGTATAGAAAATACTATAAGTGGCAAATATAGCCAAGGCCGAGCGCACAATTTGAGATCTACGGGCCATTTTATACAGCGTAAATATAGAAGCAATCCCCGCAGGAATTTGTAAGAATATGAATTCAAAACTCTTGTCGCTGAAAAACGAAGCCAGTAAAATAGCTACTACATAGAAGAAGAATGCCAATCTAGAATCCATAAATGTTCTTACTATTAAAGGCAGAATAGTAAATGGTATAACCCAAATTGGAATATCCTCAATTTTGAACGATAAGTATGCTAAAGCTATTACCGTAACAATCATCAACAATAAAAAAGTAACATGTTTAAGGTTTCTGAATACATCCTTTCGATAGAACAATAAGAACAAAAACAAACTCATAGTAAGAACGAATGTAACCAATATCTGACCTGCATATATTATATTGTATTCCGACATTGTTCCAATTCTACTTTCGTATTCTTTTTTATAGGATATAAGCTTCTTCAGAGCAACATTGTCAACCAATTCTCCTTTATCAATTACCTTCTGACCAGATAAAACAATACCCTCTGTTAAAGCCATATTCTTTAGCTGATCCTCTTTCTCTTCATTTGTTCTTTCAATATTTATTTGAATATTGGCAACTATGTATTCATCAATCTTAAGGTCTGATACGAAGCCGTCCATGTTATCATACTCAAACCCTTTGTAAGAAAGTAGTCTATCAATTTCTTCAACGGCTCGTTTATAGGCATCTCGAGAAGAATAAAACTCTCTGGCAGAATAGAGTTCTGCTAAGTTTTTTTCTATCAATTTAAATTCTAAATCAGAAGCCTGATTAATATATTCATCAGGAATTTGGACAATTCCTTTAGTGTAAATAGGCTTTAACACAGTAGAAATTGTTGCATTAATAGAATCCATTATAAAAGAATCGTACGTTAAAAATGGATATCTATTTTCAAGTAGTTTTCTGTTGGCAATAATACTCTTTGTAATATTTTCAACTACGGTTGGATATACCAGACTATCCTTTGAAAAATAAGGCCTAAAATGACTCAAAATACTATCGCTTTCTGCCTTTAACTCAAGATCCGTTTTATATATTCTAAAATCAAACGGAGCAATCAAAGTTTCATATCTCCAAGGTTCACTCTTTTTAAATTCAAAACGGAATTTTCCTTCCCTCGGCAATAAGTTTGATATTATAATAATGGCTGCAATAAATAATAATACTCGATTAATCGACTTAGAATATTTTTTTAGCTTAGGCAACACTTGTTTCATTTTACTTATTTTTTTGAATGATACCCTTAAATAAGGACGGTTTAAAATTAGTAAAACAACGGCATTACATTGACTTAATTTGTTTTTTTTGGGTAAAACAGGCGACTTTTATCATAAAATGGTATCTTCGCAGCTGAAATTTTAGTGTTTTATGAAGGGATCTATATGTGTATTTAGTTACATTCCAGTGCGAAGCGAAGCTTCTGAACGTTCAGAATTGGTAACGCAAATCTTATTTGGAGAAACTTATCAGGTAACAGAAAAAACGGATAAGTGGGCTAAGATAAAAATGGACTTTGATGGTTACGAGGGATGGATTGACTCAAACTTAGTTTTTGAAGTTGCTCAAACTCAATATGAATTATGGAAAGATGCGGATGCTTGGATGGTTCCTGTTCCTTACATTAAAATTGTTCAAGATGGATCCAGCGCTCCTATTACCATTCCTGCTGGAAGTAGAATTGTATTTAACGGACATGATCGCAATAGTTTTGCCATAGGTAAAAATGATTATTTCATATCAGGTCAGCTTCCGGCTGCTAAAGAAATAGGAATTAGAGAAGTTGCAACATCTTTACTACACACTCCATATTTATGGGGTGGCCGTTCTTTTTTTGGTATTGATTGTTCAGGCTTATCTCAAATAGTTTATAAAATTAATGGCCTAAAATTACCTCGCGATGCTTCGCAACAAGTAAACTTTGGAGAAACAGTTGAATTTGTTGAAGAAGCCACTGTGGGCGATCTTGCTTTTTTTGATAATGAAGAAGGGAAAGTAATACATGTAGGTATCTGCATTGGTGGAGGTCAGATCATTCATGCAAATGGCGAAGTTAGAATTGATCAGCTTGACCATCAAGGGATTTTTAAACGCGATAAAAACACCTACTCACATAAGCTAAGAGTGATCAAACGAATTTTATAAATGGCCTTTACCTACGATTTTCCTAGAGCATCACTTACTGTAGATTCCATAATCCTATGTACTAAAAATGAGCCTAGCGTATTACTAATTAAACGCAAAAATGAACCTTACAAAGATTCTTGGGCATTCCCTGGTGGTTTTTTAGACATGGATGAAACACTTGTTACTGCAGCCCACAGGGAGTTGAAAGAGGAAACTGGGATAATTTGTGAAGAACTAACCCAGTTTGGTATATACGACTCTATTGATAGAGATCCTCGTGGGAGGACCATATCTGTGGTTTACTACACGTTTGTAGAAGAAGAATTAAAAGCCATTGCACAGGATGATGCAATAGATGTACAATGGTTTAAAATTAATAAGCTACCTGAATTGGCTTTTGATCATGATAAAATCATTTCTGATATAAAGAAATCTATTTTAAAATAGAATCTTCAAGCAAATCAATAGCTTCAGGACCTTTGTTAAATATTAGGTCAATCACACTTAAATTTGGGATAAATTCATAACGATCAGAGAAAACCTGTCGGTATTTTATAGGCTTAAAGTTTAAATCTAGTTGACTATAATCTTTTTTAGGATGAATACTCTCTCTATAATCCAAAATATCATCAGCCAATACTCTATCAAATTTCTCAGTAAATTTTAAGTCTTTATTGATATCTAAAGCATCTAATATTACCTGCATTAGCTCATTATTAAAATCTAATAAGAACTTGTATTGTTTCTCATAAAAAACTGCAAAATCATCCATATAGTATTCAAAAAATGGAGATGATTTATAGGCCGATAATATTGACCTCCAATGCAAATCTTGCCATCGCTCATAATAGGCAATTTCAACATCTTTGGATGCCACCTTTGGCCTTCGCCCCTTTATAACCGGAACAATTAATGAAATAGGACCATTAGCTCCTAAAATATCACATCGGTTTCTGTAGGTTTGTTTCGCATAGTTGCAATGCGCTTCAATAATTGGTTCATCGGTATTAACCCAATGTGACATAAACTGAACTGGAGGTAGGTAACTTGAGGTAAATATGCTTTGCATAAATATTTAAACTAAATAATTGTAATCTAAGAACGGTTATTTACCATCTGCAGAATCTACATTTTCATCTTCTGCGATGGATATATCCTTAACACTTTCGTTCTTATTCTTTTTATTTCTTCGGGCCAACGAAGAGTATATTGCTCCGATTAAAACGCCACTTATAAACGTAATAATTAGCAATACGGCTAATGATATTTCTGATGTTACAGTAAAGAAATGAAACTCAACGGTTGATGCATTTTGAACAGAAAACATAACGATCAGCACTGCAAGAACTATTAATACCCAGAATGACTTCTTCATATAATTAAGTTTTGATGTAATAACTTGTTAAATTTAAGCTAAGTTACTCAAGATTTTTAAAAAAGCGATGCAATCTAAAGTATCCTGAACTTCTATTAGTATGATCGACTGAAGCAATTGTAAAATTTGTTATGCCTATTATATGATTCTCTGGTAAAAAACCCCAATATCTGCTATCAAAAGAATGTGAACGATTATCACCTTGAACCCAATAGTAATTCATTTTAAAAGTATAGCTTTTCTGAATTTCACCATTGATGTATATAACCCCGTTTACTATTTCTACTTTATTTTGCTCATAGGTTTCTATAACCCGTCGATAAATAGCTATTGTACTATTATTAACTTCAATACTACTTCCCTTTTGGGGGATATAAATAGGGCCTAAAAAATCTTTATTCCAAAGAAGATGCTTATCAAATGGGTAAATAAAGGGCTCGGGATAATTTTTAGAATTTATATCTGGTTTTAGCCAGGTAATAGAATCCTTATAGAGCTCGTAATCTTTTTGAAATATTTCCCATTTGAATCCTTCTGAAGAATATAAGGTATTGTAAGGTTTTATCAGTTTATTATTAATGGCTTCCTTATTGTCAATAATTTGATACCTACCGATTGAAGAATCTGGGTATTCTACCATAGTGTTATTGGCATAAAATAAACCTTCAATAATACTAACAGAATCGCCTGGCATTCCTAATACCCGACTTACAATAAGTGGTCGTTCTTCTATTGAATAATATCGCTTTGTATCAAAACTATTACTATTATTCTCTGATAGATTCAAGCGATATAAACGCTTTAAATAATGATAACTTTCGTTTGGTTTATCAATTAACAGCGTATCCCCTTCAGGGAAATTAAACACAATAATATCTTTTCTTGAAATGTTATCTAACCCTATGGTGCGTTTGTATTCACTAATATTATTTGGGCTAAGTCTTTTACCTGGAACTAGTTTATTGATCAACAAAACATCGCCTGACTTTATTGTCCCTTGCATCGAAGAGGTTTGAAAACTATAACTCTGAATAAAATTATCTGTAACGAAGAAAATAATCCAAACTCCAATTAGTAGAGAAAGACCCCACTCCGCCCATTTAACTCGCTTATCTAATTTCGTTTTCAGAAAGTTGTGAATCCGATTATAATATGGACTATTATTTACGGTATCTCCAATAAATAATATAAGCACAAAGGGTTGCAAGCTCCTTGTCCAGACTCCAACCCAGAATAATAAAATACTCGTAATTAGTTTAAGTATATTCTTATTGCTCATACTCTTAAATACTAAAACAGGGATTAATCAAAAATGAATATCCCTGTTTTCTACAATATATTATTTAATTGCTATTCGTTAGCAACCCATTTAAAAAATCTATCAAACCTAATTTTCCCTCCAAAGATTGATTTGTCTTTGTTTAATGAAAGCCAAACTAACAATGGTTTTCCTACAACATGATCTTCAGGTACAAATCCCCAATAACGCGAATCGGCTGATTGGTGGCGATTATCACCTAACATGAAATAATAATCCATTTTAAAAGTATAGCTTGTTGCAAGCTCGCCATTAATGTAAATATCGTTATTTTTCACTTTCAAGGTATTGCCCTCGTAGGCAGTAATAATTCTATCATAAAGAACTAAGTTCTTCATATTAATATCAACTGTAGCGCCTTTCTCAGGTATGTATAAAGGACCAAAGTTATCTCTGCTCCAAACATAATCAGTACTATATGGCCAAGTTTGCGGCATAGATGTAGAATCAGACACTTCCTCATCCATCATAATTTGTTTAATGAAAGGGAACGACTTCATTTGTGCCGCCTTCTCTTCAGTTAATGGAAGTCTATAAGTTGGACCAAAGCCCATTCCACTTGCATCCTCGGCTGAGATTTCCATTTTATCCAAGAACTTATCATTAAACTTGGTGCCATCAGTTCTAATGTTATACCAATGTTGTAAGCCCTTCGGATTAACCACTGCCTCGCCATTAATATAGATTTGATTATGCTTTACCTCGAATGTTTCACCCGCAATGGCAACACAGCGCTTTACGTAATTATCGCGTCTATCTACAGGGCGATATACTACCTCGCCAAAAGTACCCTCGTTTTGATTAACGTAGGCTTTTCCTAATGCTCGTAATTGCTCGTTATATTTCCACTGATTATCAGGTGAAATACCTTTTAAATAAGCCGGATTATCTCTAGCAATACTCAAACCAAGGTTACGAGTAGTAATGTAGAAATCAGGATTTGTTACTAGCGTAGGTACAGTATCTCCCGTAGGAAAATTAAATACCACAATATCATCCCTCTTAACTTTACCAAAACCTGCTAATCTTCGATAATCCCATTTAGGCCATTCTAAATACGATTTGGTATTAATTACAGGTACAGTATTTTGCAAAAGCGGAAACGACAATGGCGTTTGTGGTATACGCGGGCCATAACTTACTTTACTAACAAATAAGTGGTCTCCAACTAAAAGAGTCTTCTCCAACGAAGATGTTGGAATCTTATAGTTTTGAAACAGAAATAAGTTAATAAAGTAAACAGCAACTAAAGCGAAAACCAAGGCATCAACCCACTCAACCCAAGCTTTTGGTTTACTTCCATCTTTAGGATTCTTCCAATAATCCCAGGGTACCTTCTTTGATATGTAGATGTCGAAAACTACAATATTGCCAAATAATAACCAATAATTACCTACCCATATTACCCATAACGTATAAATCAAACCTGCAAAAATACCTTTTCTTACATTTGCTTGCTTATGATAACTAGTGAGTTCTTCCGATTCATTTATATCAAGTTGTAATAATACCGTACCACTTAACTTTTCAAAAAGAAATTTTCTTTTACTAGAAAAGGACAGAACTTCAATCCAATAATTTGTTAAAATAAAAAAGGTTCTTTTATAACCATCAAATATTGAAATTCTATTATTGTAGTCATTATACTTTCGAACTCTAAGATTCAACATTTTTTGTCCAATTGTTCCA
This sequence comes from Saccharicrinis aurantiacus, assembly GCF_947489045.1. Classification (NCBI taxonomy): domain Bacteria; kingdom Pseudomonadati; phylum Bacteroidota; class Bacteroidia; order Marinilabiliales; family Marinilabiliaceae; genus Saccharicrinis; species Saccharicrinis aurantiacus. The sequence continues at coordinate 35,219 of NZ_CANLCN010000027.1, forward strand.
CCAAATGCAAATCCTAAAGGGAGATAGATAATAAAGAAAGAAGCAATCAATATTACTTTAAACAAAGATGGTACCTCACCAGAAATACTAATACCCCATCCAAGTCCAATAAATATAAACATGTCGATCACATTCGACATTTGTCTCTTCCTAAAAGAGGCAGGAGTTAAATTTTCTCCTCTAAATAGATTAGTCATAAATGGTTATTTAAAATTTTAAAAGATCGCTCATTCCTAGGTAACCTTTGTTTTTAGCAGCATATTCTGCAGCTAATACAGCACCTAAGGCAAAACCTTTTCTTGATTTGGCGCTATGATGAATAATGATTTCATCAACATCTGAATCATATTTCACTGTATGTATTCCAGGTACTTCATCTCTACGATAGGCCTCAATATGTAACTGACCACCTTTAGCATCTGTTCCTTCAACCCATTCATTTTTTGAATCAAGGTTCTCAATAATACCTTCGGCAATGGTGATGGCTGTTCCACTTGGAGAATCTAATTTATGGATATGATGCGTTTCATCCATAGTTACATCATAACCATCTACACCATTCATTAATTGTGCTAGTTTTTTATTAATCTCAAAAAATACGTTTACTCCAACACTAAAATTTGAGGCATAAAAAAAGGTTTGTCCTTTATTTTCACAATAATCTTTTATCTCTTCAATTTTATCTAACCATCCTGTTGTTCCTGAAACCACAGGCATATTACGTTCAAAACAATTGATAAAATTTCCATATGCAGCATCAGGAATAGTAAATTCTATGGCAACGTCAGCTTTTTTAAAACCTTCTCCATCAAAAGTATCCTGACTATTCATGTCAATCTTACTAGAAATTGTATGACCTCTTTCAAGAGCAATCTTTTCAATTTCCTTACCCATTTTACCATATCCAATAAGTGCGATATTCATTGTAATATATTTTGAATTATTTGTTAATTACGAACTATTGTTTCCAAAAAAACAAATATAACAAACTCAATTTATTCATCGTTCTAATGCGCATAAAAACATAAATATTAACTTTTATTCTGATTTTCTATTTATTAGATGATTCACTCCTATAAATAATTTAGAATTATTCTTACTTGTATTTATTGTATCTTAATAACCAAGATACTACAAACGCAGATTAATATTACAGCTTGCTTATTAGTTAGTTATAAGATTATCTAATTTGTGATTTAGTAGTAATTGATTTAATTTAGGCAATTAGTTACCTAAACTATTATTGTTTTTAAATAAATAATACTTATCCTAATTAAGGAATTATGAATAAACGACTTATTGACTTCATTAAACCTCCCGAAAATTGGATCTTTCCAGTAATTCTTGTTATCGGTATTTTTGTTGGGCTTTTTATATACGTATTTTATGTTTCAAGAGCTCACTCCTACTTATCTGATGACCCTAAAACATGCGTAAATTGTCATATTATGGCTCCTCAATATGCTACTTGGACACATAGTTCGCACAGGGAGGTTGCTGCTTGTAATGATTGCCACGTGCCTCATAATAATGTTTTTAACAAGTATTATTTTAAAGCGAAGGATGGATTACGACATGCTACTATATTTACAATGCGCGCTGAACCTCAGGTGATATTCATTAAGGATGAAGGTAAACATGTGGTTCAGAATAATTGCGTTAGATGTCACGAAGGCTTAATTAAAGACGACAAGTTATTATCAAAAATGCCAAATGTACACTCCAATATTGATGATAGACTTTGTTGGGAGTGCCATAGAGAAACACCGCATGGTAGAGTGAATAGTCTTTCTAGTACACCCAATGCGAGAGTTCCCGTACCTGAAAGTCCCCTACCTCAATGGATAAAAGATTTAAAAAAGAATAACAAATAGCACAACTTAATAAAATAAACTCAAGCATATGAAATCTATTAGTGAACAAATGAAAGAGAAACCCTGGCTAGGCTGGGTACTGTTTTTTGCAACTGTTGTGGTTGTGTTTTTATTAGGATTATTAGCCTCATCAGTAACAGAAAGAAGAGCTGAAGCTGTTTTTGCCTATACTCCGCAAGTAAAATACTCAAGCACTGAACCAAGAAACGAAATTTGGGGACAGAATTTCCCGCATCAATATCAATCGTATATAAAAACTAAAGATACTTTGTATGCAAGTAAATACAATGGCTCTGCGATGATAGACATGCTTGATGTGGACCCAAGGCTTGTTGTTCTTTGGGCTGGATATGGTTTTTCTAAAGATTACAACCAAGGAAGAGGACATATGCATGCCGTTGAAGATATACAGAATACATTACGTACTGGCGCTCCTATGGAAGGAAAGAAAAGTCCGATGCCAAATACATGTTGGACATGTAAAAGCCCCGATGTTCCGCGCTTGATGGAAGAAATGGGACCTGAAGAGTTTTATAAAGGAACTTGGGAACAAAAAGGTGCTGAGGTTATGAATAATATTGGTTGTGCTGATTGTCATGATTCTAAAACCATGAATTTAAAAATTACAAGACCTGCACTTGTTGAAGCATTTGAATCAATGGGTAAAGATATTAATGAGGCTTCGCACCAAGAGATGCGTTCATTGGTTTGTGCACAATGCCACGTTGAGTATTATTTTGATAAAAAGAAGAAACCAGGATCGCCGTATTTAACTTTCCCATGGCAAAATGGAATGACAGTTGAAGGTGCCGAGAAGTATTATGATGACATTGAATTCTCAGATTGGACACATAGTATGAGTAAAGCGCCAATGTTAAAAGCACAACATCCAGGTTACGAAGTTCACATGACTGGTATACATGCCGAACGTGGTGTTTCTTGTGCCGATTGTCATATGCCATATAAAAGCGAAGGTGGTATCAAGTATACTGATCACCATATTCAAAGTCCACTTAATAATGTTGCCAACTCGTGTCAGGTATGTCACCGTCAGGAAACAGATCAATTAATTGCAGATGTATATCAGCGACAAGATAGAATTATTGAAAATCGCGACAAGCTAGAGGAATTAATTGTACGCGCCCACGTTGAAGCTAAATTAGCTTGGGACCTTGGTGCTACAGATAAACAAATGAAAGATATACTAATGGATATTCGTCACTCGCAATGGCGTTGGGATTATGCAGCAGCAAGCCATGGTGGTTCTTTCCATTCTCCTGTTGAAATTAGTAGAGTAATTGGCACTGGAATTACAATTGCTCAAGAAGGAAGAATAAAACTAAGCCGCTTATTATCTGAATTAGGACATAATGAGGCAGTTCCTTATCCTGATATCAGCACTAAAGCAAAAGCTCAAAAGTATATTGGTTTAGATGTTGATCAACTTCAATCAGAGAAAGACGAATTCTTAAAAACCGTAATTCCTCAATGGGAAGAAGAAGCTAATGCTAGAGAAGCTAAATATGATGTTTCGATGAATTAAATTAGGTTAGATTAATATACCTCCTTAGAGCTTGCAGTTATACTGTGAGCTCTTTTCATTTTATGCTGCCATGTAATATTCCGAAATACATTAAAATTAATTTGCCATTACAACACTGCGTAGCCATTTTGAACATGCCAAATACACCAAACAAACTTGCGCGGCCCAACTTGAACGTTACAAATACACCAAACAAACCTGCGGGACCAATATCGAACGTGCCTAATGCACTTAACAAGCCTTGTAAATACCAAAACGAACGTTCGATATATACCTTACAAGTCTGCGAGATGCAAAGTGAACGTGCCAAATACAACAAACAAGTGTTCCGAACCCCAAACCGAACGTTCAAAAGGGCAAAACAATATTGCTGAGGACTTCCTTGAAGATATGAAACACTAAAACAAACAAGGACTACAGCTTGCACCATAGTCCTTGTATATATTTATATGCTAGTAGGTACCTTACCCCACCACTACATTAATAATCTTTTTAGGAACGATAATCATTTTGCGTATCGATTTTCCTTCTAACCACTTTTGAGCTGACTCGTGGGTTTTAACCGCTTCTTCAATTTGCTCTTTGCTAGCATCAACAGGCATTTCTAATTTAAAACGCATTTTTCCGTTAAACGAAACAGGGTAGCTAAAATTAGCTTCCACCAAGTGCGATGGTTCAAATACTGGCCAAGCAGCATCGCAAACGCTAGTTAAATGACCTAATGTACTCCAAAGCTCTTCGCTAATATGCGGGGCAAATGGTGCCAATAAAGTAGTTAAACCTTCTAGTATTTCGCGCTTATTACATTTTTGCTCAGTAAGCTCGTTTACACAAATCATAAAGGCACTCACACAAGTATTAAACGAGAAGTGACCTATATCGTCAGAAATCTTCTTAATGGTTTTGTGTAAAGTCTTCAACTCATCTTTAGTAACCTTCTCGTCAGAGATATTTACATTTCCTTCGGCATCAAAGAATAAACGCCAAGCTTTACGTAAAAATTTATGCACACCATCAATACCGTTTGTATTCCAAGGCTTGCTTTGCTCCAATGGTCCTAAGAACATCTCGTATAAACGAAGCGTATCGGCACCGTAATCTTCAACAATATCATCAGGGTTAACCACGTTAAACATCGATTTAGACATTTTTTCAACCGCCCAACCACAAATATATTTGTCGTCCTCTTCTAAAACGAATTCAGCATCTTTATACTCAGGATTCCAATTACGGAACTTCTCAGTATCCAACACATCATTATGTACAATATTAACATCCACATGAAGTGCTGTTGTTTCGTACTCATCTTTTAAGTTAAGCGACACAAATTTGTTGGTTCCGTTAATACGATACACAAAGTTTGAACGACCTTGAATCATACCTTGGTTAATCAACTTTTTGTATGGCTCATCCTTAATTACATTTCCGGTATCGAATAAAAACTTATTCCAGAAACGCGAATAAATTAAGTGACCTGTAGCGTGCTCGGTACCACCAATGTATAAATCTACATCTTGCCAATACTCGTTGGCTTCTTTACCCACTAATGCCGTATCGTTTTTAGGGTCCATGTAACGTAAGTAATACGCTGACGAACCTGCAAAACCAGGCATTGTGTTTAACTCCAATGGATAAGCATCTTTGTACACCCAATTTTTAGCACGTCCTAAAGGAGGCTCACCATCTTCGGTAGGTAAAAACTTATCCACCTCAGGCAATTGCATTGGTAAATCGGCAGCATCAACCATTTGTGGCATTCCATCCTTGTAATAAACCGGAAATGGCTCGCCCCAATAACGCTGACGGCTGAATATGGCATCGCGCAAGCGGTAGTTGATTTTTACATCGCCAACACCTTGCTCTTTAATATATGTTTTTGTTTTGGCTATGGCCTCAGGAACTGATAATCCGTTTAGGAAATCAGAATTAACCATTGTACCTGCTTTTGAATCTTTCGAATCGTCCCAAGTAGCCGTATCTGTTGCTTCTTCGCCTTCAGGAATAACCACCTGAACAATTGGTAAATTAAACTGACGTGCAAATTTAAAATCGCGTGTATCGTGACCTGGAACCGCCATTACAGCACCTGTTCCGTAACCAGCCAATACATAATCGCCCACCCAAATAGGAATCTCTTCCCCATTTAATGGGTTAATGGCATACGAACCCGAAAATACACCAGTTACTTTATCCACCTCGGCCTGACGCTCACGCTCTGTTCGCTTGGCAGTAGCTTTAATGTAAGCATCAACCGCATCCTTTTGCTCAGGCGTAGTTAATTGCGAAGTTAAGTCGCTTTCCGGAGCCAATACCATAAAGGTAACTCCAAAAACCGTATCGGCACGTGTGGTAAAAATATCCATTACAACATCCGAATCCTTCACCTTAAACTTCATCTCGGCACCTTCACTTTTGCCAATCCAGTTGCGCTGCATTTCCTTTAACGAGTCGGTCCAATCCACATCGTTTAAGCCTTGCAATAGGCGCTCCGAATAAGCAGAAACACGCAATAACCACTGGCGCATTAATTTTTGCTCCACCGGGTGACCACCACGCTCCGATAAACCATCTTTCACCTCATCGTTGGCTAACACAGTACCCAAAGCCGGACACCAGTTTACCATTGTATCGGCCAAATATGCCAAGCGATAGTTTAACAATACCTCTTGTTGTTCCTTGTCCGATTTTACTTTCCACTCATCTGCAGTAAAGCTCAATGCTTCGGTTTCCGATGCATCAATATTTTGTGTTCCGTTGGCTTCAAACTCTTTAATTAAAGAATCAATGCTTTCGGCCTTTTGCGTTTTATTGTTGTAATAGTGGTTAAACATTTCGGTAAATGCCCACTGTGTCCACTTATAATAATCGGGCTCACAAGTTCTAATCTCACGATCCCAATCGTAACAGAAACCAATTTTATCTAACTGCTCGCGGTATCTGTTTAAGTTTTTTTCGGTAGTAATGGCTGGGTGCTGCCCCGTTTGAATGGCAAATTGCTCTGCTGGCAAACCATAGGCATCGTAACCCATTGGGTGCAATACATTAAAACCATTTAGGCGTTTAAAACGGCTGTATATGTCAGAAGCAATATAACCCAGTGGGTGACCAACATGCAGTCCGGCACCCGACGGATATGGGAACATATCGAGCACATAATATTTCGGACGGTTGTTGTCAATCTCAACTTTGTAGGTTTTATTATCTACCCACTGCTTCTGCCATTTTTTTTCAATGGCTTTAAAATTGTAATCCATATTTATTGTATATCAAAGAATTCTGTAGATAAAACACCGCTTAAACCTGCGGTATTCTGCGCTGCGAAATTATAAAAAATCTTTTACAATTGCTTGTAGTAGCCTTAGGTAAAAAACATGATTTTATTGGGCAGCTTAACAGGCTATTCACTATAGCAAAAGCTATGGCTTGTTCTTTTTTTATAGTCGGCGTGGGGGCTTCCTGCAGTCGCCGCCACCCTCCTTAAAAAAATAAACACCCAAAGCTTTTACTGCCGTTGCTATCCTTACTGCAGATTGGGCTTTTCTCTATTCTGTCTACTATCACGAATGGTTTTTCTGTGGAGGAGTTAAGATGTATATTCTCTCATTACTGCATAATTGAAAAGTTTTGCAGATTACGCTATGTTAAATAGGCACCAATGAGGTGTACAAGCTAGATCTGATGTTATCAATGTTTTTGTAATACTTTTTCATAATCGCGATAATATAGCTTTGTAAGAAAAACCCTAATTGTTTCTATGAAGTTCTTTATAGCTGCATCATTTTCAAAATAGATTGAGTAATAATTGTCACTTTCAACCACTTTTAAATGTTTAATTTCTTTTATAGAATTAATACGACCTTTACTTTCTGTCTTGTTTAAAATTGAATTTGAACTATGAACAAAGAGGTTTCTTAAATGATTGTATTTTGTTATTTCATTCCATTCATCATTTATTTCTGTAAAATCAATTTGTACAACTTTTTCTAGATACTTCTTAAGTCGAAAAATTCCTTTACCGGAAATATCATCAATCTTAAGATCTTTTTCTTTATTTGAAACTTCACATAGGTTTAGCATTGACTGTTCAAGAAATGAATAAAGCGATATTATAATTGAACTATAGTACAATTGATAAGTGCGTTCAATAACATATGATTCTCCTGAATCAAAAATAACATTACTCAATTCTCCCAATTCATAGTATTTATCAAGATATGACTTAAGTCTATTTTGAACACTTAAATTAGTTATTCTCAGATATTCTTCAAATGAATCTAATTCAAAAACAAATTGACCAAAGTGTAAATCTTCGGATGAGAATTCTTTTCTAGCGACGCCAAATGCTACCATTTTATTAATAATATTTTTGTACTATGAATAATGCTTCTGCACAGAGTTATAAACGAATATAATATATTTCCTTTTATCGTTAATTTTTTAGTTGTTAATATATAGTGTATTAGTAAGTAGCTAACAATTTAAAAGCTAAATTTTTCAGATTTCGCTGTGCAAAATCCGAACGAGCTGGGTAAATTCGATTCATATTTAATACAAATTCGGGTATTGTGCTGTATATGTTAGTAATCACTTCGGTATGTCTTCGGGTACTATAAACGATGCTTATCCGAATCCTATCCGAACAGCACCCGAAGAATATCCGAACGTTTCCCGAAGTAGCCGCGAAGAAAACCATATAAAAATGACTTTTATGAGCTAAAGACCATTGATCTGATATTGGGATCAGTACCATAGCTTATTCATAGGTTTTTATTTCGTAGATAAAATATTTGAATGACCGAATTGTAGGTTATAGTGGCGAAAATTTAATTATTTCATTAAATCATAATGTCTAACGCAATATAAAGGAAAATGTATTGTATTTAGAAGGCCATAAAGAATTACTTTTTAGTAGATCTCGAATTGTTAGGTATCTTACACAATACCATTTAAAAGAAAAAATTATAAGCTGGCTCAACGATAAACGACTATTTATTTTTATTAAAGGGAAAAACAATTTCCGTCTCAATACCTAAACCTAGGCTAATTCTATTATTTGTTCCGTACTGCAAGCCATATGCAGCTAGCGTATTTATAAAGTGAGAGGATATATTTAATCGCGGACGTATTGAGAGGTTTAATATTGTTTTCTCAGGTTCCTTTAAATATGGTATTGTTTCAGAATTATTGCAATTTATTTTAAAATCCGGTCTTCTTTATAGAATAGGGTCATTGTGTTGTTAAGGTTGCTTGTCTTAGCGCTCTGCCTATTGATACTTACCTTTAGGGAAATTTAATTTTATAGTTGAAAGCAAACTCTTTAATAGATAGCCCACTAAGTTTCTTTTCAAATAAATTTTTATGGGGTTATTATTTCTATCCCACCTTTAATGAAGCAAACGATAGAATTATTTCTTAAAAACTGATGGGAATAGATAGTGCGGTTTATTGTTTTAAAATATTACTAAAATGCAATATCTCTTTCTATACATTACAAAAACGTAGTGGGTAAGGAACTAAAAACTCTGTTTAGTAATGAGTTATGATTTCGGCATTAAGTTTGGCTAAGTGGTGTTGATAAACTTAAAATAACAAAGAAAAGACTTATACTGATGCCATTATAATAATGAGCGGAGTGTTGTATGGATATCTCACGCCGAAAATGGTGAAGTGTATAATATGTATTACAAAATAATAAGTTTGATAACTACTACGAGTAATGAAGAAATATAAACATTGTTGTTATGAGTAACGAAGAGATAAAAGAATTAGAAAAAAGGGTGAATAAATTAAAGTTTATTGCTTCTCAAAAAGGAGGAGACCTTCATGACTTAGTTGAAGATAGATTGCTGACAGACTTTGAAGACCTTAAGTCGTTTGCAGAGGTAACTTATACTGCATGTAAGGCATGGAGCGATTTAAACAAGGAGCTTATTGCTGCCAAGAAAGGTTAGTTATAGTTTTGGCTCGCAAGCATGGTGGAACTAGATAAAGCATGTTTTGTGATGATAAGCAATTGATTTTTAATCAAGTTAATTGGTTGTATTATTACAATTGTATCTGTCTGCGGACTGGATAGTAGTGGCAGCCCTTTTTTACAGGGGCTTTGTGCAGCTTAGCTGGCGGATGCGACCTTAGGAGCACACGCACAGCTTAGCTAAACAAGGGCGTGTAATAAAGGCTATAACGGATAGCCAGATTACTCCGCCCCTTAATTTACAATTGCTTGGTTTGGGTTGTATGATTACTTAGAATAGTACGTAAAAAATATATCCACCAATAATAGCCATGGCAACTATGGAGGCAACAAATGCAGCTACAGCTTTAGGTTTTAGCATGGATGATACGATGGCTATTTCGGGTAGGCTAGCTCCTGTTCCGCCAATTAATAAGGCCATAGCTGCGCCCATGCTCATGCCTTTTCCGATAAGAACCTTAAGTAGGGGAATGGCCATTTCGATGCGTAAATATAAAGGCACGCCAATTACAGATGCCAATAGAATGGCTAGTGGATTGTCGTTGCCTAGGTACTTCTCTACAAATGCATCGGGCACAAATGAGGCAGATATGGCACTAATTACGGCACCTATTAATACGTAAGGCATAATGCGTTTAAATAGAGAGCACGCAAAATCTAAGGCTTCTCTAACTTCTGGGTTTTTGATTCCCAGTTTATCTAACCAGGAGTTTGTGGCATTGTCTTAACAACTTGAAGTTTGCTCGCCACAGCTTGTTGTGGTAGATTTCGTTTCTTCAGGGCAACAAGAGTTCACAGATTCAACAGGGTTTGCATCGGAACAGCATGATGCTGGTTCTGACTCGCCACATTTAGCCTCACTTTGCTTTTTACCAATGGTTCGTACCTGGTGTTTTAACGAGGAATTTCCGATTATGGTACCAAATACTACTGAGCCGATGAATACGATTAAAAAGTAAGTGGCTGCAACTTTTAATCCGAATACGGCAAAAATAAATCCTACTACCACAAAGTTGGTTAAGGGTGCCGATAGTAGAAACGAGAATACCATTGAGAACGGTGCGCCCATTTCTAACATTCCCATTGATACGGGTACCATTGATGCGCTACAAAATGGGGTTGGTACTCCCAATAATGCGCCCATTAATCCGCTAAATTTACCGGTTTTACTTAGACGCTTTTGCAGTTTATCTTGCGGAATGTAGGCTCTGATAAATCCGGTAAGAACCGATACTAATGCAATAATAAATAATAATGCTACACCAACGTGTATGAACTCATCGAGGGCTAGTTGTAATGCTTCTCTCATGTTTTAGTTGTTAATTAAATTTGTATATGTTTATTTTTAGTTATATGCACGTAAGTGCATATGATAAGGTGTGGTTAATCTTGATTAGGCATTGTATTTAGGTGAGATAATATTTAAAACTTGTAATTATAGACAGCTTATGCTTCGCGGGAAAGTAAGCGTTGTTTGCAACGTTTTATTTCCGAGGCCATTTCTTCTTTCGATATAGTGCTTATTGCTTTTTGAAGGAAATGCATAAATTCATCTTCGGTGTTCTTAATACAGTAATATACCCACTTGCCCTCTTTGCTTTCTTCTAATATTCCTGCCTTTTTTAATAAGCCCAAGTGCCGAGATACATTATACTGTGGTACTTTAAGAACTTCAATTATTTCGGAAACACATATTTTAGAATCGATATTGATGAGTAACCAAATAATTTTTAATCGTGTTATTTCAGACAGTGCTTTAAATATTGTAATGCTGCTTTCTATACTAGGTTTCATATTATTTATTTTAAATCAGTATAAACTGGATTGTCATATGCGCAATTGCGCATATGACAGACAAAAGTAACTTTTAAAAGTTGATGTGCAATAAATGGGAGCATTAAAATTTAAGAACAATGAGGGATGTTATTTGATTATAGCTGATAAAGTACCTCATAGAAGCCCCTCTTTAAGTTAACTTTTTTGATTTTTTAACGGAACAAAATGATAAGGTGAACTACAAAAGTTTACATTTGCGACCTACTAGAGTATACCTCATGAAAAACTTCTATTACATTTTTGTTGTTGCAACGGCTTTTCTGTTATTAGGGAAAGTGTGCGGTGTGGCATCGTATTTAAATACGGATGTAGAAGAGGGATATGTGGGTACACTAACGTTTATTGATTCGGAAACGAGTGTAGAGAACGACAAAGGCTTTGTGCTAACGGGGCTAGTTTACAATGCGCTTCTATCGGATTTATCGGCATGCCTTACGCATACCAATCAGGGTATGCAATATCATTTTAAACATATTGAGGTATACACCTTCTGCGGGTATATTCTTTTTGAGGCCGATAGTTCGCCTCCTACTGTCTAACAACATGGGCAAGTTTTGACTTGCTGCGAATTCTTCAGATTTTTATAATTAAATAATGCAATGCACTGTTGTACGGTGGGTTGTTATATACTTCATTTTTCCTAAATCATTTTTGTAATGTTTTTATTAATGCTTGTTGTATTCGTACTAGGTTACGGATTCATCGTGTTTGAACACGTAAATCATATTAACAAAGCGGCTATTGCTTTATTTATTGGCTCGGTGTGCTGGGCTATTTTATCGTTGAGTGGCGAATCGATTCTAGGCTTGGGCTTTAGCTCGGCCTGGAATAACTTTTTGAGAGAGGGCGGTAGTCTTGAGGAGATAACGCATTTTATTACGCATGATCAGTTAATGCATCATTTATCGGAGATATCATCAATTATCTTCTTTTTGATTGGGGCAATGACTATTGTGGAACTGGTGGATAAGTACCAAGGTTTTAAGGTGATTACCAGTAAAATTACCAATAGTAATGCTACAAAGCTACTTTGGATTATTAGTATTCTTACTTTTTTTATGTCGGCTGTGCTGGATAACCTTACCACTACAATTGTGATATTAACGGTGTTAAGAAAGTTATTAACACAAAAAGATAATAGATGGATTTTTGCGAGTATGGTGGTGGTATCGGCCAATGCGGGTGGTGCATGGTCGCCCATTGGTGATGTGACTACCATTATGCTTTGGATTGGAAGCCAAGTTACAGCTGCACATATTATTAGCTCGGTAATTTTGCCTAGTATAGTAAATATGTTAGTGAGTACTTTCTTGTTTTCTCTGCTTACCAAAGGAAAAACCATTCGTCCGGTACTAGATACCAACGAAACCGATGAATTTACCACACAGAAGGAAAGGGTTTTTATGCTTTCGGTTGGTGTAGCCGCATTGTTATCGGTGCCAATATTTAAAACAGTAACGCACTTGCCTCCTTTCTTGGGTATGTTATTTGGCCTGTCTATTATGTGGATAATGACCGATAGATACCTTAAAAACAGAAGCGAGGAAGACAAACGTAAGCTTACGGTTATGGCGGCGATTAAAGCCATTGATATACCTACTGTTCTTTTCTTTTTGGGGATATTGAGTGCTGTGGCAGCTTTGCAAACAGCGGGCCATTTAGATGTTATGGCACAGTGGCTTGATGATGAAGTAAAAAACATTTACGCCATTAATTTAATTGTGGGTATTGTATCGTCGATTGTTGATAATGTGCCTTTGGTGGCGGCATCGATGGGGATGTATCATATAGCAGCGGCCGATGCTACAGGTTATATGGCCAACTTTATTCAGGATGGTAACTTCTGGTCGTTTCTGGCTTATTGCGCTGGTACCGGTGGTAGTATTTTAATTATTGGATCGGCAGCAGGTGTGGCAGCAATGGGCATTGAGAAAATTGATTTTATGTGGTACCTAAAAAAAGCGAGTTGGATTGCTTTTGTGGGTTACATTGCCGGAGCCCTTACTTTTTATTTACAAGTACTTTTGTTTTAATTATTGAGCAATGAATAAGAAGGCCATTATTCATATACTAGGACTAATTTTGGTTTTTGAAAGTGCGTTTATGTTATTGTGCATTATAGTATCGATACTATATAACGAGCACGACATACGCGCTTTTGGTTATTCCTTTATCATTACATTTTTTACTGGCGGAATATGCTGGTTATGTACTCGCGATTTTGAGAGGGGTAAAATGAAGCGCGAGAGCTTTATTATTGTTACACTTGTTTGGGTGATTATGTCTTTATTTGGTAGCTTGCCCTACGTTTTTAGTGGCACCATACCATCGTTTACCAATGCGTTTTTCGAAACCATATCGGGATTTACTACCACAGGTGCTTCTGTGGTAAGCGATATTGAAGCTTTGCCACATTGCATTTTGTTTTGGCGAAGTATTACGCACTTGATTGGGGGAATGGGTATTATTGTATTGGCCATTGCTATATTGCCTTACTTTGGTTTTGGCGGCATGCAGTTGTTTAGCGCCGAATCGGCAGGTGTAGTAAACGATAAGCTACACCCGCAAATTCAGAAAACAGCAAGTAGCTTATGGCGCATTTACATGTTATTGATCGTATTAGAAACGGTGTTTTTAATGCTTGGCAATATGCCCCTTTTTGATGCACTCTGCCATAGTTTTGGCACATTGGCTTCGGGTGGGTTTTCTACCAAAAACGATTCCATTGCAGGCTATTCACCCTATATACAATATGTGATAATTGTGTTCATGTTTTTTGCGGGTACCAACTTTGCTTTATTCTACTTTATTTGGAAAAAGAAATGGGATAGGTTTAAACGAAACCGTGAGTTCAGAATTTACGGAGGCATAGTTCTGCTTGTTTCTGTTTGTGTATCGCTTGCCCTAATGTTTGTTGAACACTATAATATTGAGGAGGCTTTTAGGGCAGGAACATTTCAGGTGGTGAGTATATTAACCAGCACAGGTTTTGCAACTGCCGATTATGGGGCTTGGCATCCCTACCTTAATTTTGTGATGTTTCTACTCATGTTTGGCGGTGCATGCGTAGGAAGCACATCGGGCGGTGTAAAAATATTCCGACATATTATACTAATAAAAAGTATACGTACTGAGTTTAAACGGATGACGCATGCTTCAGCAGTTATTCCCATAAAAATTAATTCACGCTCGGTATCGTCCGAAGTGGTTTATAAGGTACTGGCATTTTTGGTGCTCTATATTATAATATTCGCCGTAGGTTCCTTGGCCATAACCATTACTGGTTTAGATATTGAGTCGTCGATGGGTGCTGTTGCCACATCTATGGGAGGTATTGGTCCTGGTCTTGGGCTTGTAGGACCAGCTAATAATTTTTCGGCTATACCCGATGCGGCAAAATGGATACTATCTTTCTTGATGTTATTGGGAAGGTTAGAGTTATTTTCTGTTCTGATTATTTTTTCACCTCACTTTTGGCGGGGATAAAAAAATAGGCACCTCGAAAAACGAAGTGCCTATTCTATATAATATGTGTCAATATTATTATGCTTCTTGCATTGCTTTCATTGAGCGACGGTAAATATATTGATTGAATATATTACGCTTGGCGAAACGATTTAAGTTATCTGCATTTAAAAACTTATTGAAAATAACACGACTTACACCAAAGAACTCGTACGTTGTACCATCTAAAAAAGTAAGCGTCATTACCTGGCTTTTGTGTTTCCAATCGGTAATTGGCGACTCGGTAATTGTTTTTGTGTATTGCTCTTTGTTGGCTTCCATTGTTTCAGGAGCAATGCTCACTAAAAAGTCGTAACCATCAATAATTTGACGACTCATGCTTTCAGCTTCAGCAGCCTTCTCGTCATCAGCCTGAAACTTATCAGGGTGCCATTGCTTTACCAAACTACGGTAAGTTAACTTTAGCTCCTTAAGATCAATAGCATTCTCAACCTTGAACAACTTCTTATATTCATTTATTCTTTTCATCAATCTACTTTTAACTCTGCTATTTTTAGCGGCCGCAAAAGTACGTTAAATATATACGCTAATCTAATTATTTATAAAGCATTAACATTAGCCTTAAAACCTGAACTGTATAATCTGCAATTATTCTTTATACTATAACGGGCCTTTCAGCGTTTATAAAATACCTCTTGCTTAAATAGTTTTTATACTTTTGAGGCCAAATTATTAAAACAGTAATTAATGAAAAACACAATAGTAGTAGCAATAATATCCTTAATTGTTTTATCCTGTTCTGAAGACTCAACTCTGTTCGGAACAACCTATAACATTAGCTATAAAAATACTTCAGAATTTACTGTTGAGATATTAAGCGATAATTTTGAAAATTTCTCACTTGCTCCTGACGAGGAAGTTGTGGTAGTTTGTGATACAAAACAACCCTCTATTGAGACTAAAAGCTATTCTAAAAACTTTTACATTTTCTATGTAGAAGAAGAACCTCTGGTATATAAAATATTTCAACAAGAATATAATTTAGACAATATCATTCAATATAAAATAACACGAGAAAACCCAAGCCTAAGAGGTAAAGCACGAGTTATGTATACCGATTCTATTGGTGATACAATTGTACACAAAGATGTAGTACTACCCGCTACTTATAGTTTCGACGAATTTAAATCGGATACATTAATGCTTGAAGCCACAAATTTATTAGATATTGGTTCAGTATCTGTAGAAGTAAGTGTAAAAGGAGTTCAACGAATGTACCAAAGGGCTAACTTACCTGATACTATAGCTAAAGTGGAAACATTTATGTGGTAAGCAAATTTAAAATAATAGAAATAAAAAAGCCGAAGAAAATAAATTCTTCGGCTTTCTTAGTAGCGGGGACCAGACTCGAACTGATGACCTTTGGGTTATGAGCCCAACGAGCTACCAACTGCTCCACCCCGCAATATATCTTAAACGTTTGTTGTTTTCTTTATTGCGGGTGCAAATGTAGCTGTTATGTTTTAACTGTGCAACACTTTGGAGAATTTATTTTTTTATTCGATGATCGCTTTCACGCTAAAAACCAATTAAACAATTGGTATAATGAACCATACATCCCTGATATTATTCTAAGATAAATAGTATTTTAAGCTCTTATGTTATACTTAGAGTACTTCACAAACTTCTTTAAATCGATGGTCAGTCACATTACTATTGATTCAATAGATAATTTACACTTCGATTATTACTAAAATTAATCTATCACATAGGATTTATAAGCTGACATCTGATATAAAAAAGCTGACTTAATTTTTTAACTTTGCAGCCTCGAAATAGAAAAATTATTATGGAGAATACGCAGGGCAAAAAAGCATTTATTAAAAAGATCCGCCATAAATATAGGCTTGCTATTTTTAACGAACAGTCGTACGAGGAGGTTTTTAGAGTTCGCCTATCTAGGTTAAATGTATTTACCGTTGTGAGTTTTTCTATAGTTATTATAATAGGTTTGGTTACCCTTTTAATCGCTTATACAGGCTTGAAAGAATACATTCCAGGTTACCCTAGTGCTAAGCAGCGTGTATTAATGGTACGCAATGCAAGCAGAGTGGACTCGCTAATATTAGAGATTCATAAAAGAGATCAATTTGTTAAATCGATTCAAACAGTTATTCGTGGAGAAGTACCAGAATCTATAGAACAAGAAGATTCTAGCCCTACAAATGCCGATGCTATTGAATCAGCTAAACTTGACAACACACAACGTGATATAGAGTTTAGACAAGAAGTTGAGGCAGAAGAAAAGTTTAACCTAGCTGTATTAGATGATAAATCGAAAGATTTAAAGCTAAATCAACAATACTTTTTCCCTCCAATTAAAGGTATTGTTGTTAATAAATACAACGAAAGCACCAATCATTTTGGGGTAGATATAGTATCAAAACCTGGAGAAACGGTTTCTGCGATACTTGATGGAACAGTAATATTTACCGGCTGGACTGTTGAAACTGGCTATGTTATGATTATTCAACATGGCAGTGATCTCATATCAAGCTATAAGCATAATTCAAAGTTACTTAAAGAAATGGGCAGCTTTGTGAAAGCTGGCGAAGCTATTGCAAATACTGGTAATAGTGGTGAGTTAACAACCGGTCCTCACCTACACTTTGAATTATGGTACAAAAGTGCTGCCCTTAATCCAGAAGAATACATCTTATTTGAATAAAGAATTGAGTTCAAGTTTCACCTGAACATTGAAAATATTTTAGAAATGAAGAAAAGAGTTGCCATATTAGGTTCAACAGGGTCCATAGGAACTCAAGCGTTAGAGGTGATTGAAAAAAATCCTGAGAAGTTTGAAGTTGAAGTACTAACAGCTAACAATAGAGTTGGTAAACTTATAGAGCAGTGTAAGCAATTTATGCCAAACATTGTTGTTATTGCAAACAAAGAAAAGTATTCTGTTTTACAAGATGCACTAGAAGATTTACCAATAAAGGTATATGCTGGTAGTGAATCTATTAGCCAAGTTGTAGAAACCGAAAGTGTTGATATTGTATTAACTGCAATGGTTGGTTTCTCAGGCCTTCAACCTACAATAAATGCGATAAAAGCTAAAAAGCCAATCGCACTAGCAAACAAGGAAACAATGGTTGTAGCCGGCGATATTATCACAGAACTAGCAGCCCAAAATAAAGTACCTATTCTTCCTGTAGACTCTGAACACTCGGCTATATTCCAATGCTTAGCAGGTGAGTTTCACAATCCTATTGAGAAAATATATTTAACTGCGTCGGGTGGGCCTTTTAGAGGTAAAGATGAGAAATTTTTGAAAAAAGTAACTGTTGAACAGGCTTTGAATCATCCTAACTGGGAGATGGGTAGCAAAATCACCATCGACTCCGCTAGCATGATGAACAAAGGTCTGGAGGCAATTGAAGCCAAATGGTTATTTGGCTTAAACCCCGATCAAATTGATATTATTGTACACCCACAAAGCATAGTGCATAGTTTGGTTCAGTTTACCGATGGTTCTATGAAAGCACAGATGGGACTGCCTGATATGCGTTTACCCATTCAATACGCCCTTGCTTACCCAGAAAGAATCGTATCTGATTTTGAACGATTCAACTTTTTAGACTACCCTAGCCTTACCTTTGAAAAACCAGATTACGATTTATTCAGAAACATTAATCTCGCATACGAATCCATGCGCAAAGGAGGTAACTTGGCTTGCATTATGAATGCTGCGAATGAAGTTGTGGTTGAATCATTTTTAGAAAATAAAATCGGATTTTTAAAAATGTCAGAGGTAATAGAACGCACAATGGAAAAAGCTGATTTTATACAAAAACCAAGTTTAGATGATTATTTTAATACCGATATTCAAGCACGTTCTATAGCAAAATCAATAATCGGACTTTAAAGTATTATAATTACAAAAAAGAAATATATTTGTAGCTTAATTTTTTCAAAAATAATAGATGGATATTTTAATAAAGGCAGGGCAATTAATTTTAAGCCTTTCAATATTAGTAGTACTACACGAGTTTGGCCACTTCTTTTTTGCCAAACTTTTTAAAACTAGAGTAGAGAAATTTTATTTGTTCTTCGATCCTTGGTTTTCATTATTTAAATTTAAAAAAGGTGATACTGAATATGGCGTAGGTTGGCTACCTCTCGGAGGTTATGTTAAAATATCTGGTATGATTGATGAGTCTATGGATAAAGAAGCCATGGCTGAACCGCCTAAAGACTACGAATTTCGCTCAAAACCGGCATACCAACGCTTATTAATAATGGTTGGTGGTGTTTTAGTTAACTTTTTATTAGCCTTTTTCATTTTTTGGATGATTTTATTCAAATGGGGAGAAAGTCATATCGATGTTAACGATGCCAAATTTGGTTTAGATTTTCATCCAATAGCTAAAGAAATTGGATTACTAGATGGCGATATAGTTACCTCTGTTGATACTCACAAAGTAGTTACCTCAAAAGACATTGCATCTTTATTAATATTAGAGGATGCCAAACAACTTACTGTTAATCGCAATGGAGAAGTTCTCACTATAAATATTCCAGAAGGTTTTGGAAAAAGAATAATTGGTGAAGAAGTACGAAGTTTAGCTGAGTTACGCTTCCCATTTGTTGTAGATAGTGTGTTACCCAAGGGCAATGCAATAGATGCCGGATTACAAAAAGGAGATAGTATAGTTACTATTAATGGCGAAGATGCCAGTTTCTTCCGTGAAGCAACTGCCATTATTGAATCCAACAAAGGCAAACGCGTCACTATAGCTTTTGTTAGAAATAATGAGCCAATGGAAACACGTTGCGCCGTTTCTGACGATGGGAAAATAGGCATAGGACCAAAAGTTAACGACTACTTTAATGTTACATCGGTTAAATATGGTTTTTGGGAAGCTTTGCCTGCCGGTATTAATAAGGGGGTAAATACCCTTGTTGGCTATGTGAAACAACTTAAACTAGTTTTCTCTAAAGAAGGCGTATCACAACTTGGTGGATTTGGAGCTATAGGAAATATGTTTCCACCAACATGGAATTGGTATTCATTTTGGTCTCTTACCGGTTTCTTATCTATTGTATTAGCTTTTATGAATATTCTTCCTATTCCGGCTTTAGACGGAGGGCATGTACTATTTTTACTATATGAAATTATTACAGGACGCAAGCCTAGTGATAAGTTTTTAGAGTACGCTCAAACTGCAGGTATGTTATTATTGTTAACATTATTACTTTTTGCTAATGGAAATGATATCTTTAGGGCGATTTTTAAATAATCGATTTAATTGTTACTTTTTATAAAAACACTACATTATGAATTTAAATAGCATACTTTGTTTCTCTTTAGGAGGACCTGAAATAATAGTTATAGTACTTGTTGTTGTCCTTTTATTTGGAGGAAGAAAAATTCCTGAATTAATGAAAGGTTTAGGACAAGGAATGAAAGAGTTTAAAAAAGCTCGCAATGAAAATGAGGAAAAACCATCCGATTCAAAAGAATAAACATACTTAATATACAAGAGCCGTTATTCTTCAATAACGGCTCTTTCCCAGATTCAAGAACCTAGCGCAACAAATTAATATTTTAAATTTGTTGTTATGAATGGAAAAAACTACACACGTCT
>NZ_CANLCN010000028.1:0-49215 GCF_947489045.1 Saccharicrinis aurantiacus
GAGGGAATGTTTTAGAAACATTCCCATCTTATAACCTAAACCCTAACCTAATCTATGAAAAACTCTCTTGCTCTTCGATGAGGAATATTGCAAAGTGTATGCCAAGAATATTATTATATATCAGCTTAACTTTTATTAACTAAAACAAAGTTTTTTGTACTTGAGGTAAATCCCAGATAATAGGCGCGTAACCTTTACTTTGCAAGTAATTATTAGTTTTGCTAAAGTGTTTATTACCAAAAAAACCTCGATGCGCTGAGAGAGGAGAAGGATGAGGTGATTCTAAAATACAATGCTTATTGGTATCGATAAGACTTACTTTTTTACGCGCATATGCACCCCAGAGTATAAAAACAATGTTTTCTTTTTCCTTAGCAAGCTTTTCTATTACTGCATCAGTAAATGTTTCCCAGCCTTGTTTTTGGTGCGAACCCGCTTTGTGGGCCTCTACCGTTAAAGTAGCGTTGAGTAAAAGTACCCCTTGTTTGGCCCACTGCTCAAGGTTTCCATTTTCAGGCATTCTAAAATCTACCTCTTCATCGCTATCTAATTCTTTAAAGATATTTCGCAACGATGGCGGGAATGTAATACTATTATTCACCGAAAAGCAAAGACCGTGTGCTTGGTTTACATCATGGTAAGGGTCTTGGCCTAAAATGACCACTTTGGTTTTATCAAGCGGACAAAGGTTAAATGCTTCGAATATTAATTCGCGTGGGGGGAATATCTCTGTTGTGTGATAAGCATCATTCACAAATGAATTTAATTGTTTAAAATAATCGGTATCAAGTTCACTTTCTAATAGCTTTTTCCAGCCTGATTCTATATTAATATCCATTTTAAATGCACTCTTTAATTAGTTTTAATTCTGAGTGCAAATATATTGGCTTTATTTAATATACATGTAATATGAGCGCGATGCCTTGCCTGTCCATCTCCCAATTCCACCAACTATATTGGTTTCAGTTTTCTGATTTACTAAAGCAAAGGGGTTGCCATTGTTAAAGTTATCAACATAAATAGCATTTAGTACCTTGTAAGAAGTTTCATCAATACACGATATTTTTACTTTTATACTATCTGTATAATGGTACTCCTTTCTTGGTAAATCTCGCTTGTCATCAATATTAAATAAGTTAAGAGGATCGGGCTGATTAGACCGATGCACTGAATGTTTTAAATCTTCTCCATTTGTGCGAGCATTTGAAAATAGAGGATTCTGACTAGGGTGGTATTGTGTATCAAAGTTTTGGGTAAATATTTCAGAGTAGTAGTAAATAGAGTTTTCTGTATTACCATTTATAAATGCATTTATAGTTGTTGTGGTATCCGATACAAATTCAATTTCCATTTTATCCATATCGGGTTTTGATGGAATTGTTGTTCCTGCAGTTATTTTCTCACCATTTGTTTCTATTATTATTTGGTAACTTTTGTTTTCTTCGCCTATTATTTCAACTGATTTATATACAAAAGGAGGGAAGAATTCATCTTGTTTAAATAGTGTAAGAATTTCGGAATTTCCATCACTACAAATAAGGCTTACTTTTGCGGTGTTAATAAATAAATTGCGAATGCTGGCAGAATCGTAATCTGTAAAATAAGGTGAGCTGTTTGTAAGAAATATATGAGCTGGCTGATTGGTTTCTATCCACCCATCTACAACAACCTTCGTTTCATAATCAGGTAAATCTATTTCAATAACTTTTGTACAGCTCATGCAACACAAGTTACATGCTATAAACACGTATAGTATTTTAAGGTTGTAGAATGTATTTTTATTGATGAGGTGCATATGCTACATTAATTTAATTAAAATTTATAGCGCCAACTAATGGAAGGAACTATAGGAAAAAAACTACTCTGTTTGGCATTAATGCTCATATCGTAGTTTTGGTCTCCTTTTTGGGTTTCAAAATAGATAAAGTATGGGTTGCTTCTGTTATATATGTTGATGATTGAAAAGTTAAGAACTGATTCATGAAAAATGTTGGATTCAATGTAATAATTCATTGAAAGATCGAGTCTATGATATGCAGGCATTCTGTAATTATTGATGCTTGAATAGTCATTTGCAATGTTTCCCATCATAAAGTATCTGCCCTTTGGTAATGTGGCTGTATTTCCGGTAGCATACATAAAAACAAGTCCGTAATCAAAACGTTTGTTAGGTTTGTGGGTAAGCACAATATTCACATCGTGGCGGCGATCGTATTTAGCATTAAACCACTCTCCACTATTCATGTTTGGGAACTGCTGCTTCATTTGCCCCAAAGTATAACTGAGGGTAGCTCTTGTTTTTCCTCTATTCTTTTTAAATAAAAACTCGGCCCCATAACCAAGGCCTTTACCTATAAAGAAATTGTCTTCAAAATGTAAACTCTCATCACCATCAATATTCGGGTTCAGTAATAGTTGATTATCAATAGACTTACCGTAAAATTCAATGCCAAACTCATATTTCGATTGCGCTAAATCCTTGAAAATACCAATTGTTGCCTGGTGCCCTTTTTCATGAGGAAGTCTTTCGGTAGCAGGCATCCAAACATCTGTGGGTAAGGGAATGGAAGCCATGGAAGCCAAATGGATATTTTGTGCAGTGTAGGCGTGAGATGCTTTTATGGATGTCTGTTTGTTTATAAAATAGCTTAACGTGATTACCGAGTTAATATGATTACTTTGTTCTTTTAATAAAGATGAGGAATTGTTGTCGATTAGTCCATAATGCTCATACCGTAAGCCAAAATAAGCATCCCATTTTTCCGATATCGAATAATGATTGCTAAAATATATTTGAGTACTTAAATTATTATAATTATCAGTTTGTGAGATAGGTACACTTTGTATGTTGTACTTTATATCTTGTGGTGTATATTCTCCGTACTTTATTCTTGAACCAATGCGAAACAAATGTTTATTGGCTTGTTTGTAATAGTCTAATTTATGTTGTAGTTGATTTAGCCTTGTTTTAAAGTACATTAACTCATTATTCATTGTAGTTGAAAAATAGGAGTAGTACGATGTATAATCAAAACCAGTATTGAAGCCACTGGTATCTGATAATTTTCTGTTCCACAATAAGGATGCTCCAGCATTACTCCAATTCGAGTTTCCGTTGAAATTAATTGAGGGGTTGGTCATCGAAAATTTGTCGTTTCCATAATACCAAGTAAATTGAACTTTGTCCTTTCTAGTTTGATATTTTACTTTTCCATTAAAATCGAAAAAGTAATAGTTATTGTTGTCGAAGTAATTATTTTCGTCGCTCAATAATGGTTTTGTTGCGAATTTAAGAAGTTCAATATAACTACGCCTTATACCACTACTGAAGAACCAACGTTTATTTTTACTTTGCCCATGGTAACTTAGGTTAGATGAGATATTCCCAATATTACCAGACCAATTATAGCCTTCTGACTTTTCATCTTTTGTTGATACTATAATTGAAGAGGCTAATCGCATAGATTGATGCACGGGAGCATTGCCTTTATAAAAATCAACACTGTTAGTTAGGTTGGGGTTGAATACCGAAAATATTCCCATTATATGGGATGGATTCATTAATTCAATACCGTCAAATACCACATAGTTTTGGCCAGGAGACCCACCTCTTACGTATATTCCAGAGTTCCCTTCGTTTACAGATTGTATGCCAGGTAGTAATTGAAGGGTTTTAATAACATCAGGTGCACCTAATAATGCGGGAGAAAGTAAAATGTCTTCGCTGTTCAGCGATAATTTACCAGGTACGTAGCTTTTTACTAGATTACTTCTTTGAGCAGTTACGGTTACTTCTTGAGTTTTATAATCTTTTGGTGTTAGCTTAAAAATTATTGCCTTTTTGTTTTTGATAATAGTTGGGTATATGGCGTTGTAAGAAGTATGGCTTACAATTAGTTTTACTGAATCAGATTTGAGATGACACAGTTTAAATTGCCCTGTTTTATTTGAAGGTGCGGCATTTTTAAGATCGATTGTTGCAATATAAGCCCCAGGGATACTTTCGTTGGTATTGGCATCAATAACTTGTCCTCTTAGGCACCAATTACTTTGTGCATAAGTGTAACTATTAATGCAGATAAAGAAGCTTATCGATAATATAATTTGTTTTAGCATTTGCCATTTGCAGGAGGTAAGAAAAAAGAATTGGGGTTGTAAAAACCCCAATTCAATATGTTATTCAGAATAACTGTTATGTTACATTTCTTCTAAATCTAAATCGTAGCTATTATTCATATCCACAATCATTTTATTCATATCCACAATTAAGTCAGAAAAGCCTGATTCAAAAATATCAGAACTTACAGCCGACCCATCAGGATATACTACACGTAATTCGCTATTGTAATATGTTTCAGATTCTTCTTCTTGTGTGTAATCATTGTACCATGAATAAACTTCTTTATTAACAAAGAACTCTCCTTTAGCAAATATAGCTTTACTATCTGCATACCTGATGTAGGTTTGGATATACTCATTTAACTTATTAGCTTCTTCAGTAGCATCTTCTTCAGTCCATTCATCATTAAAGCCGTTGTTACTATTTTGGCTCATGTATTTGATTAACTCTTTAGCATTAACCAATCCATCTACTTTTATATTCCCAATTTGGAAATAGGCATTTGCTTTATTGATAATATCTTGATTCGCTGATGGGTTTCCATCTTCATCCATATCAGAAGCTTCATCCATAATCTCGTCCATATCAATGTTTCCATTTATGGCAAAACCAAAAGCAAAAATGTTATCACTATTGTACTCTAATTTGTTATCGACTTTAACTACTTCTTTGTTTTTTAAATCAATTACAGATTCAACATAAAAACCTTCAACATTTAAAGCTTCCTTTAAGTATTTAGGAGTAGCATTATCATAATATTCACCTGTGAATGTAAAGTTGATTAATACTGAAGTTCCAAGTGTTAAATTAGCGTTGAAAGAAGTAGGAACTTCTAACGACATGCTTCCGTCAGAATTCATTACAGTTTTTGTATTAACATTATTAATTAATACTATAGCAGTTTCATTATCTACCTTAAAGCTGTACGATATTTTATCGGTAGCATCGCTTACCTTAATAAAATCAGCCTTAGAGTCACTCCATTCATATATTCCAGCTTCTTCATCGAATGTATCAGATATGCTAAGTCCTAAATCGTCGCTAAACGAAGATTTTAAATGAGCATTTTGTGTTGGATTTGAGATTCTTCTTAATACCGTACTATAAGTAAACTCGCTTTCCTCTGTTAATTCAAATAATGTATTTATTACATTATAACTTTCAAGATCGCTAGCTTTACTCATTTTTGATACAAATGCAATACCCTCATTCTCTAGGTTTTTCTTGTGCTCTTCTACAGTAAGTTCGCTTACTATATCTCCGTTAGGTTCATCAAAGCCTTTGTTTTCGTCAGAGTCATCTTTACAGGCAGTGAACAAGGTAGTTGCAGCCAATAAAATTAAAGAGGCAATGTTTAAGTTTGTCTTCATCATTTTTTTTAGATTATTAAGTTATAAGTTTTGTGAAACGTGTTTTTATAAATAAGGTTGCAAAAGTAAACGCTTTTATTGTATATAACAATACTAAACGTTGAGAAGTATTAGTAGGGCATGTGTGAAGTGGATAAATTAAATGTTATTAGAAGCTTATAAGGACACATATATTTATTGTATGAGTTTATTTTGGTAGCTTAAGAAGTTCTCGAGATATGTATTCACATTCATAAAAAAATATAATTATTGGCTTAATGTAATTCGTTTTCATACGTTTGTATAAATATAATTTTAAAGTGTCTATAATGGATCAGTCAACACCATTAAAGAAGAAGTGGCTTGCACTTCTTCCCATTGTAATATTCCTACTTCTATATCTAGTTTCTTCCATTGTATCTGGCGATTTTTATAAAATGCCGGTAACCGTATCCTTCTTTGTAGCCTCGCTAATTGCATTGGCCATGAATAGAAAAAGAATTTTCTCAGATAGGGTTGAAACTTACCTAAAAGGAATGGGCGATTCTGGTATTATGATGATGTGTTTAATTTTTATATTAGCAGGAGTGTTTGCCACATTAGCAAAAAATATGGGGGCGGTATCTGCGACTGTGAATCTTGGCATTACTTATTTGCCACCTAATATTTTAGTGGCAGGCTTATTTCTTATCGGATGTTTTATATCACTTTCGGTGGGTACTTCATTGGGAACGGTTGTAGCTTTAACGCCTGTTGGAATGGAAATTGCCGATCAAACAGGAGTTAGTTTAGGTTTAACCCTTGGAGCCGTTTTAGGAGGTGCCATGTTTGGCGATAATTTATCGTTTATATCGGATACCACTATTGCGGCAGCACGCACACAAGGGGCCAAAATGAAAGATAAATTCAGGGTCAACTTCTTTATTGTACTCCCGGCAGCAGTAATCACTTTTTTATTGTATTTGTTTTTAACTAAAGGAACTCCTATTGATGTTGCTAGTCAGGAAATTGAGTATCAATATCTGAAAATTGTCCCATACTTATTTGTTTTAATAGCTGCTTTGGCAGGAATGAATGTTTTTATAGTATTAGTTATTGGCTCAATTCTATCCGCAATAATCGGATTTGGTATTGGTGCGTTCGACTTTTGGGGTATTGTAAATAGCATAGGCGATGGTATTGATGGTATGAGCGAGATCATCATTATTTCCATTTTAGTTGGAGGTATGGTTGCCTTAATACGCTACAATGGTGGTATTGATTGGATTATTAAAATAATATCGCGCAATACCAAAGGACGCAGAAGTGCAGAGTTTAGTATTGCAGCCTTAACTTCTGTTGTGAACGTATTTACAGCTAACAATACAATTACCATACTCATTGTAGGACCAATAGCTAAAGATATTGCGCAAAAATTTGGAATCAAGCCCAGAAGAGCCGCGAGTATCCTTGATACATTCTCCTGTTTTATGCAAGGTTTATTACCTTATGGAGCACAAATTCTTGCCATTATAGGATTAACACATGAGCTAGTTTCTCCATTTGAAATAATGAACTATTTATTTTATCCATATTTAATGGGTATATCATCAATCTTAGCCATTACTTTTGGCTTACCAAAATTAAAAGAAGAACAATAATGGAGAAGAAATGTGCCAATTGTGGAACTCAGTTTACGTGTAGAGAAGATAGCATTATTCAGTGCCATTGTGCCACTGTTAAATTAAATGATTCGGCTAGAGATTATTTAAAAACTAAATTCACAGGATGCCTGTGTCACAAGTGTTTACTCGAAGTTAAGCAACGTTTTGTAACCAATAAATAAACACTAACTATTAATTAATATAAATATTAAAATGAGAAAACTATTACTTACGTTTAGTCTTGCAGTATTATTTATAACTGCTACTCAGGCACAAACAAATGATGCCTATTCTAAGGAGTTGAAAAAAATGTTTGAATTATCAGGATCAGAAGAGACCTATAAGGCAGTAATTACTCAAATGATGGGAATGATCAAGATGCAATATTCTCAAGTTCCAGCCGCAGTAATGAATGAATTAGAGAAAGAATTTTTAAATGCTTCGATGTCTGATTTAGCAGTAGAGTTAACGCCTGTATATAAAAAACATTTAAGCTTAGACGATTTAAAAGGCTTAATAGCTTTTTATGAAACACCACTAGGTAAGAAATATGCAAAGAAAACCCCAGCAATTATGCAAGAATCAATGGCAGTAGGACAAAAATGGGGGATGAGTATAGGAACTAAGTTTGCTGAAACTTTAAAGGCAAAGGGATACTAAATAAAGTATTACTTAAATATGATGAGGGTGTGATATGAAAATATCAACCCTTATCCTGACATTCTTTACAAACCCCGTATATATACAATGATTGATGCGTTACATTAAAATTCATTGTATCCTTTGCATTGTTTAAAACAACTTGAATTCCAGGATCACAGAATTCAATAACCTTACCACATGTAGTGCAAATCAAATGATCGTGCTGTTTTGATTCAAAAGCTTTTTCAAACTGAGCAATATTTTTACCGAATTGGTGTTTAATAACAAGCTTACACTCCAGCAGTAAATCTATGGTGTTATATAAGGTAGCTCTACTGACTCTATAATTTTTATTTTTCATAAAAATATAAAGTGACTCGATATCGAAATGACCTTCGCGAGAATATATTTCCTCTAATATCGCAAAACGTTCTGGTGTTTTTCGATGCCCATTATTCTGCAAAAATTCAGTAAAGATTTGCTTAACCACTTCCTTGGTCTTTACCTTATCCATAACTAATCTAATTAAAAAGAACGGGCTAAAGATATATATTTTATGCAGATTAAAAAACGATTGTTTAGACTAAATTAAGATAAGGATTGTTAATGAATTGATTAAAAACAAAAAGGCCGAATCAATAGATTCAGCCTTTTTGTTTGTTTATTATGTCTACTCTTCAAGTAGTATCATTAGTTCATTCTTAGGGACTCTATCTCCCTCTTTAATGTGAATCTCTTTTACTTTGGCATCAAATGGCATAGTAATTTGATTTAACATCTTCATTGCTTGAAGTACAAGTACATTGTCTCCTTCTTTTAATACCTGTCCTACTTCTACCTGAATGTCAATAATGGTTCCAGGGATGTAAGAACGTATCTCTAAAGGATTGGGTTCTTTCCAAGCTTGTCTGTTTGCAAATTTCTTTGTCAACTTGGTTTGATACTCCAAACTTTGTACTCGAAAGCCTACTAGGTCTTTATCTTTACTCATTATCCAATGATTTAAAATGGAGGAATACCGTGTTTCTTCTCTGGATGATGTACATCTTTTCCTACTGAAACTTCTAATGCATGTAATAAAATATTACGGGTATCATTAGGTTCAATAACAGAATCGATGTAACCTTTTGCAGCAGCAACATACGGATTAGCAAATTTCTCTTTGTACTCTTGTACTTTAAGTTCGCGCATCGCATCCGGATCATCCGCACCATCAATCTCTTTCTTGAAGATGATGTTAGCAGCTCCTTCTGGTCCCATAACAGCAATTTCTGCAGTTGGCCAAGCAAACATAAAGTCAGCACCTAAGTGACGAGAGTTCATGGCAATATAACCACCACCATAAGCTTTACGTAAGATTACTGTAATTTTAGCTACAGTAGCTTCTGAATAAGCGTAAAGAACTTTCGCACCATGACGAATTACACCAGCATGTTCTTGATCTACACCTGGTAGGTAACCTGGCATATCCTCTAAAGTTACGATTGGAATATTAAATGAATCACAGTAACGAATAAAACGAGCTGCTTTATCCGAACTATCACAATCTAATACACCTGCAAGTACAAGAGGTTGATTAGCAACAAAACCAATTGTTTGACCATTTAAACGACCAAAACCGATGACGATATTTGCTGCAAATAATTCTTGAATTTCGAAGAAATCACCTTCATCAACAATGCTCCTAATAACATCACGAACATCGTAAGGCTGACGTGGATCAGATGGAATCAAATCTTCGATATTTCCTTTAAAGGTAGGTGCCTTAGGAGGAAACTCTTTTGCTTTCTTATTATTATTCCAAGGAATAAACGTAATGAGCTTTTTAATTTGATCGAAACACTCTTGCTCACTTTCAGCAAAGAAATGTGCATTACCTGTAATTTCAGCATGTACGCGTGCACCACCTAGCTCTTCCATAGAGATCTCTTCTCCAAGAACAGTTTTAATTACACCTGGGCCTGTAATAAACATTTTTGAAATGTTATCAACCACAAATACAAAATCAGTTAACGCAGGAGAATATACTGCACCACCAGCACAAGGTCCTAAGATTACTGAAATTTGAGGAATTACACCAGAAGCGATAGTGTTTCTATAGAATATTTCTCCGTATCCTGCCAAAGAGTTCACTCCTTCTTGGATACGTGCACCACCAGAATCGTTAATACCGATCAAAGGTACGCGCATTTTTAAAGCATGATCCATGATTTTAGTGATCTTACGTGCGTGCATAAGACCTAAAGACCCACCAGCTACAGTAAAATCCTGCGCGAAGATACATATTGGAGCACCATAAATAGTACCTGTTCCAATAATAACTCCATCTCCATGCAGTTGTTTTTTATCCATTCCAAAGTCTTTAGCTTCATGCTCAACAAAAAGATCATACTCTGTAAATGAATTTTGATCGAGAAGGGCGAGAATACGCTCACGGGCAGTCATTTTACCCATTGCCACTTGTTTCTCTATGGCTTTTTCGCCACCTCCCATTTCCACTTGTTCCTTTCTTTTGCGAAGATCAAGAATGTGTTTTTTTAATGACATAATTAAATAATTTCATTTAACTTCATACATATCAGCACATTAATACAATGTAGCCTCATGTAAATTTAAGGGTGCATAATTACTAAAATTATTCTGCACAAAACTGATAAATTAAGATATTTTTACACTCCAATCAAGTAACTAACATACAATCACTTATTGAGAGGGACTTTTCAATTCTTTTTTATAATGATTCTAGATAAGAATTTGAGAAATATTAATTGTAATGAATATATATTCATATTAAAACCCTTAAATAATTAGGTAATCAATAATTATATATAATTATTTAGGTGCTTTTTGGTATAAATATACACCGATTAAAGAGAATACGATATTTGGTATCCATACAGCTAAAAGTGGGTTCATACTACCATTAACAGCAAATGTTGTGGATATGGTCATAAATAGGATGTATGTAAAGCTTAAAGCGAGTCCAACTCCAATATGGAGCCCCATTCCTCCTCTAACTTTACGCGATGCTAAGGAAACACCAATAAGGCTTAATATAAAGGCCGAAAAAGGATTAGCCCACCTTTTATAATATTCAATCTTAAAAGGCTGAATAGCTCCAACACCTTTTTTAGTCTGTGCATCAATATATTCTATTAGTTCGCTATTATTCATGGTTTCATGCCAATTGTGCTCTTCAGTAAAGTCTTTTGGCGTCATATTAAATACGGTATCTAATTTTGAACCTTCAATAATTTCGATAGTATGATCATCAGAGAAGTTTTGAATTACGTAGTCAGAAATTGTCCAATTATCAGCTTCCTCATTAAATACAATTGACTGAGCAGATAATTTAGATTTTAAAGTTTTACCCTCAAAACGTTCTGATCCAAAGTAGGTTCCTCTGTTTCTTAATGCATAATAGCGTCCCATGTATACAAATAAACCAGGTTCAAGTTGTAAGTGAATATCTTGTAAACCTCTGTCTTTTTGTTTTTTAATATATACTGTTTCAAAAGCTAGACGAGTTTTGTTTGCTGGAGGAATCACATAAGCACCTAACCAAAAGGAGAATACGGCTATTACCAATGAGCCCACTAAGTAAGGGAACATCAGTCGTTTAAAACTTACACCGCTTGATAGAATGGCAATAATCTCTGTTTGATAAGCCATTTTAGAGGTGAAAAATATTACGGCAATAAACACAAATAGAGGCGTAAATAGATTGGCAAAGTATGGAATGAAGTTGGCGTAATAGTCAACAACAATCGCATTTAAAGGAGCTCCTTTTTCAATAAAATCATCAATCTTCTCGGTGATATCAAAAACAACGGCAATACTTACTATTAGTAAAATTGCGAAAAAATAGGTTCCTAAAAACTTAAATATGATATATCTATCTAACTTTTGCAGTATTCCTCTCATAGGTGCTTTACCTTATTATAATAATAAACTGTACTTTGGTTAAGTAATATACTACGTTATAAACGTATTGACATTTGTTTTACCATTTGATCTTTCCAAGTAGCAAAGTCGCCAGTAATAATATGTTTGCGCGCTTCTTTAACAAGCCATAGATAAAATGCTAGGTTATGAAGACTCCCAATTTGTCCTGCTAACAATTCTTTAGATACATATAAATGACGCAAATAAGCTTTTGTGTAGGTATGATCAACAAACGAAGTGCCCTCTGGGTCAATTGGAGAGAAATCATCCTTCCACTTTACGTTCTTCATGTTAAGGATGCCTCGCGAAGTAAAAAGCATTCCATTTCTACCATTACGAGTTGGCATAACACAATCAAACATATCCACGCCAAGTGAGATTGCTTCTAAAATATTTACAGGAGTTCCAACGCCCATTAGGTAACGCGGTTTATCTTCAGGTAAAACTTCGTTAACTACTTCAATCATTTCGTACATAACTTCAGCAGGCTCTCCAACTGCTAATCCGCCAATGGCATTTCCCTCTCTTTCAAAGGATGCAATATATTCAGCTGATTGTTTTCTCAAATCTCTAAAACCTGCACCCTGTACAATCGGAAAAAATGTTTGACTATGCCCGTATTTAGGTTCTGTAGCATCAAAATGCGATATGCCACGTTGTAGCCATCGATGCGTAAGTTCCATTGAGTTTTTGGCATACTTGTGGTCAGCATCACCCGGGGCACACTCATCAAAAGCCATTATAATATCAGCTCCAATAATTCGTTGGATATCTACCACGTTTTCAGGAGTAAATAAATGCTTCGATCCATCAATGTGTGACCTAAATATTGCACCCTCTTCCTTTAGTTTTCTGTTGGCACTTAGCGAAAAAACTTGATAACCACCGCTATCTGTTAATAAGGGTTTATCCCAACCATTAAACTTATGCAGTCCACCTGCTTTTTCAATAATATCTAAACCCGGACGTAAATATAAATGATATGTATTTCCTAAAATTATTTGTGCTTCAATGTCATTCTTTAAATCGTTAAAGTGTACTCCCTTAACACTTCCAACAGTTCCAACTGGCATGAAAATAGGTGTTTCTATTTCTCCATGATCGGTTGTTATTTTCCCAACGCGGGCTTTACTTTTTGTATCTGTATGCTGTAATTCAAAATCCATTTCTCAAAACCTTATTATAAAGTATAGTGCCTCACTATTATGTACTAAGTAATATTATTACATTATAATTCGGCTTGCAAATATAAAGATAAGGATTTGGATATTCCGCTTTTGCTACTTCTTATTATAAAGAGAAAAGATAAAGAAACAGATATGCGAAGTAAAAGTCCCTTTTTTTAATGTTTGTCCCTCTATTTTTTCCTTAGTCAAGGGATGGTTTTTATACATAAGCTTAGTTATCATTCATAATACTGCGTAATGTAAAAGGTGGAAAGTGAGAAAATAAATAAAAAGCTATTTGTATTGACTATTATTATTGGATTGAATCACAAAAATGTTCATTTTTGGGGAAACTTTTTGAATGAATTATTCTATTGATTTTTTTCTCGATCACCAAACTGAAAGTATACTATTAGGTATTTGTATTATAGCCTTCTTAATACAAATCATATACTATTTAAGATATTATTTATCATTAGCTAAATATAAAGATCCCGAGGTTTCTAAAGATCTCCCACCAGTTTCAGTTATTATTTGTGCTCGTAATGAATCAAAAAATCTTGAGAATAATTTATATAAAATACTTTCGCAAGAATATCCCTCAGATTTTGAGGTGGTAGTAGTTAATGATGCATCAGAAGATGACTCCGAATTAGTGCTTGCAAAATTAAAAAGGGAGCATACAAATTTATATTATACCACTATACCTCACGATAGACAATTTTCTCACGGAAAGAAATTGGCATTAACATTAGGGGTTAAGGCAGCAAAAAACGAACATCTAATATTTACAGATGCAGATTGTGTGCCTCAATCAAATAAATGGTTATGTCATATGGCAAATGGATTGCTGCAAAAGGATATTGTATTAGGTGTTGGTTTATATAAAAAAAGAAAAGGCTTATCGAATCTGCTCCTTCGGTATGATACTTTTATGATAGCGGTTCAATATATATCGTTTGCCATAAAGAAAAAAACGTACATGGGAGTGGGGCGTAATATGGCATATACAAAAAAAACATTTTACGATACGGGAGGTTTTAAAAGTCATAGTCATATTTTATCAGGTGATGATGATTTATTTATCCAAGAAGCTGCTACAAAAAATAATGTTGCCATCGTTACTAACCCAGATTCATTCACACTTTCAGAATCTCCGAATAATTTTAGTGAATGGTGTAATCAGAAAAAAAGACACTTAACTACTTCAAAACATTATAAGAACAAATCAAAGAGATTAATTGGTATTGAAATATTTAGCCGACAACTTTTTTGGGCAAGTGCAATAATTTCTATGTTTTTTTCTACTTTTGCAAATGCAATTCTTATTGTGTTTTTTTTAAAATTATTAGTACAATTCTTAGTTTTAGGGAAAATATCAAGAAATATGGGGCAGAAGAATATAATCTGGATAGGTATCCTATTGGATTTCGTATTGCCGATTATTACGGGTGTTTTACTAATGGGGAGTAAACGAAAAGTTAAAAGTAATAGATGGACTTAAATCCAAATTTGTCAGATAAAGCCAAGCACGACCTTACTTTGGTCGATTTAGCTATAAGTGGTGACCAGAAGGCATTTGCTGAACTTATGGGTAGGTATAGAGATGCAATTTACTTTATGCTATTAAAGATGGTTAATAATAAAAGCGATGCTGAAGATTTAACCATTGAAGCTTTTGGTAAAGCGTTTAAGAATATACATCAGTATTCTCCAAATTATGCATTTAGTACTTGGTTGTTCAAAATAGCATCAAATAATTGTATCGATTATTTGCGAAAGAAAAAAAACAATGTTGTTTCTTTAGATGGATCTCATCAAACTGAAGAAAAAGAAATAGAGCAAACTTTCCATTTAAAAGATGAGACACCTGATCCTGAAGAAAATCTCATAAAGCAACAGAAAGCGATTTTAATGCGTACTGTTGTTAAAAAGCTTAAGCCAAGATATAGAACACTTATTGAGCTAAGGTATTTTAATGAGTTTTCTTACGAAGAAATAGCACAGGAATTGGGGCTGCCATTGGGTACTGTAAAAGCACAATTGTTCAGAGCTCGTGAGCTACTTTTCAATACGCTAAAAAACACCGACATAAAAACAAATTAACTAAGGTTATTCAAATTATACTTCGTGATAAATAAGTACTTTCCGAATTTAAATAGCAAACAAGTTGAGCTTTTTAATAAACTAGAAGCTCTATATCCTGAATGGAACGAAAGAATTAATGTAATATCCCGTAAGGATATTGATGAGCTAGCTGTACGACATATTCTACATTCGCTGGCCATTGCTAAATATACCAACTTTACTCCAGGAACCAGAATTATTGATGTTGGAACAGGGGGCGGATTTCCAGGAATTCCTTTGGCAATAATGTTTCCTGAATGTGAATTTCATTTGGTAGATTCTATAGGGAAGAAGATAAAAGTGGTAAGCACAATAGCTGAAGAACTAGGGCTTAGCAATGTAAAGGCTCAACAAATCAGATCTGAGAATGTGAAAGATAAATACGATTTTGTCGTAAGTAGAGCTGTAACCGCATTTCCTCGTTTTGTGTCTTTAACCCGTCATTTAATTGACAAAAAACAAATTAATGCCATTGGAAATGGGATACTATATCTTAAAGGTGGTGATTTTGAAGAAGAGGTAAAGCCTTTTATAAAAAACATTAGTACTACAGATCTTACTTCTTATTACGAAGAAGATTTTTTTGAGACTAAAAAACTGATTCATCTAACTTTATAAGACAAGTCTATTTTTTTTAATTAGAAACATTAAAAAATACTTGGTTTGTTTTGTAAGAATAAAATAATGTGTATTTTTGCACTCCGAAATTAAGAGAGTAAATAACAACAGCCGTTGCAGATTATCAAAAATTGTAACAATTCAAGTTTGAAAGTTCATTTTGCTTCAAAAGTTTGTTAACGGTTATCATAAATAAAATATAAGCATATGAAAAGGACATTTCAACCTTCGAACAGAAAGAGAAGAAATAAGCACGGGTTCAGAGCAAGAATGGCTAGTGCTAACGGGCGTAAAGTTTTAGCTTCAAGAAGAGCTAAAGGAAGAGCTAAACTAAGCGTTTCAAGCGAAAAAAGACATAAAGCATAATTAATTGCTTACAGTATAAAGAAAAGGATTCTGAGAAGAATCCTTTTTTTTTGCTTTAAAAACAAGCTTTTATAGCATATCTAAATTGGGATCTCATTAATAGGTAGCACTACTTATTAAATTCTTAGCAGATAGCATATATATATTTCATACGTTAAGTTATTTGTATTATTTTTGACACTCTGAAAATCTTAAATTATATGGCATTCTTAAAGTTTTTAATCAGCAAGCGTTTCTTATTACACGCAGCAGCTGCAATTGGTTTAATAGTTTTACTTCTTATCTCAACGTTTATAGGTTTAAGTATCTATACACACCATAGAGAAAGTAAAGCAACACCTGACTTTACAGGATTAAAAGAGAATCAATTAATTGATTTGGTGCAAAGTAATAACTTGCGATATAAAATAATAGATTCAGTTCATATTAATGGTAAAACACCAGGTGTTGTGGTAGATCAGACCCCAAATGCTGGTGCACTTGTTAAAGAGGATAGAACCATATTTTTTACAATTAATGCCTATAGCTCAGAGCAGGTGCCTATGCCGCGTTTAATTGATGCTTCTTTAAGAAATGCTGAAGCAACTTTAGAATCCTATGGCTTAAAAATTGGCGAGTTGATTTATATTCCTTCGGAATACTCGCAGTTGATTTTAGGTCAGCACTATAAGGGTAAACCAATTGAGCCAGGTACGCTTTTAAGTAAAGGATCAGAAATTGATTTATTGATAGGTAAGGGCTTGAGTAATAAAAAAACAAATATACCTGAGCTTATTGGATTAGGTTTTGAGGAGGCAAACTCAATATGCCAAAGTAATATGCTAAGTATTGGGGCATCAGTCTACGATAAATCGATTGAAACAGAGGAAGACTCATTGAGTGCCTTTATCTGGAAGCAATCACCTCAGAATAATGAATTATCAAATCGTAAAGTTCGATTAGGGTCGTCAATTAATATATGGCTTACCAACGATTCTACAAAAGTGGAAGCTTTTAGAATTGAGTTGGAAGAAGCAATTGAAGAAGCTGAGCAAGATCAACAACAATAGCATTTATATTTACATACAGGAAGTTAATAAA
The DNA here is from genome assembly GCF_947489045.1 of Saccharicrinis aurantiacus. Lineage (NCBI taxonomy): Bacteria > Pseudomonadati > Bacteroidota > Bacteroidia > Marinilabiliales > Marinilabiliaceae > Saccharicrinis > Saccharicrinis aurantiacus. The sequence goes on from NZ_CANLCN010000028.1 coordinate 17,057, forward strand.
ACAAAGGATGAGTACTGATATTACTGGATACGAGGAGGACGATTTTAATGATTCTAACAATGAATTATTTGAGCATCATCGCTTTGAGGCAGATCCTGGCCAAGCCATGATTCGCATCGATAAATTTATTGTAAATCGTATGGAAAATGCATCGCGTAATAAAATACAGGATGCAGCCAGTAATGGACATATAAGAGTAAACGATGTTGTTGTAAAATCTAATTATAAGGTTAAACCTAATGATGTTGTTACTATAGTAATGGAATTTCCCAAAAGGGAGTTAACCATTATTCCAGAAGATATTCCTTTAAATATTCATTATGAAGATGAGCATTTAATAGTCATCAATAAGGAGCCTGGTATGGTTGTGCATCCTGGTCATGGTAATTATACGGGTACCTTAGTGAATGCACTTGCTTATCATTTAAAAGGAGTGCCTATTTTCGAGTCTGAGGATCCCCGCCCAGGATTAGTTCATCGTATTGATAAAGATACCTCAGGTTTATTAGTGGTTGCGAAAACAGAACAGGCTAAAATTCATTTGGCAAAACAATTCTTCGATAAAACCACAGAAAGAAGCTATGTAGCCATTGTGTGGGGGCAAGTTAAAGAAGAAGAAGGAACCATAGAAGGACACATTGGTAGAAGCTTAAAAAATAGGATGGAAATGACCGTATTCCCTGATGGAGAATTCGGAAAGCATGCTGTAACTCATTATAAAGTATTACAAAGAATGGGCTATGTAACCTTGGTTCAATGTGTGCTCGAAACGGGAAGAACGCATCAGATTAGGGCGCATATGAAATATATTGGTCATACCTTATTTAATGATACGCGTTATGGAGGTAATGAAATATTAAAAGGTACTACATTTAGTAAATACAAACAGTTTGTAAACAACTGTTTTAAAATATTACCGCGACAGGCTCTTCATGCTAAATCGCTAGGTTTCATCCATCCACATACGGGAGAGAAAATGACTTTTGATACAGAAATACCTACAGATATGACAGAAGCTATTGAAAAATGGAGCTCTTACATAGCTGGTAGAGACGAATAAACTAGACCTTTACAATAAAATGAATTCAAAAAAAATAATAGCAATAATATACGGTGGTGATTCTTCTGAAATAGTGGTATCTCGTAAGAGTGCTGAAGGAATTCAATCGTTTATTGATACAGATAAATATGATATCGTATCGGTATGCATGGAAGGTAAAAGTTGGAATGCAATTATCGATAATAATGAATATTGCATTGATAAAAATGACTTTAGCTATACCATCAACAACATAAAGTATTGTATTGATTTTGCTTATATAACCATACATGGTACACCTGGTGAAGATGGTAAATTACAAGGCTATTTTGAATTGTTAGATATTCCATATTCAAGTTGTGGGGTGTTAGCTTCATCTCTTACCTTTAATAAATTTGCTTGTAACAATTACCTTAAAGGTTTCGGATTAAAGGTAGCTGATTCCTTAATGATCAGAAAAGGAATTAATTACGATGCAAATGCCATTGTTGAAAAATTAGGCTTACCTTGTTTTGTTAAGCCTAATGCTGGCGGTTCGAGCTTTGGAATTACTAAGGTGAAGAAAGCCGAAGAAATGGAGGAAGCGTTGAAGAATGCTTTTAGTGAGAGTGATGAAGTAATTATTGAGCAGTTTATTAAAGGACTCGAAGTAACTTGTGGTTTATACAAAACCCACAATAATACCAGTATATTTCCGTTAACAGAAGTAATCCCTGCCAATGAGTTTTTTGATTTTGAAGCCAAATATAATGCTGATAAGGTTCAAGAAATAACGCCAGCCCGCGTGCCTGAAGAAACTACAAATAGAATACAACAAATCAGTTCAATGATTTATGATATACTAGCTTGTAAAGGAATTGTTAGGGTTGATTATATTATTAGCGAAAATCAAATATATTTGCTAGAAGTTAATACAACACCTGGTATGACTAAAACTAGTTTTATTCCACAACAAATAGCAGCAGCTAAGTTAGATATAAAGGATGTATTCACCGAAATTATAGAAAGTAACATCGCATAAATAGAAATAATTATAGTGTTATTAAAAAGATTATTAGTTCTCATTCCTTTATTACTATTTTGTATAGTAGGCACTGCTCAGCAAAATGAGTTGAGAACACTATTCTTGGCTAAATTTGATTTTAATAGTGACTGGCGAGGAAGTCTTGACGGAGGTTATTATAGAGGATTAAATGGAAGTGGATGGGACCGATACGGCATTCGTGCAATTGCACAGCGACGACTTAATTCTAAGGTTCAATTTGATGCGGGCTTTATGTTTAACCATGTAAATAATCATGATGGAACCCATACCAATGAATATAGGCCACACCAAACTGTAAAATTAGCTTATCCTAGGTTTTCGCGGATGACGATTAATCATCGATTTAGACTAGAAGAACAAATCATATATAGGAGTTCTACTGAAAAAACGCAAATGACTTCGCGTTTTAGGTATGAATTAAAAACCAAACGTGCTTTTAATCTTGAAAAGTTTATTCAACCCAAAACCTTTTATTGGATTGCTTCTAGTGAAATTACATTCAACTTCACTGGGCATATAAAAGGAGAATATAATTTCTTTGAAAGAGGAAGGCATGGTCTTGGAGTGGGGTATAGAGTCAATACAAATACCTCAGTTGAATCAACTGCTTATTTTCAGCATACCCATAAGGGTATTGATTTCCATGATCATAGTGATTTGTTCATCTTTAACTTCTGTATAGTACAAAGTATCTTTGTTAATTAATGATGGTTCTATAAGCGCCATAAAATAAGAGTTGATGTACAAAAAAAGGCTACCTAAAACGATAGCCTTTCTAAATTTATACCCTATTCAAGGTTTATCGCTTTATAAATTTCTTTACAGCAGAATTACTATCCCCACCTTCAAATTTAATAAGGTAAATGCCCGATGGTAATTCACTTAAGTTTTCGGTGTGTATATTATTGTCGATTATAAACTGTTTAATTACACTACCCGATAAGTTATAAATAAGTGCCTTATTGGCTGGTTGATTACTGAAATTTATAGTCAGAGAACTTTCAACTAGTGTTGGACTTATGCGTACATTCTGAATGGGCTCTAATTCATCAGTACTGGTGTCAATACCAAATCCGATTAGCTTTTTCTCAGTAAACATGATGAATTTCCCTGGAGATAATTCAAACTCTTGGTTAAGATCAGTAATTTCTATTTCATCACCTCTAAAGTGACGGTACCAAATACCAGTACTACTAAAGCTAGGAGATACAGTGGCTGTTGTTGTTCCAAAATTACCCACTAAGCGTACGTCTGAACCATTATAGTTTAATTCAATTTGTTTAATAGCATCACTAACATCCAAACTGTAATTATCCGTTGAAAATACAGGCTCTTCCTTTTTTAAAGTAGCCATTTGAGCATATACTTTATAAAGATTCATTCGATCTGTATCTTCGGCATAATCCCACTTAATAGGTTTACGGCCAGTTCTACATCCTTCATCTATGCTGCCATCAGTACAAGTATTAATGCTATAATCATATCCAAGCTCACCAAATTGCCAAATCATATTAGGACCAGGTACTGAGAATATAAATGCCGCAGCAGCTTTTGAGCGTTCTAGTCCGGTTGACAGATCTTTAACATTATAATCACCCGATGAAGCGCCATATTCTTGCGCCTTATACATAATACGTTCTTCATCATGACTCTCAATGTAATTGATAATATGTGGACTATCCCAACCTCTTTTTTGGTAAGATGCCCATGAGAAATCTGATTTCCCATTTTCATTATAGCCCATTACTGCCTCAGCCATGTTGTGGTTATGATTTCCCCACATTAAGATCCCGTAATCGGCGAGCTCTTTTTCTTCATCATTGTCAGATAAGTGTTCAAAGGAAATAATAGCATCGCTTTTTCGCTTTCTAATCTCATCAGTCATTCGCTTTAAAATGGCTATACGAGAAGCATCATAGGCACTCGCCCAATCACCCACAGGATAGCTCGTATTAGTAAAACCTTTTGTAAAATCGAAACGATAACCATCAATCTTAAATTCGCTAATCCAGTAGGAACAGATACTATCTACCAATTCTTTAGTATCTACACTTTCGTGATTAAAATCGTAACCCCATTGTGCGGCAGGTTCTGCCATATTGTGTTCTGTATTATACCAAGGGTTATTAGCAGAAGGCTTGTTCTCATCATTTAAGTACATACGCGCAAATGGCGATTGACCAAAGGAGTGATTGAGTACATGATCCATGATTACTGAAATGCCATTCTCGTGGCAGGCATCAATAAATGCTTTATAATCGTTGGCTGTGCCGTAGGCCTTATCTGTAGCAAAATAGAAGGATGGATTATATCCCCAGCTATCGTTACCTTCAAACTCATTAAAAGGCATTAACTCAATGGCGTTAATCCCTAAATCAACAAAATAATCCATTTTAGCAGTAACTGCTTTAATGGTGCCTTCTTCGGTAAAGTCACGAATGTGTAATTCGTAAATTACCAATTGCTCTGGATCAGGGTTGGTGTGCGAGGCTACTTTCCAAGTATATTCATCCTCATTAATTGTAAATAATGAAGCTACGTGTTCTGTTTTATCAGATGGATATTCTTTTAATCCAGGATAAACGGAATCATCAATCCACTTATCATCTGGATCTAATGTTTTTGTAGTGTACGGATCAGCAATGCGTATTTCGCCATCAATATAAAACTGAAAAGCATATTCTGTTTCTGCAACTAAACCATCAAGAGTCAACCAGAAGTAATCGCCATCCTTTTTCATCATATATTCGTTGGATGGAGTCCAATCGTTGAACTCACCAATTACATGAACAAACTCCTTCTCTGGAGCAAATAATACAAAGGTGATGCTTGAATTGTCTACTTTATTAACACCGCGTCTTAGATTAGATGGCATCGTCTCTTCAACAACATCTTCTCTCACATAATAGGTTTGTATTTTCTCCAACGTTGTAGTCCCATCCGAAGACTGAGCCTTTAGGGTGTATGTACCGGGAACACCTGCTGTTTCAGTAATATCAAGAGTAGAAGTACTACTACTGCCTACCTCGTTATTATTAACAAAAGCTTTTATACTAGTTGAATTTTCTGAAGTTATTTGGATACTTATGGCATCTCCCTCTGCAAAAATAGCACTAGGAGCTGGGCTTATGATATCTAAAGTTAGGTTTAGAGTAGTGACATCAACAAATATATCACCACTAGTACTTGTTTTTCCTACTTTTGAACCATCGGCATTTCTAAAAACAAAAGCCATTTGCTTTATTTGTTCGCCTTCTGGTACTCCATAATAGGCATTAATAGAAGTAGGCATTTCTAAAGTAAAAATATCATTCCCAATACTTGTTAACTTAGCCTTTTCAGTATTCTCTGTCCACTCAGCAATAACATATTTCCAATCGCTGCCATCGCTGCTTTTATCTGTAATAACTCCTGTGTGTGCATATACATCGCCTGTATAACCTTTTAACTCAGCATTACCCTCAGCAGCATTAAAAGTTATGGTTACAGGTTTGTTATCAACAGGCGGATTTGGGTTTGTTGTTACTTGAGCTGCTAAGAGCAAACCCATGCACAAAAAACTAATTAAAGTATATATTCTATTCATCTATCTTAAATTTATGTGATTAAAACCCCACACTAAATTTTTATAGCATGGGGTATCTACATTAGTTAAGTATTAAAACTCTCCCTTTTAATCCCCCTAATTCTATTGTTGATGCTGAAATTATTTCTTGTGTTAATGCATCGGTATAAGTACCTTTTGGCAATTGAAATACTTCAGAAGAAGTTCCTGCGTTCATTACTGTTAATATAGTCTGGCTAGCATTACTTCTGGTATAAGCCAACAATTTACCTTCGGCCTTAATAAAGTTGATATCACCATCAATAAGCGCTGAGTTGCCATTACGCAAAGCACACAATTGTTTGTAATAATCATGCCACTCTGCATTAAACCCAACATTTGTATATTTAGGTTTGCCTTCTTTTATGTTATTCTGATTCTCAGGATCAAATGTAAACTCAGGCCACCAGAGTGGTTTTCTACAGTCAGGATCATCAGCACCCCACATACCCATTTCATCGCCATTCCAAATTTGGGGTGCTCCAATGTTAGTGAACTGGTGCATTAAATATAGTTTAACGCGCTCATATGTTTCTGCTTCAGGCTTACCAGCTTTGTAATTGGGATCGTCGTTTAAGTTTGCTTTGTACTTGTATTTATCCCTATTATTAAACGAGCTTAACAAGCGTGGCGTATCGTGCGTAGCATTCACATTCATCATACCATATCTAAAAGGTTCTTCTAGCCTGTTCCACTGCAGATTTAGGCTATCCACCAAGTTGGCAGCGTCAATTTCATAATCAGTGTCAGCAAAAAAGTAACGAGCAGGGCGATAAACGTGATAGAACATAACTGCATCAAAAATATCACCACTGGTATAGGGTACAGGATCCATAAATTCATCAGGCCAAACCTTCCACCAAATTTCACCCACTAAGTAGGCCTCGGGGTTTATACTTTTTACATGAGTACGGTAATCGCGCCAAAATCCTAGGGGCACGTGGTCGGCTACATCTAAACGGTAGCCATCAATACCCTTGCTCACATCACCATTTGGTGCTAACCATCTTTCGCTGACATCAAATACATGTTGTTTTGCACCTGGATTTAAATCACCTTCAAAAGGAATACCTGCTTTGTGCGCACCATGTGTATTAACTTTCTTAAGTTCTGGTAGGCTATTTAGTCCTAACCACCCTGAGTAAGAAAATTCATCTTCTTCGGTATTGGGATCATCAAAACTTTCTACAGCATACCAATCTTTGTATTTTGATTGCTCTTGATTTTTTAGAAGGTCTTTCCATGCCCAAAATTCTACTCCTGTATGATTCCAAGAGTAATCGAGTACCACTCGCATGCCTCTTTTATGCGCCTCGTCTACTACTTTTAGAAACATCTTATCGGCAGCAGTCCATTTCCATGTAGATGGATCTCCTGGATCTTCAGAAGCTATAATGGCCATATCACCTTCAGGGTCGGGACCAAAAGTTACATCAATGTGATGGTAGTTACGTGCATCGTATTTATGCAGTGAAGGCGCATCATTTAAGGGGTTAAAGTAGAGGGCGGTAATGCCCAAATCTTGTAAATAATCTAACTTATCTAGCACCCCTTGTAAATCGCCACCGTATCGGCGCAATTGCAAATTGCTATAGAAGTTCTGATTGGTTTCTTGTGCCCAATCTTCTTTGGCAAACCAATCTGTAGTCCATGGTGTAACAGACCAATCGCTTGGCGTTTCTATAAAATTAGACTTATCATAAATGGTTTCTGGAGTAGGGTCATTTGTAGGGTCGCCATTATTAAAACGCTCTACAAAAATCTGATACCAAATTACGGATTTAGCCCATTCGGGGGGCGTATTAGGTATTTTAATAACTTCTTGATTTGGTTTGCTTTGGCAAGATATTAATGCCAATAAAACTAAAAAAGATATATAACGCATGATAAAAACTTTTGTGAATAAACAAAAAAGGCTGCCACTTGGGCAGCCTTAGATATAATAGAAATAGCTATTTATTGAATAGAACTTGTGTTATCATCAAATTTATATGTAATAACAGTACCTGCAGTTCCTCCTAAATTCGGTAAGTCTCCACCATCATTACGATAAAGAATACTTTCATCTTTAGGTTGGAATTCAGCTTGCCACCATGCCGGTATCCACGCATGATTTACATAAGACCTAATATCTCCATCTTCAGATAATGCAGGAGAGATAATTGTTTTCTCAGTATTATCTACTGTAAATAAGTTTTCAGTCTTATCTTCATCCCATCCACCAAAGGCTGGTCCCATCCCATAAACTTGGGCAGGTGTAACAGAAACTTTAGTAGCATTTTCTCTCAAATCAACTACTATTGTATACATACCCGAAGTAGTAATTCCCATATTAGTATCATTATTAACTACTTCAACACCATCAGGATCAAACTCATCAACCTGATCAAAACCTAAGTTAGGATCATTCCAAGCTTCAGCAGAGATTTTAAATCCTTGTCCACCTTCAAGGTGAGCAATTTTCCAAAATAATCCTTCGTTATCAGCACCACCAGCTACTTTATGCATTATTGCATCTTCATGTGTTCCTGGTTCATCCCATCCATATGCAGTAGCCGATCCTACTATATACATCTCATTCGGATAAGCTGATTCTTCCACAGTAACTTTCATGTCTGCATCAACAGTAACTTTATAGTTACCATCTGTAGCAATTTCTATAGGCTCTCCATCTACAATAAGGGTATTGTCTGTTGCACTCGTTACTCCATAATTCATAGGTGAAGATGAATTAAACTTAATTAAGAAAGTACCGGCTACAAATCTTGTTTTTAACTCATAACTATCACCTTCCATTTTAAATCTAACATCTGGATTTACAACGGCACTTCCTGTGGCTGTATAATGTGTATCCTCAGCTACTGTAAACATTCTTCCTTCTACATCAAGTGTAATGTTATATGTAAAATCTTTAGAAGGAATTTCTTTACCATCGCTATCAATAAGTGAACCAGACATCTCCATCTCATATGAAATATCAGAATCTGCACCTAACTCATCTTGGTATACATTGTTATTCATAAATGAAATTCCGCCTTCTTTCAATTGAATAGGGTCTGTACTTTTCCACATCCCTGATTCTGTATCCAACATAAGAGCAACTGGATTTTCTATACCAGAACCAACAACCATCCATGTTGCTACTTCATCTGCATAAATGAATCTATCTATTAAAAAGTTAACAGGGATAGAATATTTAGTATCTCCTCCAGCTGTAGCTTTAACTCTTGCTTGGAATCCAGTTGGAATCCTTGCCATAACCCCTAAATCTCGACAAAATTGATTAACAGGACCAATTGTTGTTTTTAGGTAAGGAATATCTGAAGTACCTAATACTACAGCATTAGAAAAATCGCCAGTGGCTAAATCCATTTCAACAGTATACTCTGGTGTAACTCCTTCACCAAAATATGCATCTTCCCAAATAAAAGTTTCAAAAGCAGCGTCTGAATTTTCTTCTAATAAAGTGTAAGATGTTGACCCATTCGGACTTAATATTACGGCGGCACCTTCCTGCAATGGGATCCTGGTTATACCATCCTTATCATCTTTACAAGAAGAAAAGACAATGATAAAAGCCAGTAAACTATATAATATATTTAATTTCTTCATAAAATTATGTTTTAATAAAAAGTTACAAAACAAGTGGGCTGAGCCCACCTTTTAAATTATTGCTTAGTAAACTTCACTGAATTATTAGCCTTGTTGAACAAAATCTCGTAGGTTCCTGCTTCAGAGGCCTCAAAGTTAATTTCACCATATTCATTTGCAGGTGCTGGACCAACAAGGTTAGCAGGCACTGATTCTACTAAATCTAAATCTCCATAGAACCATTGCTCTGGACCCCAATCTGTATTTTGTCCTAAGAATCTAAAAGAATTAGGAGCAGCTGTTAACTCAACAGTACCTTGGTATTCATCGGCTGATATTGATACTAATGGTAATGCGTCGCTAGGTGTCCACCCCGCTGAAGTTGCATCTCCTACCACGTAAATAGGTGGTATCACAGCATCGTAAGGTGTTACATTTAAGGTGATAACATTACTATAAAAAGTTTGAACACTATCATTTGCATTTGAAGCCCTTACTCTTACATTAACAGAAGTTGGCTCTTCTGGAGTTTTATCTAAACCCGAAGCTCCCAATAAAAGATTAAAAGAAGCATTTGTAATAGATTGATACAATTGACTTGTAGACTCTTGCATATCAACCTTTGCCTCAAAATTAGTATCCTCAACATTAGCTACTTCAATGGTATACTGAGACACTATTGGCTGATCAAATACCACTGCACTATAAATAAAGGTCTCAAAAGGACTTGCTGCATTTTCTTCAGTTAGTACATAGTTTAATGATCCATCTGGTGATGCTAAAACTGGAGCAGTACCTTCGCCAAGCATTGGCTTCTCAGTTACTTTAGCACAACTCGAAAGAAATGCTAAAGTAAAAAATAGAATGTATATATAATTTAATTTTTTCATAACTGTATATGTATTAATAACCAGGGTTTTGAACTAATTTAGTATTGGCACCGATATCTTTTGCAGGGATGGCAAATAATCGTTTTGTTGTGCTCACTGCTGCTCCTGCAGAAACTCCACCTTTCCATGACCATAAATATTCATTGGTAGTGTATTTTCCATGACGAATTAAGTCAGATCTACGTGTACACTCCCAGAAAAGCTCACGACCACGCTCATCAATAATGAAGTCTGCAGTAAGGTTGCTTAGTGTAATATTACCCGAAGCATTACCAAATGCTCTTTCTCTTAATTGATTAATATAACCCACTGCAGTGTTCGCATCTCCACTACCATTTACTACTGCCTCGGCATACATTAAATAAGCATCAGCCAATCTAAATAGTGGGAAATCTGTTGTTACAAAATCTTGATTAGCAGGGTTATTCCCATCACTACTAATATTCTTAAACTTCATTACTCCAAAACCATCGTCATACTTTGCAGGATTCTCAATTTCCTTTTGTCCTGAATCAAAAATAGTACCTGAAGTTCCATTGATTTCACCTCTCAAATCGCCTGTTGCAAATAAATCAACTAATTCTGGGCGGGCTCTATTACCACCCCAACCACCGCTGAGGCCAACGTCTCCCGGCGTAATACCGCCACCTGTAGCACTAAAAGCTAGGAAAGTAGTACCTCCATAGGTTTGCATTTGGTCACCATCGTAAGGCACTGCAAAAATAAACCCTGAGGCAATATCTGCTTTGTTGTTATCGGCATAGAATAAGTGTTGGTAGTTTCCAGTGTATAAAGAATAGCCAGCAATTACTTTGTTGGTTTCGGTGATTACCTTATCCCACATGGCTGTTCCTGTATATACTTCCGCATTTAGGTATAAACGTGCTTTTAAGAATGCTACTGCACCTTCATCTACTCTTCCATATGCAGCTGTACCTATTGTTCCTATTTCACCTTCAATAGCGTCTAATTCCTCAATTAACCAGTCAAATAGGTCTTTACGCATAATTTGCTCCGGCAAATAAGTACCTAAGCCGTCTTCTTCTAAAACAAATGGCACATTACCAAATAAATCAACTGCACATGAATAAGCATATGCTCTTAAGAAACGTACTTCAGCACGTAAAACTTTCATTTTATCTTGTAAGTCTTCCTGACCTCGAGAAGCTAACATTTCATCAGTAGATTGACGAAGAAACTCGTTGGCCATTGAAACTTGGTGATATATTCTGTAATACAAACCTTCAATAAATGGATTGGCTGCAGAATATTGTAATTGGTTCAACTGAGAAATACCAAAATCACCCCATGCACAAATAGCCTCATCTGTTGTTAAAACCTGTGAATTCCAAAGATTACGTATAAATGAAGATGAACCTTCATCAATACCACCTACATCTCCATTACCTGCAGGACCTTCTTGCCCTGTTAATGCTAAAGCAGCATATATTTTAGCCACAACTTGATTATATCCTTCTTCTGTAGTATAAACGGTTTCAGCTGTACTTTCATTTGGATCAATTGGTAGCTGATCCAGATCATTAACACAAGAGGTGAAGCTGAAAGCTCCCAATAGAACTATTGCTGCCCCCTTTTTTATTTTATCTATATATTTCATATTAATTTCTTTTTTTGGTTGCTAACAACGATTAAAAGTTAAGATTAACGCCTAATATAAATGTTCTTGGACGTGGATAGAAGTTATTGTCAATACCTCCAGAAACCTCTGGGTCAACTCCTTCGTATTGTGTAATTACAAATACATTTTGAGCAGTACCTGTTATTTTTAAACTCATATCTGTACCTCCTAATTTATTAAAGCGATATCCAGCTGTAATATTATCCATTCTGAAGAATGATGCATCCTCTAAATACTCGGAAGACCAATATTGGAAGCTATTAAAACCTGAAGGAGTAGATGTTAATCTATTACTTAAGAAGTTACCACCGCTGTTGTAAGTATCCTGTGCAACTCCCATGTTTGATTTGTTATCATTATACACAGTAGCTCCAAATTGCATACGACCAGAGAATGCAAAATCCCAATTCTTATACTCTAAACGAGAGTTAATACCCACTAATAGGGTAGGAGCAGCTTGGCCAACTCTAATCTTATCAAAGTCGTTATAAATACCATCACCATTTTGGTCAACGTACACACCTTCTAAAGGCTTTCCGTTGGCATCATACACTTGTTGATAAACAAAGAATGAGTTAGCAGGATATCCAACAGAGTGGATTTGAACATTGTTACCTGTACCGCCTGAAATACCACCTGTTTGAATACCTAGGTATGTAGGATCATCACCATTTGTTAAACTTGTAATTTCGTTTTGGTTGTAGGTTAAGTTACCACCAATTTCCCAAAAAAGATCTTGTTTTGCAATTGCTCTATAAGTAAGGTTTAATTCAACCCCTGTATTTTCTAAACTACCTACATTTGTTAATAACTCATTTGTTAAGTTTGCACCTGCTGCTACCGGAACAACATTTAATAAGTCATCTGTTATTCTGTGGTAAAATTCGAAGCTACCAGCTAGTTTATTGTTGAAGAAACCAAAATCAAGACCTGCATTGTAGGTAGTGGTTTCCTCCCACTTAATATTCTCGTCATATCCATCAGGACGCATTGTGTTGATGTAACCACCATCCCAAGGATACATTGCGGTTCCATTTGAACGAACATAAGAACCTTGGTAAGGAAGATCCTCTGTTACACCTTGTTGACCTGTAATACCCCAACCTAAGCGAAGTTTTAAATCAGATAACCAATCAATATCAGTCATGAACGCTTCATTTTTCATTCTCCAAGCTAAGCCAACGGCTGGGAAATAACCCCAACGATTGTCTTCAGAAAAACGTGAAGTACCATCGGCTCTTACTGTAGCATTTACTAAATATCTGTTGTCGTAGTTATATTCAGCTCTACCGAAGAATGATACAAGGTAGTTTTGCGCTTCATAAGCTCTATATGGTGTTACTTCATTTGTTTCTGCATAATTGTAAGTAACATTATTACCTTCTCTATGGAAATGTTGCCATGCATATCCACCCATAGCTTTTAAATTATGCTTACCAAAACTTTCGTTGTAGGTCAGGTACATATCTAAAGTCTTGTTGTTCTTATCTTGATTGTATGGAGAATACTCCCCAGCTCTTTCAGGATCATTTGGAGAAGACCAAGCAGCTGTAGGCTGAACAATTGTTCTTCCCTCAGATGTAGAACCATCAATACCCATATTTAAAGTAGCCGTAACTGTTGGAGCAAAATGGAGCTTATAGTCGAACTTTGCATTTATGATATAACGATTTACTTTAGACTGATTATCATGAAGGTTTAATTGAGCAACTGGGTTCATTGGAGCAATAGTAACTGGGTTACCATCGTTATCAATCCAAGTATAATAACCTCCATATTTAGAAGATTCGTCATATACTGGTTTTGTGGGATCAAAAGTTACAGATCCTCCAATAGCAGCATCGTTTGAAAAGTTATTACTCACATGCATATATTTTGCATTAACAGCTGTTTTTAAATGCTCATTAAAGAAAGTTGGGTTTAAGTTTAAACCTACTGTAATTCTTTCCATTGCTGATGTTTCTACAATACCTTCTTGGTTAGTGTAACCGAAAGATAAACGGTATGGTAGATCTTTTACTCCACCTGAAACACTTAAGTTGTGGTCCGTACCAATAGAAGTTCTGTATACTTCATCTTGCCAGTTGGTGTTTACACCCTCATATGATGTAACATTTCTGTAAGCTTCAGAATCCTCACCATAAGTATCTTTTATAAAAGAGCTGTATTGGCTTGCATTCATTACATCTAATGTATTTGCAGCAGTCGCTACACTTACATTACCTGAATAGTCAAACTTAACAACATCACCACTTTTACCATTTTTAGTAGTAATGATGATTACACCATTAGAGGCACGAGAACCGTAAATTGCAGTTGCAGATGCATCTTTTAATACAGTAAATGTTTCAATATCGTTAGGGTTAACTGTGTTTAGTGGATTCTGCATCCCTTCTACACCTTCGGTATCAATAGGTACCCCATCAATTACAATTAAAGGATCGTTACTTGCATTTAAAGAAGAACCACCACGAATACGAATGGTAGATCCAGCTCCAGGAGCACCTCCAGTTGATGTAATCTGTACACCAGCTGTTTTACCAACGATAAGATCTTGTGGAGATGCAATGGCACCAGCGTTAAAGTCTTTTGATGATACTGCAGATATTGATCCTGTAGCATCTTCTTTTTTAACACTACCGTAACCAATAACAACTACTTCTTCAACACCAACTACATCTGGCTTTAATTGAATGTTTAATTGAGCTTGTTGTCCTATTGTTACCTCTTGTGCAACATAGCCTATGAATGAATATACTAATATATCCCCTTGATTTGCGTTTAAATTATATACACCATCGAAATTGGTAATACTACCAGTTGTTGTGCCTTTTATTATTACAGATACTCCTGGTAATAAATCGCCAGTGGTTGCATCACTTACACTACCACTTATTGCAATACTTTGTGCCTGTATGATACCTGAGATAAAAAATATCCCGGTAAGCAGCAAAAATGCTTTCTTAAGACAAAATGATTTAATCATAAAATTTATAATTTAAGTGTTAAAACATGTATAATTCATTGTTTACGAAATTTATCATCAATAAACAGTTAATAATTACACACCTTACTATTAGGTACTTTTACCTACAAATGGACATTACAAATCTATATCAAAAACCAACTCATTTATACACTTGTTAACAAACCGAAACGTTTTTTTGAGGTTTTTCTTCGCAATCGTTTGCGAAGCCGATTGCGAATTCGTTTGCAATAAAACCATATGTTGTAAAACATAAATTCATCATATAAAAAGCATCACAAACATTAACATACGCTTAACATAAATAATGATTAGAGCGTCATTTTTTATCATTAGTTAGCATTTGTCGATTTTTATTAATGTTTATTCTTTACATGTTTCAGCAAGTTTTAACATTACAAATGCCACAGGGTATTTTTTGATATGAAGTTATTATCATTCTCTTTTCTTTCAGGTTCATATGCTCCCTAGGGTATGGTAGGAACTGATACGTATAAAATGCAGATATAGTTCATATCAAATACAGATCAAACTCACGTTAACGTGAATTTGATCTGTATTTGATATGAATTTAATTTGACTTTGAACTGATAATGTTATATCTTAGTAATTAAGCAAGTGTAAGCAAGTCATTGAAGTAGTCCTATTAAATAGGGTTTCACACCGTAGGGATTTATTGGACATTGTAAATTGGTATTAAAGCTTAATATTCTACTTCGCCTACTACTAAAAACTGATCACTATTTTAACAAACGATAATTATGGCACGATTAAAAACAAATATATTAGATGCTGCTTCAGGCAAAGTTGGTAATGTGCTTTTGTATGAAAGAAACGGCGTGGCCTGTATGCGCTCCATGCCTAGTCATTACCGAGATAAGAAAAGCGATAAGCAATTGCGACAACGACAAAAAATGAGCTTGATTCATGGTTTTATTAAGCCTTTTAGAGACCTGTTAAAACTTACATTTTTTGAAAAAGGCTCTGGGCGAACTGCATACCAATCAGCACAAGCTTATAACTTAAAATATGCCATAGCAGGTGAATACCCTGATCAATACGTTGACAAAAAATTTGCATTACTTTGTAAAGGTGATTTACCCTTAGCTGATCAAATTTCATGCAAAGTAACAACCGATGAGATTTGTATTAATTGGAACAATAAAGTTCCCATAGGGGCCAAAGCGAATGATTTGCTCATAATAATGCTAAGAGTTGATGAGGATAGGTTTGACTATATTTTAACTAATGAATTGAGAAGTTCTGGGAGCTATCAATTTAAAAACCAATTTAAGACAGCTCATGTAGACATCTGGATTGCGTTTAGGAGTGTTCATGATAATAAAGTCAGTAATAGCATCTATCTTGAATAGAGGGATCAGTTTGGGTACTTTATTACAGTATATGAAATGAGACAAGCATTCAATATTGATGTATTCGGGTCTTTTGATTGTTGATAAAAAGAGTATATTTATACATAAGATTTTATTATCATTAGACAAAATTAAAATAAAACATATTATATAGTATTCATGGCACCACACCAGATTACAATAAAAGATATAGCTAAAATTTTGGGTATATCAGCATCAACTGTATCTAGAGCACTAAAGGATCATCCTGATATTAGTCCGAAAACGAAGACGATGGTTCAAACTTTTGCTAAGAAAGTTCACTATCGACCTAACGCTCTAGCTTTAAATCTGAGACGCAGTAAAACCAATACCATAGGTATTATAATTCCTGAAATGGTGCATCATTTCTTTTCTTCAGTTTTGGCAGGTATCGATAAGATAGCATACGATGCAGGATATAATGTGATGATTTGTCAATCAAATGAAAATTACGAACGAGAAATAAGCGATGCACAAGCTTTGCTTGATAACAGAGTTGATGGGATATTAATGTCGTTAAGTAAAACTACCCATAAGCTAGATCATATAAATAACCTTTTGGATCACGGTTTACCATTGGTGTTTTTTGATAGGGCACCAGAAGAATTAAGTGTTGATAAAGTAATTATTGACGATTTAATGGGGGCAAAAATTGCCACCCATCACCTTATTTCTATAGGGTGTAAAAAGATTCTGCACCTTGCAGGCCCGCAGCATTTGCAAATAGGAAAGCGCAGAAGACAAGGGTATGAAGATGCTTTAACAGAGAATGGAATGGAGTACAATCCTAACTATGTTATTAAATGCGATACTATGGACGAAGTTTATGCTAATGCAGGACAAATATTAGAGATGGCTTCTGAAATAGACGGGATTTTTGCAGTAAATGACAGTACTGCAATTGCCGCAATGCAAGTATTAATGAAAAATGACATAAAAATACCTGATCATATTTCTGTTATAGGATTCGGAGATGGACCTAATGCAAAAATTGCATATCCTCCATTATCCACTGTGGAACAGAAAGGAATTGAAATGGGGCAAGAAGCGGTTAAACTTTTAATCAAGCAAATTGAGGAAAATGAAGTTACTACAGAGCCAAGTACAAAAGTACTAACTCCTGTTTTGCGAATCAGAGAATCTACAAATAAGTCAAGGTTATATTAATAAAGTGTACATTATAATTTGGCTCAACTCATTAAATGGGTTGGGCTTTTTTTTATAATAAAAGGGTACACAAAGCTTCAGTAAATTAACGTCTATTTACATTTGTGTTTGAAGGTAGAATGCATTTAAATAGGATGGTTTGCCCTATGTATCTAAGGTAGAATCTATCGTTTTTTGCATATTTTGCAACCGTTTGCATAAGTGCTTGCAAAAAAAAATGCATATTTTTTTAACTTTTTTTCACCTTATTGCAAACGGTTGCAATAAGGAAAAGTGCACGGAAAGCTGTGTTTTTAAGCTATTTTACCGATGTGTAATAATTGAATAAAAAGTGCACATTGTCTATCTTTGATTCAGATTTTAAAACAAATGGACAGGTTTTAAAACCATTACACCTTACTTTTTTCGTTTCTGAAATTGTGAATATTATTATTAGTAATAAATAAATCTATATGCATTGTATGTTTTAGTACAAGTGCTTATCAAGTAAGTTTTTCTAATCTTAATGTCATGTACTAATCACATAAAATAATTGTATGAATAAGATGCCTCGGTTGTCATTTTGGCAAATTTGGAATGTTAGTTTTGGATTTTTGGGTGTTCAATTTGGTTTTGCTCTTCAAAATGCAAACGCCAGTAGAATTCTAACAAGTTTGGGAGCTGATCCTCATAATTTATCATTCTTTTGGTTAGTTGCCCCAATCATGGGATTGATGGTACAGCCGTTAGTAGGTGCTGCGAGTGATAAAACATGGACTCGACTTGGTAGAAGGTCTCCTTATATCCTTGGTGGAGCAATTGTCTCAATGATTGCTATGTTCTTTATGCCTAATGCACCATTGTTTTTTAAAGCAGGGGGAACAGCAGCTTTAATTTTTGGAGTAACTATGCTAGCTCTAATGGATGGGTCATTTAATGTAACATTTCAGCCATTTAGAGCATTAGTAGCTGATATGACACCAGAAGAGCAACGAAATATCGGCTATTCGATACAAAGTTTTCTTATTAATATAGGTGCAGTTATTGGATCTGCTTTGCCTTTTATTTTAACAGCTTTAGGAATTGCTAACGAATCGGATGCAGGAGAGGTTGCACCTTCAGTTATATGGTCTTTCTATATTGGGGGATCTCTGTTGTTATTAAGTGTATTGGTGACTGTATTTAAAACCAAAGAATATCCACCCGAGCAATACGAAGCTTATAAAAATATTACCGAAGAGGATAAAGCGGAAAAGGTAAATTTTTGGGAGTTATTAAAAACTACTCCGAAAGTAATGAAGCAGTTGGCCATAGTTCAATTATTCAGCTGGTTTCCTTTGTTTTTATTATGGGTTTACTCTACTACTGCTATTTCACAGCACTATTTTGGTGTTCCACTAGATTTTAATGCAAGTGATCCTGAGTTTCTACCTTATAAAGGTGCTTTTGACGAAGCGGGTAATTGGGTAGGTATAACATTTGCAATGTATAGTCTTGTAGCTGCACTATTTTCTATTGTGATGCCTAAGTTAATAACTCTTACAAGCCGAAAAATAGTATACTCAGGAGCATTACTTATTGGAGGATTAAGCTTTATAAGTCTTTATTTTTTCACTAATCAATATCACATACTATATTCTATGGTCGGAATTGGTATAGCTTGGGCTGCAATATTAGCAATGCCATATACAATACTTTCAGGCGTACTTCCTCCAAAACGTATTGGTATTTATATGGGATTATTTAACCTAACAGTTGTAGTGCCTCAAATATTGAGTGGTGTTATAGGTGGTCCAATTTTGAGAGCATTTTTTAATAATCAAGGAATTTATGTAATGGTTCTTGCGGGAGTTATTATGATTTTAGGGTCTATATCTGTTGCTTTTGTGCAGCAGAATAAACAACAAATTGAGAAATAAAAAATAAAACTAATTACAATGAAAAATATTAAAGCTTGTTTATTTGATTTAGATGGTGTTATAGTTGATACTGCTAAATACCATTATATTGCATGGAAAGAACTCGCAAATGAACTTGGTTTTGACTTCACATTAGAAGATAACGAAAAATTAAAGGGAGTAAGCCGAATGACCTCTTTAGATATTCTACTATCAATTGGTGGAATTGAATTAGGTGAGGATAAAAAACTAGAGCTTGCTACTAAAAAGAATGATAATTACTTACAGTATATTCTAAAAATGGGACCGGAAGAAATTCTTCCTGGAACCAAAGAGTTTTTAGAAGTGCTACGAAAAGAGAATATTAAAATAGCACTTGGTTCCGCAAGTAAAAATGCCATGTTAATTCTTGAACGTTTAGAATTGACAGGTTATTTTGATGCCATTGTTGATGGTACTCATGTGGCAAAAGCTAAGCCAGACCCTGAGGTATTTTTGCAGGGTGCTGAAAAATTAGGAGTTGCTCCTACTGAGTGTGTGGTATTCGAAGATGCAGAAGCAGGAGTCGAAGCTGCTTTAGCAGGAGGTATGAAATGTGTAGGAATTGGAAGCTCAGAGGTATTGGGTAAAGCACATTTAGTTGTGGATGGTTTACACAAAATGAGTATTCAAAAATTAGGGTTGTTAGACTAAAAAGTACGTTAAGCTTTTTATGTTATTCATAGTTAAATAGTCGTTTTTTGATTGGTGTTAAATGTAATGGGCAAATATTCAAACTATTGCATCTTTCGCTTCAGACTTTTAACTAATAACTAACGAACTATTATTATCTATCTATCAAAAAACGAATTACAATGAAAGAATATTTAAAATATGATGAGTGGGAGATAATTGAAGAGGGCTTTGACCCGAACAACCACGAAGCATCAGAAAGTATTTTTAGTATTGGCAACGGTAAAATGGGACAGCGTGCCAACTTTGAAGAAAAATACTCAGGGAAAACATTACAGGGAAGTTATGTAGCAGGGGTTTATTATCCTGATAAGACAAGAGTAGGTTGGTGGAAAAATGGATATCCAGAATACTTTGCCAAAGTATTAAACTCACCAAATTATATAGGTATTAATGTTACCATAGATGGTACTGATTTAGATTTAAATAAATGTACTGTTGAAAACTTTGTACGTACCTTAAATATGCAAGAAGGTTTTCTTGCGCGTGAATTTGATGCTATTATTGATGGTAACAAGAAGGTTCATGTTTCAGCCAAGCGTTTCTTAAGTATTTCTGAAACGGAGATTGCTGCTATACGTTATGAGGTAAAAGCAATTAATTTCTCAGGTAAAATTGGATTTAGTCCATACATCGATGGAGATATCAAAAATGAAGACTCTAATTACGATGAGAAGTTTTGGAATGTTTTAAATGCCGAGTCAACAGAAGGGGAAGCTTACTTAGAATCTCAAACTAAGAAAACAGATTTTCGTTGTGGTTTTGCAATGAACTATAAAGTTCTTAAAAACGATAGTGAAATATCTCCCAAACAAGAAGTAATTCAACTTACCAAATGGGTAGGGAATCATATTGAGGATACAGTAGCAGAAGGCGAATCATTAACTATTGAAAAATATGTTGGTGTAGTATCTTCTTTAAATTCTGATCCGAAAGATTTAAAAGCAAATGCTTTAAAACAAGCTCAAGCAGCAGGGTCAAAAGGTTTCAATGCCTTATTTGCTGAACACAAAGCTACATGGGCTGAGAAGTGGGTGCATAGTGATATTGTTATTAAAGGTGATGTATCTGCACAGCAAGCCATCCGTTTCAATATTTTCCATTTAAATCAGACTTACACAGGCGAAGACGATCGTTTAAATGTAGGGCCAAAAGGATTTACTGGTGAAAAATATGGAGGTACTACTTATTGGGATACAGAGGCTTACTGTATACCGTTCTTTTTAATGACGTCTCCATCAGAAGTGACGCGACAATTATTGGTTTACAGATATAAGCATTTACCAAGAGCCATTGAAAATGCCGCTAAATTAGGATTTACTGATGGTGCTGCGCTTTATCCAATGGTTACAGCAAATGGTGAAGAGTGTCATAATGAGTGGGAAATTACCTTTGAAGAAATTCACCGTAATGGAGCCATTGCATATGCAATTCATAATTATATCCGTCATACTGGCGATTATGCTTATTTAGCGGATTATGGTTTAGAGGTATTGGTTGGAATTACACGTTTCTGGAGCCAAAGAATTACTTACTCTGAAGCTCGTAAGAAGTTTGTGATGTTAGGTGTTACTGGTCCTAACGAGTACGAAAACAACATTAACAATAACTGGTATACTAATAAAATGGCTGTTTGGTGTTTAAAATATACCATGGAGGCTCTTGATATTGTTAAGAATAGTAATGCGGCACGTTATGATGAGTTATTGAAGGTGATGAATCTTGATCCTGCTGCTGAAACACGACGTTGGAAAGAGATTTCAGAGAATATGCACTTCCCATTTAACGAAGACTTGCAGGTATTTATGCAGCAAGATGGTTTTATGGATAAGGAACAGCTGATGGCGGATGATTTAAATCCTGCTGAGCGCCCTATTAATCAACATTGGTCATGGGATCGTATTCTTCGTTCAAACTTTATTAAGCAAGCAGATACCTTACAAGGTATGTATGTTCTTGAAGAAGAATTCTCAAATGAAGAGTTAGAAAGAAACTTTGATTTTTACGAACCTCGTACCGTACACGAGTCATCTTTATCACCTTGTGTACATTCAATTATTGCTACTAAGATTGGTAAGATTGAGAAAGCCTACGAGATGTATCTGCGTACTGCACGTTTAGATTTGGATGATTACAATGCTGAAGTACACGAAGGTTTACATATTACCAGTATGGCCGGTACTTGGATGAGTATTGTTGAAGGTTTTGGAGGTAAACGCGCCTACGACGAGAAACTTTATTTGAGTCCGATGATACCTGAGCAATGGGATGAATATGCTTTCCGATTGAGATTTAAAGGTAATGATATGGAGGTTCGAGTTTCTGCTACAGAAGTAGAGGTGATCTCACACTCTAGCAATAATTTTGATCTTTTTGTTTATGATAAAGCAGTTAGTGTTGAAGCCAACAAATCTGTTACCATCAAAAGATAAATAGGATTTATTAAGATAATAATTTAAAAGCGATTCGTAAGGATCGCTTTTTTTATGGGCAATAATTTTATTCGTGTTGGTTTAGAGTATAATAATCTTCTTTGTAGTGAATGCCAAAATTTTAATGTGAAAACATGATATTATACCATTTTTAATAACTATTTTTACCGGTCGTAAAAAAAGATGTTTTTTGCAATACCATTATCTCGCACAGTGTGGGGTTAAATACAAAAGAAATATTAAAATATAACGCATGAAAGTTGATGTTTTACTTGGTCTTCAGTGGGGAGACGAAGGGAAAGGAAAAGTAGTTGATGTACTAACGCCTAAATACGATGTGATTACACGTTTTCAAGGAGGTCCCAATGCAGGTCACACCTTAGAATTCAATAATATCAAACATGTATTACATAATATTCCTTCAGGTATTTTCCATACAGATAAAATGAATATTATTGGTAATGGTGTAGTTTTAGACCCAATTAGTTTTAAGCAAGAAATTGACGAACTAGAGGCTAAAGGCATGGATATTACTAAAAACTTATTAATATCTAAAAAAGCACATCTTATACTTCCAACACATCGTGTTTTAGATAGAGCTTCTGAAGATTCTAAAGGTAAAACTAAGATCGGATCTACACTTAAAGGTATTGGACCAACTTATATGGATAAGACAGGTCGTAATGGTTTAAGGGTTGGTGATATTCTGAATAACTTCGATCAAAAGTATGCCGATCTTAAAAAGAAGCATCAGCAATTACTTTCAATGTATGACAAAGAGTACGATGTAACAGAATACGAAGTTGGTTTACAAGAAGGAATTGATTGTTTAAAGCGTTTTACAATTATTGATAGCGAACATAGCATCAATAATTATATAAAAGAAGGAAAATCGGTATTGGCAGAAGGTGCTCAAGGTACTTTATTAGATATTGATTTTGGTTCTTATCCATTTGTTACATCATCAAACACAATTTGTGCTGGTGCATGTACAGGTATGGGTGTTGCTCCAAATAAAATTGGAGAAGTGTATGGTATTTTTAAAGCATACTGTACACGTGTTGGTAGCGGTCCTTTCCCTACTGAGTTGTTCGACGAAACAGGTGAGGAACTTCGTAAGGCGGGTCACGAGTTTGGTGCAACAACAGGTCGTCCGCGCCGTTGTGGTTGGATTGATTTAGTAGCCCTTAAATACTCAGTGATGATTAATGGAGTTACTCAACTTATCATGACTAAAGGAGATGTTTTAAGTACTTTTAAAACCATTAAAGTTGCTACATCTTATATTATTGATGGTGTTGAAACAAAAGAATTTCCTTTTGAGTTACCAGAGAATATGGAGGTGGTTTATACTGAACTTCCTGGTTGGTCTGAAGATTTAACAGGCTTGAAGAGCGAAAATGAGTTCCCTGAAGAATTAAATGCTTACATTGATTACCTTGAATCTGAACTTGAGGTACCAATTAAGATTGTTTCAGTAGGTCCTGATCGTGATCAAACTATTATTAGAGAAGAAGCTTAATATATAGATCATATCATATGCAAAGCCTGATTAATTTTAATCAGGCTTTTTTTGTTTTAAATTGCTAAAGGCTTAACTTCAATAAGTCTAATTTTCAGTTAAATGCCTAAAGCAATCATATCTATATTCCTACTTCTTTCATTGTCGCTTGTCTCATTTTCGCAAGATTTTGATTCAGACAGCTACCGTTTAAATGATACTCATAATAAATGGAGCTTTAGATTTGGACCATATTTTTGGCTTTTAGGAATAGAAGGATCCATAATTAAACCGCCTCAGCCATCCAACCTACCAGAATATTCAGACCGTAGAATTGATATTGATTGGGATTTCTATGAAGTGTTGAATTCGCTGAAGTTTGCTTGTATGTTTCTTAGCGAATATAGATCAGAGCATTGGGTTGCCAAGTTGAACTTTAGTTCTTTAATATTAGAAAGTAACGTATTAACTGATCATGAAATATTAATTAAAAATGGTAACATCCGTTACACCTATATAGGAACAGACCTTTCCTTTGGATATCGAATTATTAAAAATCCCGCGCACGAATTTAATACCAGCTTTGGTGCTAAATTGGCTTTTTTTAAGGTTGATTTAAACACTAAGATCTTTCTGGTTGATGGAATTCACTTTGTTAGAGATCATTTATTGTTAGAGCCGGCTTTGGCAATGCGCTATATATACCGACCACATACAAGGGTAGAGCTAAGCGCTTATGTTGATGTGGGGAGTAGGTTATTAGACGATGCTTTTTCTTATCAGTTGCAATTAGGTGGAAAGTATGTTTTTTCAAAACACTTTAGTTCAGGAATTACATTTAGACGACTGTATTATAATGCAGATTTGGACAAAGGAGTGTTTGATGGCGCTATACATGGACCTACTATAAATGTGCTGGCACAATTTTAGATTGAAAATATCTTTTATATTTAGCCTTTCAAATGATTTTAGTAAAAGATTAATTTGCCTCAATAATACAATTTCAAATGTTTGAACCGCACTTACTTTTAAATACAGAAATAGCTCGTAGTAATATTTCTCGCATGCTTACTAAATGTAAGGATAATAACATTGTTTACAGACCACATTTTAAAACACATCAATCAGCAGAAGTCGGCGAATTGTATCGCGAATTAGGAGTAGACTGCATTACTTGTTCATCGTTTAAAATGGCTTCTTATTTTGCTGATAATGGTTGGACGGATATTACGGTAGCCATAACAGTCAATCAGTATTATGCCGATGATATTAATGCACTGGCATCTAAAATAAACCTTAATATTTTGGTAGAGGATGTTGCGGTTATTAACGAATTAGAAGCTCAAATTACTTCTCCTGTAGGTTTGTTTATAAAGATTGATGCTGGCTACCATAGAACGGGTGTTGATGTTGAAGATTTTGACCAGATAAAAAAGTTGCTTGGTGCATTAAAACAGTGTAAGAACTTAATATTTATCGGATTTTTAGGGCATGCAGGTAATACATATGATGCCAAAGGAAAAGAGCAGATTATTGATATAGCTACTCCAGCAATGCATCAATTTGTTGCCCTGAAGGTCTTTTTAAAAGATGAGTTTCCTTTAATGCAATTATCATGGGGAGATACGCCAAGTTGTTCCGTATTAGAACATTTTGAAGGTATTGATGAACTTCGCCCAGGAAATATGGTGTTTTACGATTATGTGCAATCAATTATTGGTAGCTGTGAATTGCCAGATATTGCTGTTTGCATGAAGGTGAGCGTAATTGCGGTTCATCCTAAAAGAAACCAAGTAATTGTACACTGTGGTGCGGTTCATCTATCAAAAGATAGAGTTGAACTGCTAGATGGCACAATCTCTTATGGGAAGGTAGTTGGGATTGATGGAAATTCATGGGATATTAATAAAGAGGTAGGAGAGGTTATTGCCTTATCACAGGAGCATGGAACCATTAGGGTAGGGGATGATTTGATTCATTCAATTAAACCCGGAGATACTTTGGCTATTCTGCCAGTACATTCATGCTTAACAGTTAATCTTATGAAGGAAATGTACACTAATAGAGGGCAAAAAATTACTTGCATGCGTTAGTACTAATAAAAAAATGGGTAGCTCCGTATTTAGAACTACCCATTTTAGTATTAAATTTTATCTTCTGTATAAGTTACGATAGTAATTCGTACTCCTCAGGAGAACCACAAGTACAAATTAAATTTCTGTCACCAAAAGCGTCATCTACTCTTGCTACTGATATCCAGAATTTGTTCTCTTTAATCCACTCCTGTGGGAACGCCGCTTTTTCTCTTCCGTATGGGTGCGACCATTCATCAGATACTACTTTGTAATCAGGATGAGGAGCATTTTTCAGTACGTTATCTTCCTTATCAGCTTCGCCAGATTCAATTTCTTTGATTTCACTTAAAATGCCTGTGAGTGCTGAAATGAACTTATCCAGTTCTTGTTTCGATTCACTCTCAGTAGGCTCAATCATTAAAGTACCATGCACTGGGAATGATAACGTTGGTGCGTGGAAACCATAATCCATTAAACGTTTGGCTATATCTAACTCCGTAATTCCAGAGCTGGCTTTAAAATGACGACACTCTAAAATCATTTCGTGTCCTACTCTTCCATTTTCTCCTGTGTACAGGATTCCGTAACCATCTTTAAGGTGATGTGCTAAATAGTTGGCATTCAAAATAGCCATCTCGGTAGATTTTGTTAATCCATCGCTACCTAACATTTTAATGTAACCATAGGTAATAGGTAAAACGCTAGCACTTCCGAAAGGAGCAGCAGAAACTGCGCTAATTCCAGATCTTCCATTATTAATTACTGGGTGCGAAGGTAAAAATTCAACCAAGTGCTTTGCAACACCAATTGGGCCAACACCAGGGCCACCACCACCGTGAGGAATAGCAAATGTTTTGTGCAGGTTTAAATGACAAACATCGGCACCAATTACTCCCGGATTGGTTAAACCAACCTGAGCATTCATATTAGCACCATCCATGTATACCTGGCCACCAAATTGGTGAATAGTTTCGCAAACCTCAACAACCGAAGCTTCGAAAACACCATGTGTAGATGGGTAAGTAATCATTAAACAAGATAAGGTATCTTTATACTTTTCAGCCTTTTCTTTTAAGTCGGCAACATCAATATTACCTCTTTCATCACACTTCACAACCACAACTTTCATTCCTGCCATTACAGCACTTGCTGGATTGGTACCATGCGCAGAAGAAGGAATAATAGCCACATCGCGTTGCGCTTCGTCTCTGCTTTTATGATATGCACTAATAACCATCAGTCCTGCATACTCACCTGCCGCACCTGAGTTTGGCTGAAGGCTTACATCTGCAAAACCTGTAATTTCAGCTAAATCGCGCTTCAGTTCAGCCATTAATAAATGGTAACCCGCAGCTTGATCAGCTGGAACAAAAGGGTGAATACCACCAAATTGAATCCAACTAAGTGGCAACATCTCAGTAGCAGCATTCAACTTCATAGTACAAGAGCCTAATGAAATCATAGAATGCGTTAATGAAATATCTCTGCGCTCTAATTTTTTGATGTAGCGTACCATCTCAGTTTCAGAGCGGTAATGATTAAATACATCTTGCTGTAAAAATGAACTTTCTCTGATGAAAGACTTATCTATGGTGCAAGTTTCTGGTATTTCTTTAATCTCAACAATTTCGTTTCCTGAAGCTCTAGCAAATACTTCAATTATCCAATTAACATCTTCAAGATTTGTTGTTTCATCAATACTTAAAGCCACTTCTCCATTTTCGCAGTAGCGGAAGTTCATCTCAAGTTCTAATGAATATTTTTCTATTAAATCAAGCGAAGCATTATCAGGCAGTGAGAAACGAATTGTATCAAAAAAGTTATTGTTTAATTGTTTGTAGCCAAACTTCTCAATTTCACTAGTAAGTAAACTAGCAATGTTATGAATTTGACCAGCTATTTGTTTAATACCTTCAGGGCCATGGTAAACTGCGTAGAAACTAGCCATAGTAGCTAGTAAAGCTTGAGCAGTACATATGTTTGAAGTAGCACGTTCGCGTTTGATATGTTGCTCGCGTGTTTGAAGAGCCATTCGTAAGGCTCTTTTTCCGTTTTTATCTTTTGTAATACCGATAATACGACCTGGTAAATGTCTTTTATAATCTGCCTTAGTGGCAAAAAATGCGGCATGAGGACCGCCATAACCCATTGGAACGCCAAAACGCTGTGTTGTACCAAACACAACATCGGCACCCCATTCTCCCGGAGGAGTTAATAAGGATAAGCTTAATAAGTCAGCAGCAACAGCCACTTTACAGTTAGCAGTATGTAATTTTTCAATCCATTCTTTATAGTCAACTACATTACCATCAGAATTTGGGAATTGAACCATGGCACCAAAATAGGCTTCTGTAGGTTCACACTCATTCCACTTACCAAATTGCAATATAATGCCAAGAGGTTCAGCTCTGGTATCAAGAACCGCTTTGGTTTGTGGCCAGATATTCTCATCAACAAAAACAATATTTGCACCTGCTTTTGCCATGGCTCGTGAGCGAGAATTAAACATCATTACCATAGCTTCGGCAGCAGCTGTTGCTTCATCTAATAAGGAAGCATTAGCCAGCTCCATACCAGTAAGTTCAGATACAACGGTTTGGAAGTTTAATAAAGCTTCAAGTCTACCTTGTGATATTTCAGCTTGGTAAGGTGTATATGAAGTATACCATACTGGGTTTTCAAGTACATTTCTGAGTACCACTGCAGGGGTAATTGTATCGTAATATCCCATTCCGATATAGGTATTGTATACCTTATTTTTATCGGCAATTGCCATTATTTTACGATAATACTGTCGCTCAGTTAAGCCCTTAGCTATTCGAAGAGGTTCTTTTAATCTAATATTTGCCGGAACTGTTTCTTCAATAAGTGAATCCATTGACTTTACTCCAATGGTATTTAGCATCTCGTCTATCTCGTGATCTCTTGGACCAATATGACGCGCAACAAATTTATCTGTAGCCATTCTATAATTCTTTAAACGACCTGAAGGTCTTTAATTACCTATGAGTCAACTTAATAAAAAATGATTTGGTTGTGTTAATTACCTGGCTAAAGTTATAATATTAAACAAGTTATAAAAATGACACAACTAGTATTTTGGGATGATTTTTATCAGAGAAATCATAAAAAAAAGTGGATATACCCTCGGCTTAAGGGGTATCCACTTTTAAATTTCTTTACTTTAAGAGACTTATCTACCAATAGATTGATAGTGTTTGTTATTTGTTTGAAATACAAAAAATCACTATTGTCTAAAGCCTAAAAACAAACTAACTATTAATCTACTGCAAGTGCATGTTATTCTCTTTTTCGTACCCAATGGTTGTTGATGGTCCGTGTCCAGGATATACAGCAACTTCAGCAGGTAATGTAAGTAGTTTTGCTTTGATACCTGAAATTAAAGTATCATAATCTCCACCAGGTAAGTCAGCTCTACCAATGCTATCACGGAATAATACATCCCCAGCAATTGCGAAGCCTTCATTTTCAGCATATAATACAACTCCACCAGGAGAATGACCCGGTACGTGAATAATTTTGATGATTGATCCGCCAAATTCGAGCTCTTGCCCATCTTCGAAGTATGTGCCAATAGCAGGAGGGTTTTCTTTTACCTCAATACCCATAGAACCCGCATATTCCACCGTTTTTTCTATCCAGAACTCATCACCTTTGTGTGCTACGGCACTTAAGTTGAAAGTATCGCATACAAAACGGTTCCCGAAAACATGATCAAGATGTAAATGTGTATTCCATAGTTTTGTAGGAGTAAGGTTGTTCTCTTTTAAATATTGCACCAAGTGTTGTTGCTCATGGTCAGCTAAGCAACCCGGATCAATTATAATACACTCGCCATTATCGGCAGAAATTAAGTAAGTGTTTTCTTGCCAAGGGTTATACGGTAATGTATGTACTTTTAACATGATATATCGTTTTTAATTATTATCTATTTTGCAGTGCCTTTTAGCATAGGTACAAAGGCAAATTTACCAAAATCTTCTTGATCAAATTCTGTTGCTGAAATTCGAGTAATTCTAATCATATTCTGCGACTTATCTCCAACGGGAATTACCATATTCCCACCGATCTTTATTTGCGTTAACAAATCTTCGGGAATATAGGGGGCACCGGCAGTTACTATTATATGATCAAAAGGACCATACTTAGGCAAGCCAGCATAACCATCTCCATAAAAGAAAAGTGGTCGGTATCCGAGTCTTGGTAGAAAGGTACTGGTTTTATTATATAGCTCCTTTTGACGTTCAATAGTATAAACCTTTGCACCAACCTCAATTAGCACCGCAGCTTGATAGCCCGATCCTGTGCCAACTTCCAAAACTTTATCTCCTGACTTAATCTTTAATAATTGCGTTTGAAAGGCTACTGTATAAGGTTGTGATATGGTTTGACCCGCACTAATAGGAAAAGCCTTATCCTGATAAGCAAATTGCATGAAGCTACTTTCAAAAAAAAGATGGCGAGGAACATTACCAATTGCTGATAATACATTAGAGTCAGTTATACCCTTTCTCTCAATTTCATCTACCAATCTTAGCCGCAGTCCTTTATGTCTGTATGTATCAATCATTCAAAAAAAATATGTGTAAAAGTAATATTATATCTATTATTTTGTAAACAATATTCTTATACTTTGTACGTTATAAGCCTTGTTGAGGTGGCTTAATTCACTATGGAGATCAATGATAAAAAACTTATTTTCAATAAATAATAGGATAAATGAACGCAGGGTAAAATATACTTTTGTGGTATCTGATATTGTATTTATTTGTTTGTCGCATTTAATATTACTTCAGTTATTTCCTGATTTACCATTGCACATCCTTAATAAGCACCTACCAGTACTATCAAAAGGGTTTGCAATACCTTTATTTTTCTTAACCTCAACCTTTTATTGGGTTTATAATTTTTATTTATTTGGGGCCTATACTCAGTCAGATAAGAGATCAGGACTATCGATAATATGGCCAAGTTTTTTATCCGTTTTTAGTGGATCAACACTTCTATTGTTACTTTTAATTAAAACTGTTCCGTATTACGTAAGCTATTTTCAATTTATACTTTTTATTAAGTACTTATCACTCCTTGGAGGGCTAATTATTATATCTAGGGTTATTTGGATTCAACTTTTCCAGAAACAAAAAAGAAATGGAAATATTTCATACAACACGATTTTGATTGGTAATAACGAACGTGCTTTAGATATTATTAAAGATTTTTTGGGATTCAAATATAATTTAGGATTTAAGTTTATTGGATATGTATCACCTAATAATGAAGAAAATCCTCAGATTAATAATTACTGTAAGCATTTAGGAAATATTGATAAGCTAAGCTCGATTATTAACAAGAATGAAATTGATGAGGCTGTAGTTTGTTTAGATCCTCGAAATCATGAAGGCATTTATTCTGTAATTACATTATTAAAACAAAGTGGTATAACTATTCGCTTAAATCCGGATATTAATTTAATAATTGAAGGGGCTGTTAAAACAAACACACTAGAAACGTTACCTTTTGTTACTATAACCCCTTTTAAGATGCCTGTTTGGCAAGGGGTTATAAAACGGGTTTTTGATTTTTCAATAGCACTGTTAGGTTTACTATTTTGTGCGCCTATATTCTTAATACTTGCCTTATTAATTAAACAGGGGTCAAAAGGGCCTATTTTTTACGCACAAAAGCGGATAGGAAAGAACGGTAAGGTTTTTACTATTTACAAGTTTAGATCAATGTATATTAATGCTGAAGAAAGTGGACCTTCTTTGGCGAAAGAAGATGATGTGCGTATTACTAAGCTTGGCAGATATATGCGAAAGTGGCGAATTGATGAATTACCTCAATTTATTAATATTATTTTGGGCGATATGTCTTTGGTTGGTCCTCGTCCTGAGCGTCAATTTTATATTGATCAAATAACAGAGAAAGCACCACACTATGCGCATATATTAACGGTTAAGCCTGGTATTACATCATGGGGTATGGTTAAGTTTGGTTATGCCCAAAGTGTAGATGAAATGATTGAACGTTTACAATTTGACCTTCTTTATCTTGAAAATCAGACCTTATTGGTTGATTTTAAGATAATTCTATTTAACGTGAATTCGACGTAAGAAAAGTTCTATTTTAAGAGAAAAGAAACAAAGCATTTGTTATATTTAAGTAT
>NZ_CANLCN010000029.1:0-46864 GCF_947489045.1 Saccharicrinis aurantiacus
TTCAAGCCCGCCTCTCGGTACAGATAATACATCAATAATGGTAAAGCCTTGCAGAGTTTCTGTGAGGCTTTTTTTGTACCTTAAAATGGACATTGAATTTTATACTTTTACTACATGAATAGTTCTTGTGTGAGGGATTGAAGTGACATCCTTTGTGAGCCCATTATGGCGAAGCAAAGATACAACGTAAAGCCCGACCCACAGGGGCACACCCAAAAAGTCAGTCTAGGTTTCATTGAACTTTATGCTTTTAACCTTTGTTTGTTATTTAGAATGAATATCAATAATTAAATTTTATAGTTATGAAACTAAATAGTGTGATTTTACTCTTCGGATTTTTATTGGTGAGCATGATTTCGTGTGATAAAGGAGATGATGCAGCAGAACAGATGGAGGATGAGATGGAAATGAAAGATCAGGATAGTAATAGTGATGGAGGCGCTAGTGAACCAGATGTTGACGATTCAGGGGATGTGGTTTTGGGTGATGCTGGTGATTTTTCATTGGAAGAATTAAATGGTGGTACTTTTAGGTTATCTGATCAAAAGGATAAAGTAACTGTGCTTTTTTTCTTTGGTAACTCATGTCCTTCATGTAAAGCAGCTGTAAATTCAATTGAAAGTAATTTAGTTGATGCTTATGCTGATAAAGACGACTATCAATTAATAGGAATTGACGTTTGGGATGGTAATAGTAATGCTGTTAGTGGATTTAAATCAAGTACTAGCGCTTCTTTTAGGTTATTATTAAATGGTTCAAAAGTTGCTGGCGATATGGGTACTACTTATGATAGATTGCTTGTAATTGATAAGAATGGAGATGTTGTATTTAAAGGTACAAGAGGAGCATCAAATGATATAGCCGATGTTGTTGCTGTTGTAAATGAGCAATTAAACAATTAATCGACTGTTATGAAAATATGTTTCTCAATTATTTTTACTGTATTCTTTTGTGTTTCTATGGAATCACAAACCATTCGTGACTTTAGTGCCACTAGTCTTGATAACAATACAGTAACCTTTTCAAGTTTAAAAGGAGAGGGTCTTACTGTGTTGGACTTCTGGGCATCGTGGTGCAAACCTTGCTTGAAGTCGATGCCATATATTGAAGGTATTTATACAAAGTATAAAGATCAAGGTGTTTCTGTAGTTGGTGTTAATACTGATGGTCCTCGTAGTCAGTCAAAAGTAAAGCCTATTATAAAAAGTTTAAATATTCATTACCCTATTATTCTCGATATGAATAACAATTTGATGAATGATTTAAATGTATTGTCCCTTCCTACTTTATTGATTGTTGATAAAAATAATAAGGTAATTTATAGACATGAGGGTTTTGTTAAGGGTGATGAAAAAAGGATTGAAGAAGAATTAGAGAAATACTTATAATGCAAAGCCCTCTTTATATGCTTAAATATTTGTGGTTAACATTAGTTATATTGTTTGTTCCTATAATTGTAAATGCACAATTTAATGGAAGTATGCTAAATGAATATCAATATGGTAATATACCTAGCGACGAGTCTGGTGATTTTAATTCAATTTACACGCGTGCATTATTAGATTATCAATATCAGGATTTTAGGTTATCAACAGGACTTCAGTTATACCAAACGCCTTATGAGGATAGGAACTACGTAAATCTGTCGAGTGCTCAGCTAAATTATCAAACAGAGAAAATTTCTGTTAATGTTGGCAATTATCAAGAGGTATTAGGAAAAGGATTATTATTGCGTAATTATCAGATTCCGAATGCTGTAATAGAAGATTTGGGTTTTAGAAGTAAACAATATTTTTACACTGATATTTTGGGTGCATCCGCCACTCTTCAGGTAAAGAATATGACGATAAAAGCACTTTGGGGGTATTCTCTGAATAATTTGTATCCACCAACAGAAAGTTGGGAGCAGAGGAGATATGATGAGCTTGCGGGTGCTGAAACCCATTTTAAGATCAAAGATCAAAGAATTGGGGCTTCTTTTTTATCAGTGAATAATGAATTGGAAGAAAGCTATTATGGAATGCTTCATAGTGGGGGTAGTTTTTTAAATTACTTTAGTTATTATGTTGGTTATGCAAGTTACCTTGGGGGTAAAGGTAAGGATGACCTAAAAGGTGATTCTTATGCAGCGTATGGAAGTTTAAATGCCTATATTAACTCATTTGGTTTAAGTTTGGAGTATAAAAATTATAAGAATTTCTTACTTGGCGCAGGGGTTAATGAACCGCCTGCATTGGTTAAGGAGCATTCTTATAAATTATTAAATAGAAGTACGCATGTTTTACAACCCACTAATGAAACGGGTATTCAATTAGAAGTTTTCTATAATATAAACTTATTTTCTATAATTACAGCTAATTATACTTTGGCTAACAACGATTTTGGCGAAGATTTAACTTATCATGAGTGGTTTCTTGAATATTCAGGTAGTGTTTTTTCTAATACTGATTTAAAAGTATTTGTTGATTTTGCTCAGGATCCTTTTAAGGGAGAAGAAGATCGTATTTCGATAGGTTCAAGTATAGATCAATCATTAGGTACGAATTTTGGAGTAGTGTTTGATATAGAAGGTCAGGATTTTACGAGGTATGAAGAGAGTGTGAATAATTTTTATGGCGGCTTAACCTTTCGGTATAAATCAAAGCTATTTTTAGGACTGCAAGGAGAGTATAGTACAGATTCATTTGTAACAGAAGATTCAAAATATTGGATTGGAGGGAATGTTCAATACAAGCCACACAATAAACACACGTTTAATGTTTTTGTAGGAGAGAGAAGGGGTGGACCCGCATGTAGTGCTGGTATTTGTTATGAGGTACTCGATTTTAGAGGTGTTGAGGTGCGATGGGCTGCTCGTTTATAGGATTATGCCTAAACCTTAAATAATTACCCTTATATTTTTGCAAAATATGAGAATTATCAGTTATTTGCGAGCCAAATATAAAGCACATTGGTTTTATACCTTAATACCACATAGATGACTGATAAAAGAATTGAAAATATAAATGTAAATGCCGAGCAGGCCATTATAACACCGAACGAATTAAAAGATCTTTATCCTTTAAACGAAGCAATTATTGCCAATGTTGCAGAAGGACAGGCTACTATAAAAAACATATTAAACGGCGCTGATAAAAGGTTGCTTGTTGTAGTTGGTCCTTGTTCAATACATGATATTGAAGCAGCTAAAGAATATGCGCGTGGGTTAAAGAAGTTGGCAGACGAACTAAAGGATTCCCTTTATTTAGTAATGCGTGTTTATTTCGAGAAGCCAAGAACGACTGTTGGTTGGCAAGGTTTAATTAATGACCCTAAGTGTGATAATAGTTTTAAAATTGAAGAGGGCTTGAAACAAGCTCGTGAGTTATTAATTTATATTGCAGAATTAGGCTTACCCGTTGCTGGTGAGGCACTCGATATCGTTACTCCTCAATACATTCAAGATTTAATATCATGGACTGCTATTGGTGCACGAACAACAGAATCACAAAGTCACAGAAAAATGGCCAGCGGATTGTCTTCAGTTGTAGGGTTTAAAAATGGTACTGATGGAAATATTGAAATTGCCATTAATGCACTAGAATCAGTATCTGCACCGCATAATTTTATTAGCATTGAACCTGATGGGAAAGTAGCTGTAATTAGAACTGCTGGAAATCCTGATACACATATTATTTTGCGAGGAGGAAAAAGTCCAAATTATGAAGCTGAAGATGTTAAGGCTTATGAAGAACGCCTAAGAAAAGCTGGTTTAGCTGAGCGAATTATGATTGACTGCAGTCATGCCAATAGTAATAAGAGTGCTAAAAATCAAGCATTAGTTTTAAAGTCAATTCAACAACAAATTTTAGATGGTAATAAGTCTATTATGGGGGTTATGATTGAGAGTAACCTCAAATTCGGCAAACAAAAATTATGTGCAGATCTTAGTAAACTAGAATATGGTGTTTCTATTACTGATGAGTGCATTGGTTGGGATGAGACTGAAAAAGAATTAAGGGCTTTTGCAAAATCAATAAAAGTAAATTTGTTTGCAAGATAAAGATACCTTAGGTTTTGGCGTTAACCTGGTGTTGGCGCCTTAACTAATTATCTCATAATTCGCTACAGACTTATTGATTTTGCTATTTTGTTTTTTAAATAAAAACTGAAGTGTATTTTTTCTCCATCCAGTAGCTTTAATGTACTTTTTAAAAGTCATTTCTTCCCATCTATTACCTAATTGCTCTTCTGTTTTAGGTCCAATGTAAGTGTAAACTGCATCGGCAACCTTACCATCTCTATTTTTCTTTTTAAATTCTACATTTGTTGTGTTTGCTAATAGGCGTATATTGTTCTGTGAGCTGTAATCTTTTAAATCTGCGAGTATTTTATTATACTCATCAAATTGACCCTGTTCAATTGCGTCAGAATACTTCCCTCCAATATTAAGTACTGGTCGTATTTGTAGTGTTCTGATGTTATACTTCTCAAAAACATTAAAGAAATTTGATAATTCGCTTAAGTTTTTTTTATTCACCGTGTAGTTAATTCTAATTTCTGGAAACTTAGAATTTGCTTCTTCCTTAAAGCGATTGATTCGCTCAAGGGTGCTTAAAAAACGATCGTATTTAGATGTAGTCATAAAGTGCTCATAAGTATCCTTTTTGACACCATGACAGGAAATTGTAATTTCGCTTAATTTTAATTCAATTAGTTCTCTAATTTGGTCATCGGTGAGTAGTTGGCCATTTGTCACTATCCCAATATCAGGAACATTGTATTGGCGAGCTAGTCTAACTAGCGAGGTGAAATTTCTATGAGTGGTAGGCTCTGCCCCACAACCTATGTACACCTGAAAAGCCTTTTTAAAGAGTGTATTGGCAATAGGTGCGAAATCTGATTCAGGTATAATGCCTTTCATTTTTTTACGCTGCTCCATATTGCTGAAATAACACATCTTGCAAAAAAGATTGCAATTTAGAGATGGATCAATCCGGATAGATAAATGGCGTCGACCCAAAAGGTGAAGTGTATAAACACCCAATAGTTTTATATTGGCGCTTTTAATCTTTTTACTGAGATTGAATAGAGTATAAAAGTTCATGTTCTTTCGTTATGAGCAGCAAATATAAACAAATAGTGATAATCTCCTTTTTACATACTTTAATACATTTGCTTTTACGCTATACTACTTCTATATTTGCACAACTTTTTACAAAATTGTGAATAATAAGAGAAATGAGTAGTAAGTTTAAAGAATACAAAGGATTAGATTTATCTCAAACCAATAAAGATATTTTAAAGGATTGGGAAGCAAATAATGCATTCGAAAAGAGTGTGACTACACGTGAAGGTAATCCTACTTTTGTTTTTTACGAAGGGCCACCGTCTGCGAATGGTTTGCCAGGTATTCATCATGTTATTTCTCGTTCACTTAAAGATATCGTCTGTCGTTATAAAACCCAGAAAGGGTTTGAAGTAAAACGTAAAGCAGGATGGGATACGCATGGTTTGCCGGTAGAACTAGGTGTTGAAAAAACTCTTGGTATTACCAAAGAGGATATTGGTAAAAAAATTACAGTTGCTGAGTATAATGCAGCCTGTAGGAAAGATGTAATGAAATACACTGATAAGTGGCAAGATCTTACCCATAAAATGGGTTATTGGGTCGATATGGAAAATCCATATATCACTTACGACAACAAGTATATCGAAACACTTTGGCACCTTCTTAAAGAACTTTATAAAAAAGATTTTCTATATAAAGGATATACTATTCAACCATATTCGCCAGCAGCGGGTACTGGATTAAGTACACATGAGTTGAACCAACCTGGGTGTTATAAGGATGTAAAAGATACTACATGTACAGCTCAATTTAAGGTTGTTAAAAACGATACATCTAATTTTCTTTTTGATGGTGTAGATGGAGAGTTGTTTTTCCTAGCTTGGACAACAACACCTTGGACTTTACCGTCTAATACAGCATTGGCAGTAGGTCCTAAAGTAGCTTACCAAAAAGTAAAAACGTTTAACCCATATACGGGTGAACCTATTATGGTTGTAGTAGCTAAAAACTTAGTTTCGGCTTATTTCAACGCAAAAAATGCTGATTTATCATTCGAAAACTATAAGCCAGGTGATAAAAAAGTTCCTTTTCAAGTAATTGAAGAGGAGATCACAGGAGAGCAATTAGAAGGCATCTCATACGAACAATTAATTCCTTGGATGAAGCCAGATGGCGATGCTTTCCGCATCATCATGGGCGATTATGTTACTACAGAAGATGGTACCGGTATCGTTCATATTGCGCCAACTTTTGGTGCAGATGATGATAGAGTTGCTAAAGTTGCCGGAATTGCTCCACTTATTTTAATAGATAAAGAGGGGAAGCAAAATCCAATGGTTGATAAAACCGGTAAATATTTTCTTTTAGAAGATTTAGATGCCGATTTTATAAAAAACTTTGTTGATGTTGATGCTTATTTAGAATATGCTGGCCGCTTTGTTAAGAATGCTTATGATGAAACGTTAACAGATAAAGATCCGTCTTTAGATGTTGATTTATCAGTAATGTTAAAGCAATGTAACAGAGCTTTCAGAGTTGAAAAACATACACATAACTATCCTCATTGTTGGAGAACAGATAAGCCTGTTCTTTATTATCCTTTAGACTCATGGTTTGTTAAAACTACTGCAGTTAAGGAAAGAATGATGGAGTTAAATAAAACCATTAATTGGAAACCAGAATCTACAGGAACCGGTCGTTTCGGAAAATGGTTAGAGAATCTAGTTGATTGGAATTTATCTAGATCTCGTTATTGGGGAACTCCACTTCCTATCTGGAGAACGGAAGATGGTACACAAGAAAAATGTATTGGTTCTGTTGAAGAATTAGTAACAGAAATAAATAAGGCTGTTGATGCAGGCGTAATGGCTAAAAGTCCTTATGGCGAATTCAAAGCGGGTGATTTTTCAAAAGAAAATTATGATTTAGTTGACCTGCATAGACCTTATGTTGATGAAATTTTCTTAGTTGCCGATAATGGTGAAAAGATGATTCGCGAGGCCGATCTTATTGATGTTTGGTTCGATTCAGGAGCTATGCCATATGCGCAAATGCATTATCCATTCGAAACAAGTAAAGAAGATTTAGTATTTCCTGCCGATTTTATTGCTGAAGGGGTTGATCAAACTCGCGGATGGTTTTTTACGCTTCATGCATTAGGAACTATGTTGTTTGATTCAGTTGCATTTAAAAATATTATTTCAAACGGTCTTGTTTTAGATAAGAACGGTAATAAAATGTCTAAACGCCTAGGGAATGCGGCAGATCCATTTGAAGTTATCGAGAAACATGGTTCTGATCCATTGCGTTGGTATATGATTACCAATGCGCAACCATGGGATAATTTAAAGTTTGATGAGTCAGGGATTGACGAAGTAAAACGTAAATTTTTTGGAACTCTATATAACACCTATTCTTTCTTCTCATTATATGCCAATATTGATGGTTTTAGTGGTAATGAAGCTCAGATTCCAATGAATGAACGTCCTGAAATTGACCGATGGGTTATTTCAGTACTCAATTCTGTTGTAAAAGAAGTAACTGAAAGCTTTGATGCGTTTGAGCCTACAAAGGCGGGTAGAGCCATTCAGAATTTTGTTACAGAAAATTTAAGTAATTGGTATGTGCGTTTAAATCGTAAGCGTTTTTGGGGAAGTGAATACTCTAATGATAAATTAGCTGCTTACCAAACGCTTTATCAATGTTTAGAAACGGTAGCTATTATTTCTGCTCCAATTGCACCTTTTTTTATGGATCAATTGTTCAGAGATTTAAATGCTGTTTCAGGAAATAATAAAGAAGAATCTGTGCATTTAACTTTATTTCCAGAAGTTAATGTTGGTCTAATTGATACTGAACTTGAGCAAAGAATGGAATATGCACAAGATATTTCATCAATGATATTGAGCCTTCGCCGTAAGGTGAGCTTGAAAGTTCGTCAACCATTACAAAAAATAATGGTGCCTGTTTTAGATTCTTCATTCCAAACTCAATTAGAAAAAGTAAAAGATTTAGTACTTTCAGAGGTTAATGTGAAGGAGCTAGAATTTCTTACCGATACTACCGGGGTTTTAGTTAAGAAGATTAAGCCCAACTTTAAAACTTTGGGACCTAAATATGGTAAAATAATGAAGCAAATTGCTGCCGTTGTTAATCAAATGGGTCAAGAGGATATTGCAGCAATTGAGCGTGATGAAAAGATGAATCTAACTATAGCTGATCAAGAAGTTGAGTTATTGTTAGAGGATGTTGAGATCATGTCTGAAGATATTCCTGGGTGGTTAGTTGCAAACGAAGGAAAGTTAACTGTAGCCTTAGATATTAACATTACAGATGATTTACGTCAGGAAGGAATTGCCAGAGAATTTGTAAATCGTATACAGAATATTAGAAAGGATTCAGGTTTTGATGTAACAGATAAAGTTATTGTTGAAATTCAGAAAAATGACATTATAAATAATGCCGTAATTAACTATAAAGATTATATTGCGGCTCAAACATTAGCAGATAAAGTTAAGCTTGTAGATTCAAACTGTGAAAACAATAGTATTGTTGTTGAGATAGAAGCAGGTGTTGAAATTTACATAGCAGTAAAAAAACAAGTTTCATAACAAAAAAACTACCACTATGGCTGAAAAAACAAGATATTCTGACGCGGAGTTACAAGAGTTCAAAGACATAATCAATGGTAAATTGGATAAAGCCAAAAAAGATTATGAACTTTTGAGAAATACCATTACACATGGCGATGGTAATGATACTCAAGATACATCACCTACTTTTAAAGTTTTAGAAGAAGGAGCATCTGTATTGTCTAAAGAAGAAGCTGGTAAGCTAGCTCAACGTCAATTGAAGTTTATTCAGCATTTACAAGCTGCATTAATTCGTATTGAGAATAAATCATATGGAGTATGTCGAGAAACTGGAAAGTTGATCTCTAAAGAGCGATTACGTGCAGTGCCTCATGCTACATTGAGTATCGATGCCAAAAAGAATCAAAAATAGATATCTTAAGTTCCTTAATGAATACTATAATTTAAGATTATTATAAACTTATTCTGTGTGGTAGCGGCTATTGAAACCAAAAGTCTGCTGCCACATTTCTTATTTACAGAGGTATGTTATCATTATTAAAACGCCCAATTGTTATTGTGGCTCTTGTATTAATTGTTGATCAAGCATTAAAAATATGGGTTAAAACCAATATGATGCTTGGAGAGGAGTTTAATATTATTGGCGATTGGTTTATTATTCATTTTATTGAGAATAATGGTATGGCTTTTGGTATGGAACTAGCCGGTAAGTTCGGTAAGGTTCTTTTAAGTGTTTTTAGAATAGTAGCTGTATTCGGAATAGGGTATTATTTATATCAACTAACTAAAAAGAAGGCGCCAACAGGTTTAATTGTAAGTATTTCACTTGTTTTAGCAGGTGCATTAGGTAATATAATCGATAGTGCATTTTATGGCTTGTTGTTTAGTGATAGTTATCCGCAAGTAGCTACATTTTTGCCCGAAGGGGGAGGTTATGCCTCATTTCTACACGGGAAAGTAGTGGATATGTTTTACTTCCCACTTGTAGATGGATATTTCCCTGATTGGGTACCGTTTTGGGGAGGTGATCATTTTGTTTTTTTTAGACCTGTTTTTAATGTAGCAGATTCCGCTATTTCTATTGGAATAGGGATTTTGTTAATTTTTCAACGCAACTATTTTAAAGATTAAACATCTGTTTGGTGTTATTAGATTACGAAGTTTATAATAATTATATAAAAGCATGTAGTACTACATGCTTTCTTTGTGTGGGTAGTTTATTGATACTTTGTGTTTAAAGTGTTAAATTGGGTCGGAGGTTGTATTGACTAAGGGCTTAAGTAATTGATTTTTTAATAAAATGAGAATTAAGTTTTCTTTTCTGTTTTTATTTTTTCTATGTTTTTTTCTTTCAAAAAATGTTGTTTCACAAGATATTGATCCTGCAACTGTTGATGTTGGTGCTTTAAGTGATGATCAGATTCAACGAATTATTACAGAGATGGATAGTCGTGGAATACCTGAGCAAGAGGCTATGGCACTTGCTAAAGCGCGAGGGATGTCCGACGCCCAAATTCTTCAATTACAGCAACGAATTCAGGAGCATAAGCTTAATGGAGGAGGAAGTTCTCAAGTTTCAGAATTGCCTGAACCAAAGGTTTTTGAAGAAGGGGAGGTAAGTTCAAAAGAAAAGAAAGAACCGACTGTTGTTGAAGAAAAGAAATTATTTGGATACGCATTCTTTAATACTGATAAACTTACGTTTGAGCCTAATGCTACAGCACCGATCTCGCCATCTTATTTGATTGGCTTGGGAGACGTAATTGTTATTGATGTATGGGGAAATTCGCAAATGGGTTATCAATTGACTGTCGATCAAAATGGGAATGTTAGCATACCAGAAATTGGTCAAGTGATGATTGGAGGTATGTCATTTGAAGATGCTGAAAGAAAGATAAAATCAAAGCTTAATAGAATATACGCTGATTTGTCTTCCGATAACCCAAAGACCTTTGCATCAGTTAGTATTGCTCAAATTAGAGCGGTGAGTGTTAATGTAATAGGTGAGGCTTCAAGTCCTGGTACCTATATCGTGCCCGGAACAGCTTCTGTTTTTAGTGCTTTATATCTAGCTGGAGGTCCTAGTGAAAATGGTTCCTTTCGTGATATAAAACTTATTCGTGACGAAAAAGTAATTCAGAATATAGATATATATGATTATTTGATTAAAGGAAAAGCTGATAATAATGTTACACTGCGTGATGGGGATGTAATAATAATAGAACCTTATCGTCAAAGAATTATTATTGAAGGACAGTTTAAAAGAACGGGTCTTTTTGAAACAAAAAAAGGAGAAACCGTTACGGATGTTGTTGAGTATGCTGGTGGGTTTAATGAAAATGCTTATACGCACAGGTTAGAACTTTACCGTAAAAATGGTAGAGATCAGGAATTTATTGATGTGCTCGAGGATAATTATAGTAAAATAGAACTTGCCAATGGTGATAGTATTGTTGCAGGTAAGGTTTTAAACAGGTTTCAAAATATTGTTGCTATCACAGGTGCTGTATACCGTCCTGGAAATTATGAAATAACAGAAGGTCTCACATTATCGAAATTAATTGAAAATGCGGATGGCTTGCGAGAAGATGCTTTTTTAGAAAGGGGAGTTATAACTCGCCTCGCAAAAGATTTTACTTTAACCAGTATTTCTTTTGATGTTGCTGATGTTGTAAATGGCGAAGTTGATTTTGATATTCAGAAAGATGATAATATAAGTATTTCTTCAATACACGATTTACGTGAGTTTAGAACTGTTGAGATTTATGGTGAAGTCAAAGAACCTGGGCCTTTTAATTATAAAGAAGGCATGACACTTAGTGATATCGTATATGAATCAGGAGGTTTCTTGGAATCAGCCTCTGAGGCATTTATAGAGGTTGCCCGTAGGTTAGGAAAAGAAGAAGAAGCTACTTTAACAGATAAAGTATCCCAGGTTTATCAAAAACAAATTTCTAGAGACTTAAAACTACTAGGTAATGATGGTGACTTTGAATTACAACCTTTTGATAAAATATTCATACGTCAATTACCAGGTTTTGCCGAGCAGTCTGTTGTTACACTCTCAGGGGAGATTGCTTATAGCGGACAATATGCTTTAACGACTCATAAAGACCGTGTTTCTGACTTAATTGCGCGATGTGGAGGTTTCTCTCCTAATGCTTATCCCAAAGGAGCTATGTTAACACGTCAAATAGAGAAGGATACTAAGAATGTAATGCTTAAGGATGAGCTAATATCACGAAGTACAGATGTGAAGTCTACTAGTTTAGATTTTGAGGTTGTTGGCATTAGTTTGGATGAGATAATGAAGAACCCTGGAGGTAAGGATGACGTATTTTTACTGGATGGAGATGAGATATTTGTCCCTAGAAAAAGCCAAGTGGTTAAGGTAACTGGTGAAGTATTAAACCCTATCTCATCAACCTATACTAAGGGAAGGAAATTGAAGAAATATATTAGTGGAGCTGGAGGTTTTGCTGTTCAAGCGAAAAAGAATAAGGTATATGTGGTTTACCCTAATGGGACAGCCAGTGATACTAAAAGTTTTTTAGGTATTAGAAAATATCCGAAATTAGAGCCAGGAGCTGAGGTAATTGTACCTACTAGACCAGTAAGAAATGCCGCTTCAGTTGCCGCTTGGGTTGGAATACTTTCAAGTTTAGCTACATTAGGATTAACTATATCGAATATTGTTAATTAGAGGTAGACGTTATAGGTATTATGATGTTTAATACATTTCCTTCAGATCTATAACGGAAATTTTTTCTCTTAGGATAAAATATATATATGAATCAAGAAAATACTGATAAGCCAAGAATCTTCGTAAATGGAGAAATTGATATTGTTGCCTTTTCTAAAACACTTTGGTATGAAAAAGTACTAATTATAAAAACTATCGGAATTGCTGTTATTATTGCAATTCTTATTGGAATTCTTAGTCCTGCA
Source organism: Saccharicrinis aurantiacus (assembly GCF_947489045.1). Taxonomy (NCBI): domain Bacteria; kingdom Pseudomonadati; phylum Bacteroidota; class Bacteroidia; order Marinilabiliales; family Marinilabiliaceae; genus Saccharicrinis; species Saccharicrinis aurantiacus. The sequence goes on from NZ_CANLCN010000029.1 coordinate 12,592, forward strand.
CAATATACCTCAACAGCGGTTTTATTGCCAACTGATGATTCTGGCTCTTCAGGTTTGGGAGGCTTAGGAGCTTTAGCAGGCATGGCAGGACTGAATGTAGGATCCTTGATGGGAAATGAAGTAATGGGTATACAAAGTGCATTGTATCCTCAAGTGGTTGAAAGTTACCCATTCAAAAATAAAATGATGCACAGTGAGTTTAATTATCTTGAGTATTCAGAGCCGATCTCTCTTTATAATTATATGCTAGCGGATACGATTCCTAGTTTCTCAGAGAAAGTTTTAATGTATACATTAAAGCTACCTTGGACTATAAAAGGCCTTTTTACAAAGGATGGTGTAGTAGATAATAATGATTACGGTGTAATTAGCCTAAGGGATAATGAAGTAGAAGTTTTAAAAGAGCTAGACGGCTTTTTTAGTGTAGAGGTTGATAAAAAATCGGGACTAGTTATAATTACTGCAGATGATTATGAACCTATTCTAGTTGCACAAAAAGTGCAAAAAGCCGTTGATATACTCCAAGAATATATTACCGCATATAAAACAAAACAAGCCAAGCAAAGTGTTGATTTTCTTCAAGAACAATTTGTTGAAAAAGAGCGTCTTTATAAAGAAGCTCAGCTTGCTTTTTTCGATTATAAAGATAAGCATAGGTATACAGTAATGGAGAGAACTAGTTATGAGTATCAACAATTAAGTGATAGATATGAAACTAATCTAGCTGTTTTTAAATCTTTATCAAGTCAATTAGAGCAGGCTAAATTAAAATTAGTTGAGAGTACGCCAGCATTTACTCTTCTTGAGCCTGTAATAATACCACATGATAAATCGTGGCCAAGGAGAAGCCTGTTAATTATTTTGGGGGTATTTTTAGGAGGCTTCATTGGAGTTAGTTTGGTATATATAAAGCATAGGATATCAATTCTATAATAGTTTAAAGTGTTAATATGGTTATTCTAGTTACAGGAGCAGCAGGTTTTATTGGTTTTCATTTAGTTGAAAAGTTAGTTAAAGAGGGCCATAATATTATAGGTATTGATAATATTAATGACTATTACGATATAAATTTGAAATATTCTAGATTAAGCCAATCTGGAATAGATAGAAACTTAGTCGAAGATGATCAAAGCGCAAATCTAGTTTTAAGCAATAAGTATAATAATTATCAATTTGCAAAAATGGATTTATGCGATAAATCAGCTCTTGAAAGTCTATTTAAAAAAAATAATTTTACGCATGTTGTTAATTTAGCTGCTCAGGCGGGTGTTCGTTATTCAATAGAAAATCCTGATGCTTATGTACAGAGTAATTTAGTTGGATTTGTAAATATATTAGAATGCTGTAGAAACTATAAAATTAAGCATTTAGTATATGCATCTAGCTCATCGGTATACGGACAGAATATAAAAGTACCATTCTCAGAACATGACCAAGTAGATAACCCTGTAAGTCTATATGCGGCTACAAAGAAGAGTAATGAATTAATGGCACATACCTATAGCCACCTGTATAACTTTAACACTACGGGCTTAAGATTTTTTACTGTTTACGGCCCATATGGAAGACCAGATATGGCTCCTATGCTATTTGCCAATGCGATAAAAAAAGGTGATGCAATTAAGGTATTTAACAATGGTGAAATGGAGCGTGATTTCACTTATATTGATGATATTGTTGAAGGAGTTGCACGGGTTATAAAGTATGACCTTAGTGCCGATGATGAATTATATAAAGTTTTAAATATAGGTAATTCAAAACCCGTTAAACTATTTGACTTTATTAATATTATGGAAGAAGCTATGGGTACCGAAGCACAAAAGGTAATGTATCCAATGCAAGATGGTGATGTTAAGCGAACCTATGCTGATACAACGGAATTAGAAAAGTTAGTAGGTTATAAGCCTAAAACTTCTTTAAAAGAAGGAGTTGGTGAGTTTGTGAAATGGTTTAAAAAAGGTTATTAATAGTGCTTACTAAAATTAAATTACTGATATCAGATCATAAATCTTTACTATCAAACTTTGGGTATTTAAGTATTTTACAAATAGTAACAATGTTGTTGCCACTAGCAACTTACCCTTATTTGGTTCAAACTTTAGGATTAGAAATATGGGGGAAAGTTATTTTTGCCCAAGTTATCTGTAATTATTTTGCTATTTTTATTCGGTTTGGTTTTCAACTTTCTGCAACCAAAGAAGTTTCAATACATCGGGATTCAGCACCAATACTCTCTAGAATAGTATCATCAGTTTTAATTATCAGGACTCTTTTATTTGTTACGTCTTTTCTCATACTATTTATTATAGTTGCTTGTATCCCCTCCTTTTGGGAGGATAAAGCACTTTATTTCTTATCATTTCTATTTTGTATTAACGAATGGCTATTTCCCATCTGGTATTTTCAAGGGATTGAGAGGATGAAATATGTCACGTTTATTTCATTAACAAGTAAGCTAATTTTCTTTTGCTTGATATTTGTTTTCATAAAAACGGAATCTGATTATTTATATGTGCCATTATTAAATGGAATTGGTGTTTTATTTGGAGGTATTGTTGCTCTATATATTATCTTCATCAAGCATAAGGTGGCATTTAAGTTTCAAGCGAAGAGTGTACTTTTAAAGTACTTTAATGAAAGTTTACCTTTATTTGGAAGCATGGCAGTTATTTCGATAAGAGATAATTTTAATGTTATTTTTATTAAACTATTTTTAGGGTCATCAGAGGTCGCAATTTATGATCTTGGTATAAAGATTATGAATATTATAAAAGTTTTTATTACTCTTATAAATACAGCTACCTATCCTAAAATTATGCGTGAGAAAAATATCAAATTCTTAAAGAAGATGGTGTTTGTTGTTTTTGTAGGAATGTTCGTTAGCTTACTGATCTCTCTGTTTTTCTTATCTGATTTTATTAAATTTGTAGGAGGAGGCCAAATGAAAAATGCCCTACCTTTAATTCGGTTATTATTATTAGTTCCTCTAATTATTATTTTGAGAATATATCCAGATAAGATTATTGAGATGTATGGAAGATATAAAATATATGCCATTGGAAATATAATTACCGTAATTTTTTACTTGTCATTAATAGGTTTGGGATATCTATTTGGATTTGTTAGTCATGTCATGTTTTTTGGTGTTGTTGTCGTATTAACCTATCTATTTGAAACTATTTATCGATTTTTTAAAATTAAAAATATAATTCAGAATGAGTAAGGTTTGTGCTTTAACAGTTACTTATGGCGATAGGGGTGTTTTTTTGGCTCAAGTGATTGATTCACTTGTAAGAGAAAAGGTTGATAATATTGTAATTGTAGATAATAATAGCTCTAATAAGACCAAAGAAACTATTGAAAGATACCAAAGCTTAGGTATATGTATAGATATTATTAGCTTTAGCTCAAATCAAGGTTCGGCAATAGGCTTTTCAAAAGGAATTCAATTTGTTTTTGAGAATGTTGATTGTGAGTATATAATGATTTTGGATGATGATAATGTAATCACAGCAGGTTCACTAAAAGTGTTAAGGAAAAATTGTAACTCTTTTAATGATAAATCGATGATGGTTGCTTATAGAGAAGGTAGGAAGCCGTATTCTGATATTGTAAGTGGGCATAGTATCAAAGCGGCTTATGCTAATAAGAATGCTTTTTTTGGATTTAATCTGCTGGATAAATTTAGAAGGAGAAAAATTAATCAACCCAATGCACCCTTAAGTGTACCAATTGAAATACCATTTGGACCTTATGGGGGCTTATTTTTTAATAAACGTATAATTAAGGATATCGGTTATCCTGATGAAAGGTTTGTTTTATACTGCGATGATTTAGAATATACAAAACGAATTTATAGTTTTGGTGGAAGCCTTGTTTTAGTTCCAATGGCTATTATTCAAGATGTTGATAATTCATGGAGTAAAATTAAGGCAAAGCGTTTCCAAAATCTATATACTTCGAATAAAAATCAATTATTCTTTTCCACTAGAAATTCTATATATTTTCAATATAATTTTTTGGTAAAAAATAAACTACTATTTTTTCTTAATATGGTTATTTACTTGACTTTTTTTATTTGCTATTCACTTTTACAAAGAGAAGCATATACTATAAGGACCTATATGTTGGCTGTAAAAGCCGGATTGTTCCGAGATTTCTCTCAGGATAAATTATTTAATGTTTAAATAATTAAAATTTCGATTTCAAACCAGGTTAATAAGTGAGCCTAATATTGAGGGTAGAATTATATACCTTATCATTTTAGTTACATTTTGTAAGTTGTTTAATAATTGTTTGTAATAGGATTATAGTAATATTAAAATGATACAATCAAAAAAAGATTATCAATATTATCTTACTCGCGATAGTTTAGCTCTTGGTATTAAACCTAATATTAAGATATCTCTAAAAAGTTTTTTTATCCCTAATTACATTTGGCAGTTTCAAAAAACTTTAAGAAAGCTTGAATATTATACTAATTGTAAAACTAGCATATTCAGTAAATTTCACTTAGCCTTCCTAAAATTACGGTTTAGAAGGCTCTCTCTTAAGTTAAGTTTTTCTATTCCAATAAATGTTTTCGGACCAGGCCTTGCTATTGTTCACTACGGTACAATAGTTGTTAATAAAAATGCTAAAATAGGGAAGAATTGTCGCATACATGCATCTACTAATATTGGAGCCTCAGGTGGTTCTTCTTTGGCACCACAATTGGGAGATAATATTTATATAGCACCAGGTGTTGTTATCTATGGAGATATAAAGTTGGCTAATAATATTGCTATAGCTGCTAATTCTACTGTATATAAAAGCATTAAAGAAAGTAACGTTATGATTGCAGGAACGCCCGCTAAAGTAAAGAAAGGTATAGATATAAATATACTTATCCGTCATGCCAATACGTGACATACAATAGTTAGTGTTTTTGAGCCGATATCTCTAAAAAAAATAGCAGGCAATATGTTTGCTGAAGTACTTTAAAATATTTTTTAGCACTAAAATCTGATTCCATATCTAAATAATTTTTTTTCTGTATTCAAATCGGCCACAGAATTTAGATGAAAAAAGAATTGCCATAAAAAAAGGCCACCTTATTGAACCATAAAAATATTTAGTAGCGAAATCTAAGACATATTTAGGATATAATATTTTTAATGGTAAATGTCTGTGATAGCTTTGTTTATGATTTTTTATTCCTCTATAAGTATTTGTATTACTGAACTTATTGATTAATTTTAGTAACTATTAAACTCAAATTTAATCAAATATGGAAACTTTAAATTTTTCAAAAATCCAAAACAAAGAACTTCAAACCTATTCAACAAGAGTAAAAGGCATTATTAATATTGCACAAATCTCGCCCGAAGCTTTAGATGATTTACAATTTCTTAAAATTCCTTTTGATCAAAAGGTAGATGCTTTTGAGGCAGCCGGATTGACTGGAGATATTGAGTATACAGGCACAGGTAAAAAGGAGCTCGATATTGAACGCGATAGTGCATTTTTAGGCCTCAGAGGAATGGTATCCAGTTTTAAATTTTCTACAAATCAGGCGCAGGTTGAGTTAGCTGCTCGTTTAGAAAGCATCATTCGCAAGCACGGATGGTACTTAAATAATTTGTCTTACGCGAAGCAATCTGCGGGTACGCGTAATTTATTAAATGATATTGCCACTAAATTTACTTTAGAAGAGCTTCAATCAATTTATGCCGATGCATGGGTTAATGCCTTACGGGCAAGTCAAGAGGCCTACGAAGCTTATGCTCTTAAGCTTAACGAAGGCAAAGCAAATCAGGGTATTTCGCAAACTGAATTGAAAAGAGATCTGGTATTGGCATGTACAGATATTGTAGCCTATTTACCTTTTTTAAATAGAAAGATTGCCGACCCAAAGCTTGAGGTTTTAATAGATGACATTAATAAATTAATTATCGATACTAATGCTATTATAAAATCAAGAGAAACCAAGGCTTCGCAAATGCCTACCGAAGCTAACTAAATTTAGCGAATTACATTTTTAATTAGTTTCTTTGCATAAATCTCCACCTAAGTTTATAGTTGGGGATTTTTTTATTTTTATAGAGTTGGAATATCAAAAAATAATTGATGAGTAAACAAAAAGAAATATTTTTTCTTTTGCCCAATCTTAATGGAGGTGGAGCTGAACGTGTAGTGTTGAACTTAATGAGTGCTTTGGATAAGCGCAAGTATACATGTAAACTTATTCTATTAAATAACTCGGGAGAATATTGCTCAAATATAGATTCGCAGGATATTATAGACCTAAAGAAAAGAGAAGGAATCTTAAAATATTTGGTATACTTTAAACTATTATTTGCCATTTGGAAATATAAACCAGATATATTATTTAGTTCGATGTTTGGCTTAAATAGTATCGTATCCTTATTTAAGCCACTTTTACCTAAATATACTAAGCTAATAGTTCGAGAAACAGGTGTTATTAGTAAAAGAGAGAATGTGTCATGTATCATGAACTCTTTGTGCAAGGTATCCTTAAGAAAATCAGATAATGTTATTGCACAAAGTAGCGATATGCTAGACGATTTGGTTTCTAATTATAATGTTCCGAGAGATCGAATTATTAAAATATTTAATCCAATAGATGTAGTTACTATTCAAAAACTACAAAATTGTGAATCTACAATAATATTTGATTCGAATAAATATAATCTTCTTACTATTGGCAAATTTGAAAAGCAAAAAGGGTACGAAGAATTAATACGATCATTTAGTAGATTTGCTCATAATACAAATTATCATCTTCATATTGTTGGTAGAGGTAGTTTGAAACCTCATTATGAACAACTAATTGATCAACTTCGATTGCAACATCATGTAACCCTTTACAATTTTGTAGATAATCCATATGCTATATTAAACAGAGCTGATATGTTTTTATCTAGCTCCCACTGGGAGGGATTTCCAAATGCTGTTTTAGAGGCACTTTGTTGCGGTTTACCGGTTTTGGCTAATAATTATAAAGGAGGGATAAGCGAAATTATAAATAATAGTAACGGTATAATTATAGATATGTATGATGGGGAAGTATTGGAGAATGCGATTAAATTGGCTCAATCTAAAAAGTGGAATACGGAATTAATTATTTTAGATTGCATAGCTAATTATAAACTTGAAAAAATTATCGTTGATTACGAAAAATTATTTCAATAATAATACAAGAAAAATGAAAATATGTATTGTTTCATCATCATATCACCCACATTATAAGGGAGGAGGAGAGTACTCAGTTAAGCAGCTTGCTGAGGGGCTTCTTAAAAAAGGAATTGATGTTTTTATTATAGCAGCTTATAAAGAGAGTCGAGATATTGAATATATTGATGGAATAAAAGTTTATCGCATAAAAACACCTAATCTATATTGGTCTGGCGAGTCAGCTCAAAAAAATAAAATAGAGAAAGCAATTTGGCATATTACTGAAGCCTATAATCAAAGCATTCCTAAAGATATTAAGAACATATTAGTACAAGAGAAACCAGATGTTTTGCATATCAGAAACGTAAGCGATATTCCTTCATCTATTTGGAAGCATTGTAAAAAACTAAATATACCAACGGTTTTAACTTTAAATAGTTATGCAAGTATTTGTGTGAATGCTAATTTATTTTTAAATAATACGGTTTGCGAAAAACGATGTTTTGTTTGCAAATCAATATCTTACCCCAAAAAGGTATTGAGTAAATATGTTAATGCAGTAGTTGGCGTTAGTGAGTTTACGCTAAATGAACATTTAAAATATGGATTATTTATTAATGCAAAACAATATGTAATTCGTACGCAGGCTCCTTTGGTTAATTATAATAAGAAGATAAATCTTGAGAACATTACTTTTGGTTTTATAGGTCAAATAAATCCCAATAAGGGGGTGTTGGAGATGATTAAATCATTTAAATCAGCAACAATAAGTAATGTGAATTTATTAATTGGAGGTGAAAATAAAGGGAATTATTTTGAGGAGTGTTATCAAGAATCCAAGAGTGATAGCAGGATTAAGTTTCTAGGGCGTGTTGATTCGAATGAGTTTTACAAACAAGTTGATGTGCTTATTATTCCTTCAATATGGTATGAACCATTTCCACGTGTTTTAGTCGAAGCTTACTCTTATGGAATACCTGTAATTACAACAGGTAGGGGTGGAATAGGGGAAATGATTCGTGAAAATGAAACGGGTTTTATTTATCACTCAAGCATAGAACTAACTAATATAATTACTGATATATCTATGGGGGTTATCGATGTTCATTCTTTAAAATATACTATAAAAGAGATGATTGCGTCTGATGAAACTAGCGATATAGAAAAATATATAAGTGTTTATCGTGACGTTCTTGTTGGTAAAGAGAAATAATATATGAGTAAATTTGATTGGTCCAAGTTGAATATAAAGATTAATGAAGGAGATGTAGTTCTATTTCTCTTTTGTTTTTTTGTTGGAATGGACTTACCACAAATAGGAGGTTCATTGCGAGTGTCATTTATACCAATAATGTTATACTCTATTAAGTTTCTTAATAGAGATGAACTTCTTTACGATAGGTCTATTGCATTGATTGTATTATTTGCAATTGCTTTGTTGCCTCCAGTATTGTTTTCACCAACAAAAGTAAAGTCCTTTATTTATATAATATGGGTATTTATATCCTACTTCTGTATATTTACTTATTTTCGAGAGTCGGCAAAAAGAAGCACATCTCGTACTCTACTAATCATTGTTTATTGTTATCGTTTCCAAATCATATTGGCTGCCCTTATCTGGGGTGCAGGACTTCAGGAAAGAGCTCAACTATTTTACTTTGAGCCATCTTATTTTGCAATCTCGTTAATATTATACACTAGTTATGTGATTATAAACTTTTTCAATAAAGGCTTAAAAAAATCTTTGTTGGATATATTTCTAATTTTAGTTGTTTTAATATCTACACAAAGCGCTAATTACATGTTAATCATGTTAATGGTGTTCTTGTTTTATTATGTTTTTAAGAAGAAATCTGTAAGAGAAATTACTTACCTTATTATTGCCTCCTGTCTTGCCTTTATCGGGGTTTATTATTACATACAGTATTCTGAAGATTTATTAGCATCAACAATTCGAATGGTTATTGAGTCTGAAGATCTGCGCGAAACATTAATTGGAAGGGCGGGAAATAGGTGGCCTAGAGTACAGCTTGGAATTCAAACTATTAAAGAGAATTTTTTTGGTATTGGTATGGGTGCTTCAAGAGATAATCCACGTCAATATTTTTACAATGTTGATCCGTCTATTGAATCTCCTTATGATAAACCTGTAATTAACATGTATATTGAACTGATTGCTGAAGGAGGATGGATTGCTTTCGGTATTTTTGCCTTATTCCTAGTTAATATTGTGCGTTCGAGCTTGAGGATAAAAAATACTTTATACAAAAAAATATTTAGTACAGCATTATTAACAGTTCTTTTTATAATGAATTTCGAGTCCAGCATTCTTCGTCCTTACATTTGGATGCTTTATGGTTTAGCTGTTGGTGCAGAAATATACTATAGTAAACAGGGTAACTTAGCTAATAAAAATGAGTAATGATGTCAATTCTTAAAACTAAATCTATAACAATAGATGCTCGTATGATTAATGAATCAGGCATAGGACGTTATATTCGAGAAGTTATAGATGGTATAATTGAAGCCTTTGCGAGTGTTCATTTAATAGTAAATAATACGTCAGATGCGAAATTTTATTTAAAATACGATAATGTTGCGCTAATTCAATTTAAGTATTCAATTTACTCACCTATAGGCCAGCTTTTGCTCCCCTTTAAAGTAGAGAAATGTGATGTTTTTTGGGCGCCACATTTTGCATCTACGTTTATGCCTGTAAGAGCCAAATATAGAGTAACTACTATTCATGACGCATTTCATTTAGCCAACAGAAATTACTTTTCTTACGTTGAATATTTATATGCAAAAATATTGTATTGGAGTAGTGTTCGGTTGTCAAATAAGGTGATTACTGTTTCTAACTTTAGTAAAAAGGAATTAGTTAAATATTTGGGCTTTAATGATAAGATAGAGGTTGTTTATAATGGTGTTGATTTTAATAAATTTAATTCGAAAATTAATGATGGAGCAAATAAAATTGCACCTATAACAACAGGGAAGTATCTCTTATGTGTTGGTAATGTTAAACCGCATAAAAATTTGAAAGTAGTAATTGATGCTTTTTTTAAATGCAATAATAACCTCACCCTAGTAATTGTAGGAAAAAAAGAGGGTTTTATAAAAGCAGATAAGAACTTAAGAGATTTAGTTGAAGGCAATGAAAGAGTTAAGTTCACGGGTTTTGTTGATGATGAAGTTTTAGTTGCATTGTATCAGAACACTGAGGCTTTTATATTTCCATCGCTATATGAAGGTTTTGGATTGCCACCTTTAGAGGCTTTGTCAGCAAACGCAAGAGTTATTTGTTCAAGAGCACAACCAATGCCTGAAGTGTGTGGAGACTATGTTGAGTTTTTTGACCCATTTGATGCAAATAAATTAAGAGATTTAATTGAACTTACTCCCCTTAAAACTTCTTCTAAAGATACCCAAGAATATGTAAAGAAATTTGACTGGAAGGTGTCACAAAAACAGCATATAACCATATTAAAAGAGTTATTTGCTTAAAATTTACGCAACCATTGTTTTATTAGTGTATCATTAGCTTTACTATATTTTAATAGTTTGTTAATAAATGCTTGTTAATTTATTTCCATTAAGTACCATCTTTTGTACTTTTGTGTGAATTTTCAAACTAATAATTTTAATAGAGGGTTTGGCTTGGCAGTATATTTGCTGTGAGGTTTACTAATTACTTTAAAAATGAAAGTAGCAATAATACAAGAATGGTTAACCTCGGTAGGAGGTTCAGATAAAGTTGTGAAAGCCCTGTCTGATATCTTCCCAAATGCCAAGATTTACACTTTGGTATCTGACCCTAAGGTTTGCGATGAATTAGGAATTGATAATAATAAAGTTACCACATCATTTATTCAGAAATTACCATTTGCTAAAAAGAAATACAGAGTTTATTTGCCTTTTTTTTCATACGCAATAGAACAATTTAATTTAGATGAGTATGATGTAATTATTTCCTCTTCACATGCTGTTGCCAAAGGTGTATTAACAAATAGTAATCAGCTACATATTTGTTATTGTCACTCCCCAATGCGTTATGCATGGGACTTACACCACCAATATTTGAAAGATGCGGGATTAAGTAAAGGTTTAAAAAGCTTTATTGCAAGATATACACTTCATCGTTTAAGAATATGGGATTTAGCATCAAGTTTTAGAGTAGATCACTTTATCAGTAATTCAAAATATATTGCCAAACGCATCAATAAAGTGTATAAAAGAACTGCTACCACGATTTACCCAAATGTTGACATTACATCCTTTTCTCTGCATGAAGAAAAAGAAGACTATTATTTAGCATCAAGTAGATTGGTTCCTTATAAAAGAATGGACATTATAGTAGAAGCTTTTAATAAAATGCCTGAAAAAAAATTAGTGGTTATTGGTGATGGGCCAGAGTTTAAAAAAATTCAAGCTAAAGCCAATGCGAACATTCAGATGCTTGGATATGTTGATTTTAATACACTCAAGTCATATATGCAAAGAGCAAAGGCTTTTGTTTTTGCTGCAAACGAAGATTTTGGTATCATACCAGTAGAAGCGCAGGCTTGCGGAACTCCTGTGATCGCTTACGGTGTTGGAGGTTCCCTTGAAACTGTAAAAGAAGGAGTCTCTGGTTATTTCTTTAAAGAACAAACTGCTGATAGTATAACAGAATGTATAAAGAATAATGATAGTTTAGTAGGGAGTCTGAATAAAAATGCAATTCGAAAACATGCCGAAAATTTCTCAGAGCAGATATTTAAGGATAAAGTATTGTCATTTGTTACACAAAAGTACAAGGAGTTTAATGAAAGATAGGAAGATAATTATATTTGGTTCTGCCGGATTTGTAGGTTCACATTTTATTTCGTTTATCAATGAAAATAACTTAGGAACTGTTATAACGTATGATATTAAGGATGATCCCAAGCAGGATGTACGTTTGCCTATCACTATTTTGGGAGACTTCTCGTCAAGTGATATAATAATTAATTTGGCTGCAATTCATAAAACACCTGGGCATCCTGATTTTGATTATTTTGAAACTAATATTAAGGGTTCTAAAAATGTGTGTTCTTTTGCTTCTGAAAAAGGCATCGATAATATTATTTTTACAAGTTCAATAGCACCTTATGGTGCCTCAGAGGAAAATAAAACAGAAGATACCTTAGAAACACCAAATACACCATATGGTATATCTAAATTAGTTGCTGAGAAGAATCATCAAATATGGCAGAAAGAAGATTTGGAAAACAGGCGATTGGTTATTCTTAGACCTGGTGTTATATTTGGTACTGGCGAAGGTGGTAACTTCACCCGTTTGTATACAGCAATAGAAAAAGGAGTCTTCTTTTATCCAGGACGAAGAGATACTCAAAAAGCTTGTATTTACGTTAAAGATCTAGTTTATGCTAGTTTACAATTAATTGAATTGGGCCAAACTAATTCAGGGATATATAATTTCTGTTACCCTTCTGCTCCTCGGATAGATAACATAGTACATCATATATCTAAAGTAGCTAATTTAAAAGAACCAAAACTCAAGGTTAGTGCGAAATTAATGATTGTTGCTTCTCAAATTCTTGGAGCTATGGGAGGAAAAAAGATTGGGATTCATCCTGATCGGGTAAAAAAGCTGATGATTTCAACTAATATCTCAGGAGAAAAGTTAGAGAAAAGTGGTATTAAATTGCCTTATGGATTTGAGAATGGTTTACGTGATTGGTTTAACGATTGTGGCAATAAAGGGATGTATTAAAATATAACCTAGAAAGCAATGGTGTAACTATGCTACTGTAAGCAGAAATCTTTATTTTTTATAGTAAGCATTATAGTACTATAATTAATCCCTTATGCTAATATCTTGATGTATGGTTATTTTAAAACTTTTTCAGAAACCAATTTTAATAATGTTATGAAGATAATGAGGTGTTTATTTGCAGTTGGCCTAATTTTTATATTTCCTCTCGTAAATTCTCAAGATAAGTTAGATGTTAATATTAATACATTCGGACTAGTTAGCTCTAATGATCAAATTGTTCCACACTATCAGCATGTAAATAACTGGGGTATCGTTTCTTCATTGGATCAGTCAAACTTTTTTCTACAAGCAGGCTTGTCTTATCAAATTCTTGATAATAGAAATATTAGTTTAAAAACCGGTATTTCTGTTGTCGGAAAAGATAAGGTTGATGATAGTTTTCTTCAAGAAATATTTATTAGTGGGAAAGCATTTAATTTTCTAAATTTCTCTCTAGGTAAAGAAGCCTACTCTCCTGTTGCATATGATGATCGAATTACTGTAGGTAGTTTTCTTTATAATAGCAATGCAAGACCTGTTCCTAAGTTGACTGTAGGTATATATGAATATCTACCATTAGGATTTACAAATGATTGGTTTGCAATTCGAGGAGGTATCTCAGAGGGTGTATTAAATGATGATAGAACGTCAAATGGTAAAGGTAATAGCGCTGACAACGTGCTATTGCATGAGAAATGGGCTTACGGCCGTTTTGGTAAAGGAAAAATACAACCATATGCAGGAATCGTTCATAGTGCCTTACATGGAGGTGTCAGAGCGGATGGGACAAAAATACCCGTAGATTATTGGGCAACTTTTTTTGCCTCAGGTTCAGAAACTTTAGGAGGGGGAGAAGCTACGAATGCTGCAGGTGCTCATGAAGGTTTTTGGGATTTCGGGATTTACACTAATGTTGGTAAACATGGTGTACAAGCATATTTGCAAAAGCCTTTTGCGGATGGCTCAGGAATGAATTTTTGGCGATTTAATAATAAAGATTTTAAAATCGGTGTTATAGCTGATGTTAAGGATATTAAGTGGCTTAATAAATTTAGTATAGAATTTATTAGGACTGATCATCAGTCAGGGCAAGGAACTCCCGATCCTTATTATCCAGTCTCTTATAATGGGCATAATCAGGGAGCTATTATTTGGGATGATGATATTAATGATGATTATGATCGTTTTATGCATGAGGTTTTTGATCAAACTTCTACAGGTTGGCAAAAGGACCAAGTTTGGGAACATATAAGAAACGAAACCAATAATGGACATAAATTCGGAGGACGTGATGACTACAATAATAATGGTGTTTATTATAATAGTTGGACTTATCATGGACAGAATATAGGGAATCCTTTGTATCATACTTATCATATGGCTAGTGCTTATAACCCAGAAGAAGAATGGAAAAATAGCAGAGTTTTTATGAATACCAGAGTTCGTGCAGTTCACCTTGGACTAGAAGGGAATATAACTCCTGATTTGAGCTATCTTTTTAAAACAACAATTACAAATAATTTTGGCTCTTATAGTGAAGAGTATGTTACAAGAGAAAGTTGGAAGGAAGTTGATAATTACTACTACAAAGGTGGTAAAACACAAGTATATTCTTTTTTAGAATTAAACTATATGCCAAAAAAGTTGGATAAGCTTCAGTTTTCTAGTTCTATAGCTTATGACGGTGGACAATTATATAATAGTTTTGGTTGGTCTTTAGGTTTAAAGTATAAGCCTTTTAATTAAGTGTTTTTGATATTTTCTTAAACGAAAATGGTATCATCGGTTAATTTTATATCTTTGTACGCTGTTAAAATTTGATCAATAATACCATAAACTTAAATAGATGCTGAGACAAAAAGAATCAGTAGTAAATAATTTTCTTGCAATCATAGAAGTATTAATCGGATGGGTATCTTTTAACTTATCCTTATTTTTATACTTTGGTCATTTTTCCTTTCTTAGATATAAAGATTCTGTTATACTGCATCTCATTATAGCATTTGTTTGGTTTACATTAGGTAAGTATTTTAGATTAGCACAGATACATAGATCTCGGCCATACTCAGCTATTTTTTTTAATTGTGTAAGTCTTGTCGGCATTGGTGTTGGTATTCTTGGTTTAGCTGTTCTTGGCTTTGATTTATACTATGTGGGTATTGATCCTTTAATATATTTTGCTGGTGTAAATTTGCTGTTAATGTTCAGTTTTAAAGTTTTGATATATTCATTCTTTAAAAGGGCGCGATTACATGGACGTAACTCACGGTCTATAATTATTATGGGTGATCATTCTGCCAGTTCTTTTATTGATCAAGTGATAAAATATAAAGAATGGGGCTACAAGATTACAGCTATCATAGGAGATGAAAAATTAAAGGAAAAATATGGCAATCAATTTACATGGTTGTCTATGGATAGCGATATCGATCAGATTCTTGAGCAAAAAACCATCGATGAGTTAATTTTGATTGAAGATGGTATGAATGTTGAGGCCATCGAACGACTAATTTTCTCATGTTCCGAAGTTGGTGTAACATTTAGAATGTACTCTCCTCTTTTTAATAAATTAAAAAGTAAAGCGCATATACATCATTATAGCACCATGCCTTTATTAACAATTGCAAATACTCCTATGGATTATTTGGCAATGCGAATTAAGGCTGTAGCTGATTTTATGACTTCATTTACTATTATAATTTTGGCCTCACCTGTATTTGTAATTATTTCTTTGTTGATAATGTTTACTTCTAAAGGGCCTGTGTTTTTTAAGCAAAAAAGGGTTGGCTTACGAGGTCGTAAATTTTATGCTTATAAGTTTAGAACAATGGTAACCAATGCCGAGGAGCTTAAGAAAAAGCTTATGGAGGATAATGAAATGGACGGTCCTGTTTTTAAGATGAAAAATGATCCAAGGATTACGAGTATTGGTAAGTTTCTTCGTAAAACAAGTTTAGATGAGTTACCTCAATTTTTCAATGTTTTATTAGGTGACATGTCCATTGTAGGTCCGCGTCCACCAGTACCGCAGGAGGTAAAAGAATACGAACGTTGGCAACTGCGTAGGTTATCTATGAAACCTGGTATCACTTGTACGTGGCAGGTTTCAGGTCGTAATAATATTTCCTTTGAGGAGTGGATGAAAATGGATTTGGATTATATTGATAATTGGTCTCTTAAATTAGACTTTGTAATCTTTCTAAAAACCATTCGTACAATGGTGAGAGCTGATGGGCATTAATAGCATTATACTTTGTCTTCTATGCATATGAAATATTTAATAATTCTTTTGGCAATAGCTACTTGCTTGGTCTCTTGTATTCAAGATAGACTACCTAAGGGGTTCCCCGATGAAGAAGAGTTTGCTGAAATACTTGCTGATGTTCATTTATCAGAGGCGACTATTAGTCAGTTACGTTTGAATAATAAAGATATTGACTCTAAGGCTTCGGCTTATTACCAAGGTGTATTGGAGAAGCATAATCTTACAGAAGAATTATTTGATACCATAACTTCATGGTATTTATCACATCCTCAGATTTATCAAGAAGTTTATGAAAGTGTTCTTTCAAAATTAGGGCATAAAGAGGCCGAATGGCAACAGATAGTTAAGGATCAAAAAGCGAAAGAAGAGTCTATTCGCAAAGAGAAAGAGCGTAGAAATATCTGGAAACTTGATAAGAAATTTAGTATTAATGATAAGGATACTATTGATCGAAGAATTCCTTTTGAATTTGATGTTGATACTATTGATGCAGACTCTTATCGATTAAGTGCCTTTTATCAGTTCCTAAAAGGGAACTTAGCCGATAGTGTAAAGTTAGAATTAATTGCCATGTATAAGGATAGTAGTTTTGATACATTACAATATCACCTGCCATCTACTTATAATAATACAAAAGCTGAGTTATTTGTTGGTAAGGAGGGTAATGATACAATTGTGAAAATATCGGGATACCTTTTGAATCATGATACAACAGAGTTGATAAAAGCTCGTGTTAAGCAAATTGAATTAGAATTTATTCCACCCGTTGATACACTTCTATTGAATGAGGAAAATAGCATCTCATTATTACCTTAGACCAGACAATAGTATTGGTAAATTTCCGGTTATCACCTTTGATACCTCTGGAAGAATTATTGAGGTTCGTGAGCGTGTTCAATTTTCTGAAGAACCCTTTATGGAGCACGTAAATGGTTTAGTTGTTCCTAAACTAATTTCATCGGTATCCTCCTCTTTCTTTTTGCAAGATATAGAGGAGCAATTATTGAGATTAAGACAATTTGTGAAAGCGGGTAATATCTCTGTAAAATGCGACCTTAATAATATTTCTGAACTAAATGAGTTGATTAAAGCTTTACCGCGATTGACCAGTTTTTCTGAGTTAAATGCGGAAGATTATAATGCGTATGCTGATTTAATTTCTTCCGAATCGATATTAGACTTTTTTAATAGGAATAATTTTGGCGCAATATCAGAAGGTAATTCGCCAGGCCTTCTTGCTATTTCAGGTGTTGGTAAGGAACCTTTTAGGTGGAACTCTAAAAGTAAGATGAAAATAATAATATAACAATATGAGTGATTTATTAAATAAGGCCATTGAGGCTACCGTTAATGCGGGTAAAGCAATAATGGAAATTTATAGAAGTGGTGATTTTGGTGTTGAGATTAAAGGCGATAATTCACCTCTAACCCTTGCTGATAAAGCTGCTCATAATATTATTGTTGAGGCTTTAACTTCAACTCAAATTCCAATATTAAGCGAAGAGGGTAAGCATGATTCTTATGAATCGAGAAAAGATTGGGATAAATTATGGGTTGTCGACCCTATTGATGGCACAAAAGAATTCATAAAAAAAACGGGTGAGTTTACCGTAAATATTGCCTTGGTTGAGAATAACTATCCTGTCTTAGGAGTTGTGTTTGTGCCGGCTAAGGGTGAATTATATTATGGGTCATTAGAAGAAGGGGCCTTTAAAGTAATTCTATCAGGTAACTGGGAAAATGAAAATTGTTCGAGTTTTCTAAATCAGGAGAAGGTTAAACTTCCATCTCGTGCCAATAATGTTAGCCTACAAGTTATGGCAAGCGTAAGTCATCTCTCAAAAGAAACTGAAGAGTTTGTTGATCTATTAAAAAATGAATATGGGTCAATTGATTTCTTATCAGTTGGGAGCTCATTAAAAATTTGTAAAGTAGCAGAAGGTGTTGCAGATATATATCCGCGTCTTGGGCCTACTATGGAATGGGATACGGCCGCAGGTCAGGCAGTAGCTGAAGCTGCGGGTGCTCGTTTTATTAATTGGAAATCGGAATTGCGTTTTGATTATAACCGAGCAAATTTGTTAAACGACTGGTTTGTTGTATATGGACCAAAAATTAAGGATGAAACTTTAAAAGTGTTAATTGATCAATTTAAGCTGGGTTAATTAACTTTTGTTAGTGCTTTCTAAAAGCTAATTTATATCATTTTTAAACTTAGTTTGGTTATATTTGCGCAACAAGTGATAAATGGTGTTTATGAGTTAAGGTATAGCACCATACTGAATTGAATTTTATTTTATAATAACCATATAATTTTATTAACATGCCTGCAATTGAAACTTATAATTTCTCAGGAAAAAAGGCGATTATCCGTGTGGATTTTAACGTGCCGTTAAACGATAAATTCGAGATTACTGATGACACTCGTATTTTAGCAGCTCTTCCAACTATCAAAAAAGTATTAGCTGACGGTGGTGCTGTAATCTTAATGTCTCACCTTGGTCGTCCAAAGGGAGAAGTACAAGAAAAATTCTCATTAAAGCACGTGGTAGCACATTTATCTGCTAAATTAGGTGTTGATGTAAAAATGGCTCCTGACTGTGTTGGTGCTGAGGTTAAGGCTATGGCTGATGATCTTAAAATGGGAGAAGTAATGTTATTAGAAAACTTACGTTTCCACAATGCTGAGACTAAAGGCGAAGAGGAATTCTCTAAGCAACTTTCAGAATTAGCTGATGTATATGTAAACGATGCTTTTGGTACAGCTCACCGTGCTCACGCTTCTACTACTATTATCGCTAAATATTTCGACGAAAAAATGGCAGGTTACCTGTTAGATAAAGAAATCAAATTTTTAGGTGATACTGTTTCTAATCCAGAGCGTCCTTTTGTTGCTATCGTAGGTGGTGCTAAAGTTTCTGGTAAATTAGAGGTATTAAAATCATTAATCGAAAAAGTAGATACTATCCTTATTGGTGGTGGTATGGCTTATACATTCTTAAAAGCTCAAGGTCACGGAATTGGTGGTTCTTTAGTTGAGGATGATTTAATTGATACTGCAAAACAAATTTTAGTTGATGCTAAAGCTAAAGGAGTTAACTTTATGTTACCTACAGATAACTTAGCTGCTGACAAATTTGCTGATGATGCAGATATTCAAGTTGTAGGTGTTGAAATTCCAGAAGGAAGAATGGCACTTGATGTTGGTCCTGATACAGTAAAAGCATATTCTGCAGAAATTGCAGGTGCTAAAACTATTGTTTGGAATGGCCCAATGGGATGTTTTGAAATGCCTAACTTCTCAAAAGGAACATTTGGTGTTTGTGAAGCTGTTGCTGCTTCTGCTGCAACTTCTATTATTGGTGGTGGTGATTCTGTTGCTGCTGTTAACCAAAGTGGATTAGCTGACAAAATGAGCCATATTTCAACAGGTGGTGGTGCTTCTTTAGAGTACTTAGAAGGAAAAGTTCTTCCAGGTGTTGAAGCTGTAACTAAGTAATTTTATTACTATCATATTATAAAGCTCTGCATTAGCAGGGCTTTTTTTATGCTCAAATATTTACCTTTGCGAAAATTATAATCTAGTTTAATAAGATATGTTGCTCATCTATAATTTAGGAATTCAGTTTTTCGGTTTTGTATTGCGTGTTTTGGCACCATTTAAAGATAAGGCTAACAAGCTTCATCATGGTAGAAAAGAAACTATGAAGGCAATAGAGAGCCTCAACCTTAATGAAAAAACCATTTGGATTCATTGTGCATCATTAGGAGAATTTGAGCAAGGAAGGCCTATTATGGAGGCAATCAAACAGAAGGATGCATCCCAGAAAATAGTACTTACCTTTTTTTCGCCCTCGGGTTATGAGGTGCAGAAAGACTACGAGTATGCTGATTATGTTTTTTATTTGCCTGCAGATAAACCAAAGTTGGTTAAGCGTTTTATTTCAGCCATTAATCCTCGAAAAGTTGTCTTTGTTAAATATGAGTTTTGGTATCATTATCTTAAAACACTGTCAAATCTTAATATTGAGATTTACTCTGTATCTTCAATATTTCGCCCGGAACATATCTTCTTTAAGTGGTACGGAGGTTTTAATCGAAAGATGTTGACTTTTTTTACAAAACTTTACGTGCAAGACCAGCAATCAGAGAATTTATTACAGTCTATTAGTATAAGTAATGTTGAAGTTGCAGGAGATACGCGTTTTGATCGTGTATACGAAATATCTAAAAATGCAAAGACTTACGAATTGGTCAAAGAGTTTACAAGTGATTGCAAGGTGATCATTGGTGGTAGTTCATGGCCTGCAGGCGAAAAGTTATTAATAAACTATATCCATAATAATCCAAATGTAAAGCTACTGTTGGCGCCTCACGAAATTCATGAAGATCATATTGCTCAAATTGAGTCGCAGCTAAATGTTCCAAGTATACGCTATACCAAGGCTGAGGGAGTTGACTTGTCAAAGATTCAGGTTTTGATTGTGGATACAATGGGTATGCTTTCCTCAATGTATCAATACGGAACCATCGCATATATTGGAGGAGGTTTTGGCAGTGGTATTCATAATACAATTGAAGCAAGTACCTTTGGGTTACCTGTTTTGTTTGGGCCAAAATATAAAAAGTATCAAGAGGCGTGTGATCTGATTGAATTAAAAGGAGCTTTCTGTATTAACAACCAATCAGAGTTTGATGCGAACGTAAATACCCTACTCAATGATAGTGTTGTTTTAAACAGTGCTCAAGATGCCTCAAAAGATTACGTTACTAAAATGCGTGGTGCAACTCAGGCAATTCTATCAAAACTTTTAGAGTAGACCGTTAGTCGTAAATCTTCTTTTTTATAGATAATTATTGAGATGTGTTTATTACTTTTCCATATTTTGGAAGGCAAAATCTTGTTATAGGAAATTAACCATTTTTGGGTCTTATTTATAAAAAAATCACCATACACTCTCTATTTATATATTCCAATAGTTGGAAGTTATTTGTTGATAACTGTTGATAAAAAATACTTTTTGGACAACTTTATAGTTTTTTGAAAAACATAAAGGGTTGTGTAGTAGGTTTTAAGCTTGTTTTTTTGGACAACTTTGCGTTGTGTTTAAAAGTTATCCTTGCCAAAAATAGTTCCCTTCATTACATTTACAACATACAAAATAGCAACAGCCAATTTTTATAATCACAACAAAATAAGATACTTAATAAATTTCGATACTATGGCAGTTTCACAAATCGGCAAAAAAAACGATGAAAAAACATCTCTCTACACAAATGATGATGCATTCGAAGCAGCATTAAAATATTTTGAAGGTGACGAGCTAGCAGCACGTGTTTGGGTTAACAAATACGCACTGAAAGATTCAGATGGTAATATCTACGAATTAGATCCTAATATGATGCACCGTCGTTTAGCTTCTGAAATTGCTAGAGTCGAAAAGAAGTATGCTAATCCAATGTCGGAAGATGAGTTGTTTGAATTGTTTGATCGATTTAAATACATAGTTCCTCAAGGTGGACCAATGGCAGGGATTGGAAATCAATTTCAAATTGGATCGCTATCTAACTGTTTTGTAATTGGTAATGATGGAAAATCTGACTCTTACGGAGGTATTATGAAAATTGACCAAGAGCAGGTTCAGTTAATGAAACGTAGAGGTGGAGTAGGGCATGATTTGTCACATATTCGTCCGAAAGGTTCTCCTGTTAAGAATTCGGCCTTAACTTCTACAGGTATTGTACCTTTTATGGAGCGTTACTCAAACTCTACTCGTGAGGTTGCACAAGACGGTCGTAGAGGTGCATTAATGTTAAGTGTATCAGTTAAGCATCCTGATTCAGAGTCGTTTATTGATGCTAAGTTAGAGCAGGGCAAGATTACAGGAGCCAATGTATCTGTAAAAATAGATGATGGATTTATGCAATCTGTTGTTGATGGTACGCCTTATGGTCAACAATATCCAATAGATTCTAAAAATCCAAAATATACAAAAGAGGTTGATGCAAGTTCATTGTGGAATAAAATTGTTCATAATGCATGGAAATCAGCTGAACCAGGTATCTTATTTTGGGATACTATTATACGTGAGTCGGTACCTGATTCGTATGCAGATTTAGGTTACGGAACAGTATCAACTAACCCATGTGGTGAAATTCCATTATGTCCATATGATAGCTGTCGGTTAATTGCAGTTAACTTATATTCGTATGTTAACGACCCATTTACAGATAAGGCTAAATTCGACTTTGAGAAATTCAAAAAACATGTGGGTTATGCCCAACGTATCATGGATGATATTATCGATCTTGAATTAGAAAAGATTGATGCTATTATTGCAAAAATAGACGAAGATCCTGAGTCTGAAGAGGTAAAGGCTGTTGAAAAGAATCTATGGATTAACATTCGTACTAAAGCGGAAGAAGGACGTCGTACAGGAGTTGGTATCACTGCAGAAGGTGATATGTTAGCTGCTTTAGGATTACGCTATGGTAGTGATGATGCTGTTGATTTTTCTATTCAAGTACATAAAGAATTAGCTCTTGCTGCATATCGCTCATCAGTGAGTATGGCTAAAGAGCGTGGTGCATTCCCAATTTTTGATGCTAAAAAAGAAGCACAAAATCCTTTCATCAACCGCTTGTTCGAGGCTGATCATCAGTTGGCAAAAGATATGAAAACTTATGGCCGTAGAAATATTGCCTTATTAACTATTGCCCCTACCGGAACTACTAGTTTAATGACACAAACCTCTTCAGGTATTGAGCCGGTGTTTATGCCAGTTTACAAGCGTCGTCGTAAGGTAAATCCTAATGATGCTGAAGTTCGCGTTGATTTTATTGATGAGGTTGGCGATAGTTGGGAAGAATATGTTGTATTCCATCATAAGTTTGTTACTTGGATGGAAGCAAAAGGGTATTCAACAACTAAAAATTACACGCAAGAAGAGTTAGATGTTCTTATTGCAGAATCTCCATATTATAAGGCTACTTCTAACGATGTAGATTGGTTGAATAAAGTACGTATGCAAGGAGGTGTACAAAAGTGGGTGGATCACTCAATTAGTGTAACCATTAACTTACCTGCTGATGCTACTGAAGAGTTGGTGGGTAACCTTTATGTTGAAGCTTGGAAAAGCGGATGTAAGGGTGTTACTGTTTATCGTGATGGTTCTCGTGCTGGAGTTTTAGTAGCTGATACTAAAAAGGAGGAAGAGAAAGAAGAGAAGATGACGATTATGAAAAAACGTCCTATTGAGCTTGAAGCAGATGTAGTTCGTTTCCAAAATAATAAAGAAAAGTGGATTGCTTTTGTAGGATTAATTGATGGAAATCCTTACGAGATATTTACTGGTTTAGCTGATGATGAGGATGGTATCTTATTACCAAAATCAGTTCAGAACGGTACAATCATTAAGAGTAGAGATGAGGATGGAACATCACGTTACGATTTCCAATTTCAAAACAAGCGTGGTTATAAAACAACCATTGAAGGTTTAAGTCATAAGTTTGATAAGGAATTCTGGAACTACGCCAAATTAATTTCAGGAGTTCTTCGTCACGGAATGCCAATTCCAGATGCCATTAACTTAGTTTCAGGTCTTCAGTTAGATAGTGAGTCTATCAATACCTGGAAGAATGGTGTTGAGCGCGCACTTAAAAAATATATTCCAGACGGAACAAAAGCTAAAAAAGGAACTTGTGAAAACTGTAAATCAGAAAACTTAACTTATCAAGAAGGTTGTTTGATTTGTCACGATTGTGGTTCATCTAAATGTGGATAATTTAGATATCTAAAATATAATAAAGTAAGCGGATTGGTTTTTAACCTTTCCGCTTTTTTGTTTTATACCAACTCTTATCAATACACCTTTGTAGTATCTGTTTTTCAATTATCTTTGCAAAAAAAATAAGATATGACTGACAGAAAGGTAAGAGTTCGTTTTGCCCCAAGTCCAACAGGACCATTACATATAGGTGGCGTTCGTACAGCGTTATTCAATTATTTATTTGCCAAAAAGCATGGTGGCGATTTCATTCTTCGTATCGAAGATACCGATCAAACCCGATTTGTTGAAGGAGCAGAAGCATACATCAACGAATCTCTTGGGTGGTTGGGTATGACTATCGATGAGGGTGTGGCACAAGGTGGCGAGTATGGCCCATATAAGCAATCGGAGCGCAAAGAAATTTACCTTTCTTATACCGATCAATTAATTAACGACGGTTGGGCGTATTACGCCTTCGATACAGCTGAAGAGTTAGACGCTTTACGCGAAAAGGCCGAAGCTGAAAAAAGTAAGTTTTCGTACGACATGCACACGCGTAAAGACCTACGCAACTCACTATCGCTATCAGCCGACGAGGTTAAGCAATTAATTGCCGACGGAACACCTTATGTGGTTCGTTTTAAAATGCCCGAGGATACCGAAGTTAAAGCAACAGATTTAATTCGTGGTGAAGTAAGATTCAACACCTCAATTCTCGATGATAAGGTAATCTTTAAGTCAGATGGTTTACCAACCTATCACTTGGCCAATGTGGTCGACGATTACCAAATGAAAATATCGCACGTTATACGTGGTGAAGAGTGGTTACCATCAATGCCACTGCACGTAATGTTATATAAAGCTTTAGGATGGGAGAACGAGCGCCCCGAATTTGCGCACCTGCCATTAATTTTAAAGCCTACCGGAAAAGGAAAACTAAGCAAGCGTGATGGCGATAAAGCAGGTTTCCCAGTGTTCCCAATCGAGTGGCGTCCTGAAGGTGGCGAAGTAGCCTCAGGTTACCGCGAGTCGGGTTATTTGCCCGATGCCGTTGTAAATCTATTATCGCTATTGGGTTGGAACGATGGTACCGAGAAAGAAATTTTCACCATGGACGAGTTAATACAAGCCTTCTCTTTGGAGCGTGTTAATAAGTCAGGCGCACGTTTTGATCCCGAAAAAGCCAAGTGGTTCAATCACCAATATTTGGTATCAAAATCCGACGAGGAGATCTATACTTTATTTGAGCCGATATTGGCCGAAAAAAGTGTATCAGCCGATAAAGCTTTGGTGATCCAAGCCATTGCATTGGTAAAAGAGCGTGCTACTTTTGTGGCCGATTTATGGGAGCAAACCTTCTTCTTTTTCCAAGCGCCGGTTGAGTACGATGCCAAAGTGGTAAAAAAACGTTGGAAAGGCGATGTGCCAGCTTTTATGACAGAATTACCAACCGTACTTGAGCAAGTATCTGATTGGAATGCCGATGCCATTAAAGAAGCCATTGCAGCGCAAATCGAAGCCAAAGGCCTAGGTTTTGGGTTGGTGATGAATGCCTTCCGTTTGGCCTTAGTAGGTGGTGGTTTCGGTCCTGATTTAATGACCATTGCTGAACTTATTGGTAAAGAAGAAACCATTGCACGCATCAACAGCGCAGTGGCCAACATCTAAAAATACTAAGAGTACAATAAAATATATAAGCCTTGAAGAATTCGTTCTCCAAGGCTTATTGTTTTATGATGTAATATCAATTCTATTTTTATGTAGAATTAGTATAATGCTCTTAAATAAGTTGCTGCCTAAGCCTGGTTTTACTTATCTTCTAGTTTCCATGATCTCACCCAGTCATAGTATGTTGTGCGATCTTGGAGGTTAAAGTCCATTCCACCACCTTCGGGTACCGGATTCCAATCGTAAGTTTCTACCACCATTCTAAGATGCATTTCTAGGTCAAAATCGGCAGGAGGTGCTGTAGTACCAAGCAATTCTCCATCTTGGAAAAAAAGAATCTCACTTTTACTTTTCCACCAAACCGCATAAACATGGAAATCGTCTGTTACCAATCCATTTTTCAAGTTACCTTTTACAGGCGCAGTTCCTTTTTTGTAGTCACAACCTTCCGGAATATTTCGGCTGTGGTTGTTAGCGTTCATTCTCTCGTTAAATCCTTGTAGCCATTTTCCTTTTCCGGTTATGGTTCCAACACACTCTTGTATATCCAGCTCCGTAGTTCGTTTATCGCAACCTTTTTTGCCTCTTGCACTATTAATAAGCCAAAAAGTTGAAGACATAAATGTTTTGTTGGCTTTCATTCTAGCCTCAAAATAGCCATACGTAGTCCCTGCTCTTGAGCCCACATAGGCTCCACCGTGGGTATAAGTTTTATTGTTTTTAACAACAGAGTCTTTGAGTAAACAGGTTTCTGCATGAAGTAGTCCGTCTTTAAGCTTAATATTTTCAGCTAAGAAGAGACCGGGAGGGCGTCCAATCCATCCTTGTCCGGAGATTTGCCATTTTTTTTCATCAATTTCATCACCATTAAACTCATCCGACATTTCTTCAATAAGTACCCATCTTTTGTCTTTGGGTTTTGGATCTTCACCTCGTTTAAAGGTGGGTTTTTTTTGTGCAAAGCAAATTGCTACACTGCACATTAAAACTAGTGTTGATAGGGTTTTTAATTTTGTCATCATTAAAAATAATAATTATAGTAAACGATGTAAATATAGATTTAATATATATGGTACGCTAACCTTGGTTTTAATAAAGCAGGGGGGAGTGTAAGTAAAATACATGGGTAAAAACTGTAGCAAACCGCTATAAACACAATTTATACTTGCAGAGGAAATATTTATTAATAATGTGATTATGGTGTGCCCCTCGTGAAAAACTCGGGTCGCGCTTTCCGCTATATCTTTGTTTCGCCAAAGGGGGCTCACAAAGGATGCCGCTGCAATCGCTTACATAACAATGCTGTTAGATAACCTTAAAGATTTAAGTTCTCATACTTAGGTTATTGGTATACTTCGTTAATGTTTTTATCAGTAGAGGTGTCTTTCTCTTTTGCTTTAGGAGGGGTGAAAAGGAAACTTAATCGTTTTGTAAAACCAAGTTTATACAATAGGAATGGGATAAAAACTCCAAATAATGTACCAATGAATAGATGAACGTGTAAATTATCTAATTTGAATATTTTTAATAGAATCACTCTGGTACCACTACCAACAAGTATATGTAGGATATATATTACAAGCGATTGTTGGCCAAGTTCTTTTAGGAAATTTATATTCATGAATCTCTTATTGGAGATTTGAATTATGAGAATGCTGCCACTGATTGCTAATATTAATTGATTAATTATAGAAGATTCTTTTAAATTAAATAACAATATCTCTAAGACTATAAATATGATGCTATTAATAATTAAAAGGGTTCTATTTTCAATTAGTTTATAAAATTTTGGTCTATTTGTACTTAAGACTATTCCTATGTTAAAAAACAATATGTTGCCAGTGATTTGATCTGCAAATTCTAGATTAAGAGGAATAATTATCAAAAGGATAGATAAGATAGATGATACTAATAGATATAAATTTTTATGCCGTTTTGTTAAGAACAATGTTATTGTCATAATTGCAAATAATGCAAGTAAAAACCAAAATTGTGATCTAGGTAGAAAAAAAGTATATACATCAATAATATCAACAGTTCCGTTAATTAAATTGGATAGAATATACTGAATGCATATTTGCAAAAAGCTCCAAATCAAGTAAGGGTATAATATCGTATCAAGTTTTGATAAGAAAATTCTTTTTTTCGGTTTACTAATGCTTTTTTGAAAAAGAAAACCTGAAATCAGAAAAAATAATGGCATGTGAAATGCATAAATAGCATTATCAAACTTCTCAAATAGTTTAAACTCAATTCCTGATGAATTAATGCCCCGTGCAACATGTCCATAAACGACTAGTATTATACCTAACCCTTTTGCTATATCAAGGGTGTCGAATCTCAGTTTACCTTCTGGGATGGAATTAATGTTATTCATAGTATAGGTGATTAGGGTTACTAGGTATTATAAGATACCTATTTAACTTAAGTTGATGCAAATATATAAATTTAACTTAATGTCCTAGCTATTCTATTATAAATTCTATCTGTATACATTATTTATCTTGTTTTTCTACCTTTATCTATAAATACAGAACAATGGACGACATCATAAAAAGATATCACTTTAAAGAAGGCCTCAATCACGAATTCGAGATTCTGGATTTAGAAGAAATTCTTTCTCGCAAAAAGGAAATGATGACTGTTGCGCATCGTGCACAGTTTTACCATATTTTATGGATTGAGAAGGGAAGTGGTACACATTACGTTGATTTTAGTCCGGTTGAAGTGGAAGATAATACCGTAATATTTGTAGCCCAAAATAGTGTTAATAAGTACGACATTAACTGTAACTACCAAGGCAAGTGTATTATTTTTACCAATACCTTCTTTTGTAAAAACCATCACGATTTGCAATATCTAAACACCAGTATGCTGTTTAGCGATTTGTATCAAACCGCACGGTTTAAAATTAGTATGCAAGCAGCAGGGTTAAAAGCCTTGGTAAATGCCATTGAAACCGAGTTTATCAAAGAGCCCGATAGTGCGCAGAATATGATATTGCATAATCTATTGCATGTATTTTTGCTCATCTCTGAACGCGAAATGCGCAAGCAAGGATTTAAAGAACTAGCCCCAAGTGCCAATCTCGATTATGTGGTTTTGTTTAAAGATCTGTTAGAACAAAACTTTAGGCAGGAGAAGTCCGTTCATTATTATGCCTCGGAGTTAAGCCTATCCGATAAGCAGCTAAACAAGGCATGTAGCGCTTTACTTGCCAAAACCCCAAAGCAAATTATTGATGAGCGAGTAGTGCTCGAAGCCAAGCGATTATTGGTGCATAGTAATCAGGCCATAAAGGAAATTGCTTATGAGCTAGGTTATGATGAACCCACCAACTTTATAAAGTATTTCAGAAAACATGCTAATGCTACACCTTCAGAGTTTAGAGAAAATAACTAATAGAAATCAAGAATTGAAAAAGTTTATTTAGAGCGCCTTGTTTTGTTGGCCTCATTTTTAAATGACTTTTGTTTGTGTTAAAACTTTAGTAAGACTGGGAAGCTGAGAGCTTTGCTCGAAGATCGCCCAGCCGCACTTAAGTTTTAGCATAATAAAAAAGATATTTAAAAAGCAGCCTTGATGTTTTTTCCCTGCCTACCGGCAGGTAGGCTTAGTTTTTGTCATCAAGAACAAAAAGTAAGTCAGGGTTTAAGGGATGAAATCCCTTAGTGCTTATTAACAAATCACAACTTTGGATTCAAATTTTATAATTACTAATCAAAAGCAGCATCATTTACCTAATGGTTCTGCTTTTTTTTTGTGCTAATATTCTTACATCTCACGTCATTCATCCCCAAAAATCAGCCCTTGGCGCAAATCTATCATTTAAGGGCTCAAACTTACCTTTATCGCCTTTGCTTATTGCCGCATCTTTGTAATGTAAATAATTGATAACTCAAATTAAAACAATTGATCATGAAAACATTAACAGTAGCATTAAGCATTTTAGTACTGGCATTCTCATCGCTAAGCGCAATAAATAATAACAATAAAAAATCTAAACAAATGGAAATTTCAAACAAAGAAAAAGTAGTAGCATTAATAAAAAGTATAGAAACAGGCGATCCTTCGGCAGCTGCCTATATTAACCCCAATAAATACATACAGCATAACCAAGGCGTAGCAGATGGTTTAGCCGGATTTGGCGCCGTTCTTCATGCCTTGCCCGAAGGTAGTGCCAGAGCCAATACCGTTCGTGTTTTCGAAGATGGCGACTATGTAATTGCACATACCGAGTATAACTTTTTTGGACCCAAAATAGGTATCGATATATTTCGTTTCGAGGACGGTTTAATTGTTGAACATTGGGATAATTTGCAAGAAATAGCTCAAGAAACAGCATCGGGCCGTACCCAAACTGATGGAACAACAAAAGTAGTTGACCTTGATAAAACAGCGGCCAATAAAGAATTGGTAAGCAAGCTGATAAAAGATGTTTTCTTTGGAGCCAATCCTGATAAAATTACCGAGTATATTTCAACAGAACAGTATTTGCAACATAACCCTGGGATTAAAGATGGACTAGCAGGTTTAGGCGAAGGACTACAATCGCTAGCCGAAGCAGGCATGCCAATGGTGTTCGAAAAAAATCATTTCATTTTAGGCGAAGGAAACTTTGTACTATCTGTTTCTGAAGGAATATTTATGAAAGAGAAAGTAGCCTTTTACGATTTATTCAGAATAGAAGACGGAAAAGTAGTAGAGCATTGGGATACCATTCAAAAAATTGTACCCGATTCAGAAGCTAAAAATACCAACGGTAAGTTTAACTTCTAATATTGCGAATACATAAGAACTGATCTCGCACAAGTTAGCGAGGTCGGTTTTTCTATATTTTAAAATGTTTTCATCAATTGCTTATGATTCTCCTTGTCATTATATTACTCATAATTCTTGTGTCATATTTCGCAACGCACAATCAAAGCAGATACATAAAGCTAGGACGGTTTGTGGGAAGTAAGCAGCAGGTAATTGGGCATCATAATTATTATATTGAGGAAGTTAAATTTAAAAGTTCGCACGAATCGTTACATAATTTCTATCAAATAGTTTATGATATTGCCAAGTACAACAAAGTACTAGAGGTAAAATACGATTTATACGATTGGACCCACGCCATTTATCGCTTTGAGGATGCTACAATTGGTTTAAGTAACTTACGAAGTTTATCAAAAGTACGATTGGTTAAAAGTGAAATCCCACTTTCCATCGACGAATTTGAATTAGATAATCCAGGCTTAAAATAATGCTCATATGAAACGAACATGTAAATTTAATTATCCAAATTACACACAAGAGGATGATTAAATTTATTTGAGAGTTCCATGTGACTATTGAAAAATAAATTTGAACACATGAAACAAGCACTTACAATTAGCGATTACGCAAATCAAATACATCTGCATTCGCCCTATATTGCATCAACGCCAAGTGGTAAAAGCAAAGAAGCCCTGCTTAATTCTTTATTGTTAACATTAGGCCTTGAGAGTGCCCATAGCTATGCCGATAAACGACGAGCGCTACATGCTAAATTAAATACACTGCATCCACAAGTTTTAGATGCGCAGAATATTGAAACACTCAATCAGTTACTTCAGTTAGAGCTTAACGAAAAGCAAGTAATCAGTGCGGATTCTACAGCCATATTAAATAATATTAAGGGCACAGCACTTAGTGTTTGGCAGGGCGATATTACCACTATAGCTACCGATGCTATTGTAAACGCTGCCAATAGTCAAATGCTAGGTTGTTTTAGTCCTTTGCATGCCTGTATCGATAATGCCATACATAGTGCAGCGGGTGTTCAATTGCGCGATGATTGTAATACTATTATGCAGCTTCAGGGTTTCGATGAGCCAACAGGAGCCGTAAAAGTTACGCGTGCCTATAATTTACCTTCAAAATTTGTATTACACACCGTAGGACCTATAGCCAACGGCAATGCAAGTCCTCAGCACCGCTCAGCACTTGCCAAAGCTTACGAAAGTTGTTTGCAAGCATGTGCTGAAATGCCGCAGATAAACAGTATTGCTTTTTGCGGCATATCAACCGGAGTATTTGGTTTTCCCGCTCATATTGCTGCACAAATAGCAGTAAATACAGTTAGTCAGTGGCTTCATAAACATCCCAACACCATAAATAAAGTGGTATTTAATGTTTATTCCCATGTCGATAATGAATTGTATAAACCTTTAGTAGCCAACGCAAAATGATAGATAAACAAATAATTGAGCAAAGCATAGCTTGTATTAAAGCGGCCGATAAAATTATTATAGGCGCAGGATCTGGCCTATCAACAGCCGCCGGATTAAATTATGGAGGAAAGCGTTTTCAAGATAATTTTGCCGATTTCATCAGTAAATATCCCTTAAGTGATATGTACTCCGCAGCTTTTTACCCCTTCGCTACACCCGAAGAACGATGGGCATACTTTTCGCGTCATATTCTAATAAATCGTTTCAATGCTCCGGTTGGTCAGCCTTATAAAGACCTACTAGAAGTGGTGCAACACAAAGATTATTTTGTGCTAACCACCAATGTAGATGCGCAATTTCAAAGAGCAGGATTCAATACCAGCAAGCTATTTGCCACGCAAGGCGATTATGGCATGTTTCAGTGTTCCAAGCCCTGCAACAATACCTTGTACCACAACCATAAAATGGTAAACGATATGGCAGCGCAGCAAAGCAACTGTAAAATACCCAGTGCGCTCATACCAATCTGCCCCAATTGTGGCGAAGCCCTAGAGCCTCACCTTCGCAAAGATCAGTACTTTGTAGAAAACGACGATTGGCATACGGCCAACAATAACTACATCAATTATGTACGACAAATAAAGCAAGAAAAGGTAGTATTTCTTGAGCTCGGCGTAGGTTTTAATACACCATCAATAATCCGTTGGCCCTTTGAGCAATTATCAAAGCAGCTCACAAACGCATGTCTCATCCGCGTAAATATGGACGATGTGCAAGCCAACTACCAAATATCCGACCAGAGCATTCTGTGCCAAGGCGATATTGCCGAATTTATCACCGGCATAAAACAAGGAATCCTCCAATAAATAAATGGTTTCATTATTATAATTATGGTGTGCCCCTCGTTAATAACCATGTAAGTAACTCTCATCCATGGTTAACGCGGGTCGCACTTTCCGCTATATCTTTGTTTCGCCATAATGGGCTCACAAAGGATGCCGCTGCAATTGCTCACACTCCGTCTGCAAGCTTATGCTTTTATTGCACCTATTGCAAATTGGCGCGAGCGTGGTAAGTTGTGCAGAGTGCTTTGTAACCATCTCCAAGGCACCTGTATGGGAATTATTCTAATTACTTAAAAGCACCAACCAAACCTAATGCCCATAGTAAGCGCTAGCGGAAATTCATCAACAGCACCAATAAATGCTTTATGAAGTCCATGTTCAGTATCGTCATTACCAAAGCCATAACCAAAGCCAATAAAGGTATCCACCACAAAGCCGTTGTCAATTACCCACTGCTTACCAAAGTTTAATAATATAGCAAACATTAGGTTTGTTTCTGTGGGTGTACTGCTATTGTAATTATACCCACCTCCATAACTATCGTAACCACCATTATAATCGTAATAATAGTAGTACTCATCAAATTGGTAGTACGAAATGGCTATTTCAGGCCTAATATAAGCACCCTTTAACAGATGTGCATATCTTTGACCGCGTAAATAATAATCGGGGCTTTTAATAAACTTGTAGCCTATTTTTGCAAATACACCCTGGTCGTTAGTATCATCCATATCGTAGCCAACACCTATTATTCCTATTGCAGCCTCAATACTTCTACCCGGAGCTAAACTGCGTTCATAGCTAAAGTTTAAACTATTAAATAAAGGAGATAGGAAATTGACCTTTAGAAGGTTTTTATTATTCTCGATGTATTTTTCAGGGTCGTTAATGGCTTTGGTAAAAGTTAATTCTTTACCATTTTCTAATAAAATTTTGCTTACATCAGCTTTGTCAATCCCAAATAATATGGTTTCACTTACATCTGGGTTCGTGTATTTAATTTCGAGGTCGCCAATTTCTTTTACAATGCCAAATATTGAATCATTATTGGTTTTTATTAAAAGATCTTGAGCATTAATTTGGCTAGCGGATAGCATAACTATTAAGCATAAACTTAGCTTTTGCAGTAGTGACATAGAATAAGGTTTATTTGTTTAGGTTATAATATTTAGTTGTGAGACAATTATAAGAATGGTCACACGTATTGGTTTATTCTTTAGAATAAATATTTCTGCAATACGATTACAAATCAGCGCGAATGGGGAGGGTAGGGTTAACCATTTTAAACATCAATTTTATTAAGTAAATACCCCGCTAGGTATTTGGCGTAGAAAAAAAGCAGGCACACCTTCAGATGTTGTTGTAATTGCTCACACAAGAATAGATGGTATAAATTATTTAGTGACGATGAAACTTGAACTATTGCGAAACATCAATTCTTTAAATTCAGATAAGATTACCTATATGACCTATTCTGTTTATTCTAATATAAAAAACCACGTCCTCTGGGCGTGGTCAGAGTCATTGGGCTCCGCCTTAAAATGACTCATAGC